>NZ_JBNNWO010000037.1:0-31359 GCF_050281105.1 Methylobacterium sp. NPDC080182
GAGCTTCTCTGTCCGAGCCGAAGTCGCCAGACGACAGGTGAATGGCTGCTTCTGGGATGCACCTACACCTGTCTGTACGGCTGGCATGGGTCGCATGCGGAAGGTCCGCTTCCGGAATAGCCAGCTACACAGGCGTCCGCCCTTAGCCGTACGTTTTCGAACATCCTCTGCGGTGACCCCATCATGGCGTTTGAATGAGCTGGTTGATCTTGTAGAGCGACAAGCCTGAGACCCCGGCCGTCGCGAACAGCGGAGGATCATCCTCGTCCTCCTCATACCGATTGAACTCCGCCCATCGATGACTGAAGGTGCTGGCCGCGAAGATGTCGTCCGGGTCGTGATCCGCGGAGTAGTACGGCTTGCGGCTCCACTTGTGCTCGTAGACGTCTTTGATGACGATCGACAGGGAGTGATAGACCTTGTCGAGTGTGACCACCGCCCGCCGCGCCCTGAATGCCTCACGCCGGTCCCCAAGTGCTTTTAGGGCTGCCAAGCCTGTCCCTTCTTGTTCGAGCGGTTCCAGAACGTCACTGCAGAAATTCCAGCACCGATCCGCGGAGATGATCATCGTCTTCAGAGCATCGAGTGATGTTCCAGCGCTGTAGATCGGCCAGAACATGAGATTGGCTCGGTTGTACCGCGGCCAATACCGCTCGTACTCAGGATCATCATACAAGCAGTTGCTCAACCGGCTATAGCGCTGGACGATCTCCGGCGCGGAGGTGGCGGATGTCGTCGCCAAATGGGCGAGCAACAGGATCGCGGCGTCCTCGGCAGTCACGGGCGGGGCGCCGCTGCCGCGCTTTCCGCGGCTGAGCAGGCCGGCCTCGCGCAGGAACCGAGCCTGCAGCTCCAGGTTCTTGCGCTCCCCGCCCCTGAACGAGGCGATTAGGTCGATCAGCGCCGGCAAGCGGGCCATGTCGGATTCCCTGTGAGTTCGGATAATTTCGCAAATGTCTTGTTAGGACCTGTTCTGCAATAAACGCAGCACCAGCCGGGCGCCAGCCCTAAACGGCCCAAACCGTTCGTCTTCCAAGGATTTCTGATCCGGGAGGAGCGGCGGAGCCGTGCCCGGAGGGGCACCGCCCGGGGTGAGGTCCGGGTGCAGGAGTGCGTTCGATGAGCCAGGCCAGACACCCCCACCGCACCCGTCGCGTGTCCGGTTCGATGGTGCCGACTGTGAGCGCGACACCCGAGCCGGACGATCCGGTGATGGTTCTCCGGCGGGCGGTTATCGGCGCTCGCTTGCGCCGCCCTGCCGCGACGGTCGCGCTTTTGGCCGAACTGGCCTTCCCCAACCACGACGATCACAGGAGGTAGCCATGACGAGTGTCACAGCCGCACGGCGGCCCCTGCCGGTCGAACCCGTCGCGGAGACGGTCAGCCCGCCCCGCGCGATCGAGGCGGAGCAGTCCCTGCTTGGCGCGATCCTCCTCAACGCCGAGGCCCTGGACCGCGCGCGCGACTACGTCCGCGCGGAGGATTTCTTCGACGACGTCCACCGCCAGATCTTCACCGTCATGTGCCAGCGCCGGGATGCCGGCGAGCACATCGACTGGAGGCTGCTGACCGCCGTCCTCAGCGATGCCGATCTCGGCGGCATCTCCGTCGGCGGCTACCTCGGCAAGCTCGTGGAGGGGGCGATCACCGTCGTGGGCGCGCCGGGTTACGCCCGGATCATCGCCGAGGCCGCGCGGATGCGCACGGTGCTGACGACGGCGCAGGCTGCAGTGACGCGGATGAGCGAGGGCTCGGTGCACGATCCGGCGCCCTACGCCGCCTTCATGATCGACGCTCTGGACGGGGTGGTCAGCGCCGGGCTCGCCGAGCACGCCCGCCGTGTCACCCTCAAGGACGGCACGGCCAATGTCCTGGCGCGGATCGAGCGTGCACTTCAGGGGCTCGAACCGCAGGGTGTCTCCTACGGCCTGCCGCGGCTCGACCGCGACACGCTCGGGATGCGTCCGGGGCAGTTCATCGTGCTCGCTGGGCGACCCGGCATGGGCAAGACGACGGTCGCGCTCCACGTCGCCCTGAATGCGGCGCGGCGCTCAGGTCCGGTCGGCTTCTTCTCCCTGGAGATGGGCGCCGACGAGCTGTCCGAGCGCATGCTCGCCGCGACCGCCTACGATCCGCGCGAACGGGAGCCGATCACCTATCGCGCCATCGCCGAGGCGCGCCACCTGTCTCCGTACGCCCTGGACCGGCTGCGGGAGGCTGAGGGAGTCTGCGCCGAGGTCCCGCTCTGGATCGAGCAGGAGGCCGGTCTGACGCTCGGCCAGATCGCCGCGCGGGCCCGGCAGATGCGGGTTCGGGCCGAGAGCCGGGGCACGCCGCTCGCCGCGCTCGTCGTCGACCACATCGGCCTGATCAAGCCGTCGCAGCGCTACCACGGTAACCGCGTGCAGGAAATGACGGAGATCTCCGCCGGGCTGAAGGGTCTGGCGAAGGAGCTCGGCATCCCGGTGCTCGGCCTGTCGCAGCTCAACCGCGAGGTGGAGAAGCGCCCGGACAAGCGCCCCCAGCTCGCGGACCTGCGGGAGAGCGGCTCGATCGAGCAGGACGCCGACGTCGTGCTGGGGCTGTTCCGGGAGGCTTACTACCTGGAGCACAAGGCGGATCGGACCGAGGCCGAGGAGGCCCGCCTGTTCGTCGCCCAGGACGAGCTTGAGATCGAGATCCTGAAGCAGCGCTCCGGACCGACGGGACGGATCGTCTGCTTCTGCGATGTCGCCTGCAACGTACTTGCGGAGAAGAGCCGATGAAGGGCGAGTTCTACAAGATGGATTTCCGCGCCTGGAACATCGGCACGGTCGATCTCAGCCTGGAACAGGAGGCGGCGTACCTGCGCCTGTGCCACGCCATGTACGACGTGGGTGGCCCGGTGCCGAACTCACCCCGCTTCCTGATGGGGATCTTCCGATGCGGCAACGTCAAGGCGGTCGCGCTCGTGCGGCAGCTGATCGACGCGGACAAGATCCAATGCAGCGCAGGCGGCAAGCTGACCAACCGACGCGTATCGGCGGAGCTGGCGGATCGTGCACGGCTGTCGGCCAAGCGCAGCCTCGCGGGCGAGAAGGGCGGCACCGCGCGGCGCCGCGATACCGACTGCCAGACGGGTGAGGGTGGTGTGGGGATCGACTGCACCGCCGGTGAGAGTCGCCTGGCCACGGCCTGCACCGCGGGTGCGCACCGACTGGTCGCCTCTAACTCCTTGCTGCCGAACAATTCGGTCCAAGCAGGAGCTTCACCGTCGGTGAGCAGAGGAGAGGAGAGAAGAGGAGACTCCCCCCTGTCCCCCGGAGGGAGTGAGCCGGACGGCTTCGCCGAGTTCCGAGCCGCATATCCGAGGCGTAGCACGGCGTTTCCAATGACCGCGGCGAGCCAGCGTTGGCGGGAGGCGGTCAGGCAGGGAGCCACGCCCGCGGAGATCATCAACGGCGCTCGGGCCTACGCAGCCGAGCAGGCGCGGATTGACAAGGTGGGCACGCAGTTCGTGAAGACGGCGGACGCTTGGCTCAACCAGGGCTGCTGGCGCGACTACCGGCCTGAGGTGCAGGCGGCGTCGGCGCTGCGAGCGGTGGTCACCGACGGCGAGTGGCGCCAGCGCGTCCAGAGCTGGAAGGCGCGGCGGGGTTACTGGCCCTGGAGCAGCCCTCCACCGGACCAGCCGGACACCCTGGTGCCAGACCATGTCCTGCGGGATTGCGGCTTCGGCGCGGACGAAGGTCCAACCGATCTGACGCTGACCGTCGCCGCCTGATCGTGATGGATGTCTTAGGCCGATTAATGCGCCTGAATGATGGGGCGAAAGGTCTACCTTTCGCCCCATGCGCCGACCCCAGCAGCCGCAACGGCTTAGATGAGGCGGAAGGTGGTAGGCGAAAGTCCCGCCCGAGGAACGTCACTCACTCTTTGACAAATTTTGGCAATTCTTGCCATTATGGGCAAGGAGGTGCCGTCATGGCGACCATGAACGTATCGCTGCCCGATCCGATGAAGGATTGGGTCGAGGCCCAGGCCGGAACCGGCCGCTATGCGAATGCCAGCGACTATGTGCGTGACCTGATCCGCCGGGACCAGGACCGCCTGAACAAGATCGCCGAGCTGCAACGCCTGGTCGATGAAGGGCTAGCAAGCGGTATCAGCTCCCGCACCCCCGACGAAATTCGCCAACTCGGCCGCGGCAGGCTGGCAGCCATCCAGGCCAAATGATTTTCCGCACGTCACCGCAGGCCGACGAGGATATCGCCGACCTCTATGTGGCGGGCGCGCGGAGCTTCGGGGTGGCCCAGGCCGAGCGCTATCAGGACGGGCTGTTCAACGCCTTCCAAATGCTAGCCGATAATCCCCTCATGGCTCGCGAGCGCCGCGAGCTGACGCCGCCGGTACGCTTGCATCCCTACCAGGCGCACATGATCGTCTATGTCGAGGAGGGGGCGGGAGTGCTGATCGTCCGCGTCCTGCATGGCCGGCAGGATTGGGAAGATGCCCTGCAATAAAACTGTTTGCCAATGGTGGTCAGACGGCAAAAAGGGAGCGAATGCTCTCCTTTTTTGCTTCGTAGGCGTATAGAGTGGCCGGCTTTACCGTCAGTATGTGTCTGCCACATCAAGAACGCAGGCGATTAGATGCGCAACGACCCCGATTATCTATTCGACGGCACGAGTGTCTTTACAGTAACAAGCCAGCTCCCCCAGCGGGCCATGGCGAAGCTCAAGGGCTTTGACGAGAACAAGATCCTTGCAATACCAACTGACGACCTGGTTGCTGAAGTTTGTGAAGCTCACAGGCTAGATATCCCAGTGCTACACGTTGAGGATATCTGGGTCGATGAAAGAGAAATAAAGCAGACAATCGCACGCCAGGATTACGATACGTTTTACAGGCGCTCCCATGGACCCAGCGAGATAGTTGTGCATGTTGTTATATTCCATCTGCCTTTTTCCGGTGATGGAGGACTATTCAGGATAGAGCCAAGCACACGGTCTCTGCCCGGACCACAAGCCGCGATCGATAAGCAAGAATTGCTCATTACGATCGCAACGCGGGGCAAGGAGCAGGATCGAATTAAAGCCGAGTTCGACAAAACCGTACGGGATATTCAAACGCATCTGGCGACCCTGACCCGCGATCTCGCCAACCTTCCAGAAAATATCGCAGCTCAAGCTCGAACCTATGTAGAGCAGCGAAAAGCACAGCTTCTGCAGAGCAAAAGCCTGGTTGCATCATTGGGATTTCCGATGAAACGCCGGCCCGACGCCCCGGCGACCTATCGTGCACCAGAAGTCAGGCGGAGGATCGTTCCCACAAGGCCGCAGACGGTCGCTCCCTTCAAGCCAGAACCGGCACTGGAAGAGGCGGAATACCAGCACATACTGAGTGTGATGGACAACATGACGAGGGTTATGGAGCGGAGCCCGCACACATTTCACAATATGGGCGAGGAAGATATAAGGCAGCACTTCTTAGTCCAGCTAAACGGTCAGTATGATGGTCAGGCAACAGGCGAGACATTTAATTTTCAGGGCAAAACCGATATTCTTATTCGGTCAGAAGGGCGTAATATCTTTATCGCCGAATGCAAATTCTGGCACGGTGAGAAGGTTTTTACTGAAACAGTCGATCAACTGCTTTCGTATTTAAGCTGGCGAGACAGCAAGACTGCTCTTGTGATATTCAACCGAAACAGAAATTTTTCGGCGGTAATCGAAGCAATCAAAGGCGCTATGGCCAAACATCCTCATACAAAGGGCGGCCCTAAGGTCGAAGGCGAAACGAGGTTGCGCTACAAAATGGGGAACCCAAGCGATCATAGCCGTGAGATTATTGTCACCGTCATCGCCTACGACATTCCAACTCCCTAAAGCGCGGCGAGCTATGGGTCCAACGTGTCGCCTTACCCTTCGCCCTTTTAGAACGGAATGTCGTCATCGAGATCATACGGTGATGGTTTGGGTTGAGCCATTTCCAGCCGGTTCTTGGTTCGGTCGTCCTCGCGTAAAAGGGTCTCAACCTCCTCCGCGATCTGTTCCGCCGTGCGCGATCGGCGCGGCAGCGATTGATGTTTTGAAGCAAACCCGGTCGGCTGCTCACCCATTTCGAGGCAAATAATCTTGCAACCTCGTCCCATCGCAAAGCCAAGTTCTTGCTGAGTGTAATTGCTTTGGGCAAAGCCTGGTGTGTGTATAGAAATCAGAGCGTCCATCGTATTTAATCCGCGCTCAATTTCTGTCTGCCACTCCAATGTCGGGTGAATATCCTCGTGCGCAACGAAGCCACTTATATGGTATTTCTCCATGCACACCTTCAAGTGCGTAGCTTTCAATTTGTCTTTCGATATATGGCTTATGAACAGTCGGAACTGTGTTGTGTCTTGCCAGTTCCGAGGTGGCTGCGGGGCAAGGACGCTTCCCAGCGGTGTGGTCGGATCCAGTTCACGAGCAATCTGCTCTAATCGCGGGTCTGGGAGCCCTGCCAATATTTCTTTAGAGTACGAATATTTGCTGTTGTGGCCAGACCGAACGCCAGAAATATCGACATCTAGAGCTTTGAAAAATACATCGAGGTCGGTGAATGTGTATCTGGATTGAAGCTCTCGGGAGAGCTTGTCCAGTAGGTCCATCCGCTCTGCAACGCGCACGTTTCGACACCCAACCGGCTGGCATTGCGCCTAACTTCAAGTTTCAACGCCGAACATAAATGCCGCCGAACAGGTCGCCAACAGCTTTTCGCGCGCGTAACGTGATGCGTCGGCGTCGCTGATGCTCCGGCCGATCGTGTAGCATATGGCAGCGCTGACATAGCGCCGCGAGGTTGGCATCCGTGTTGTCGGCCGTGTCGTGGTTGCGATGCGCGGTCGCCAGTACCACCCGCGTCACCTTCACCAGACCGGCGGTCATGTCCTCGGGGGTGGGAAGGGTCCGGCGCATCAGGCGGCCTCGGCCGTCCCGCCAACGCTCCGCTTCGCTGTCCCACCATCGGCCGTCGCCGAGGTGCCGCACATCCTGTAAGTGTGGTCTCCCGCATCCCTCACAGCGACCTTTCGCCCGCACGAAGCGGATGACGGCCGAGAGCTGCTTCCAGTCGATCGGGTAGAAGTAGCGATGCTCGCGGCGGATCGGCATCAGCGAGGCACATCTTGCATCGGGGCGGCCTTCACCCGCTTGGCGATCCGAGCAAGGGTCGAGCGGCTACAGCCCGTGGCGGCCTGAATTTGAGTCCAGGGCGAGCCAGCTTTCAGCATGGCCGCAATGCCCTCGTTCCGCTTAGTGTCCTCCTGACGGCCCTTGTAGAGGCCCGCGGCCTTGGCGCGGGCCTGGCCCTGCGCCTGGCGGCGGCGGCGATCGTCGTAATCCTTGCGGGCGACCGCCGCGAGGACATCGAGCAACATGCCGTTGATGGCCTGAAAGACCCGCCCCGTGAACTCATCGGCCGGCGTCGCCAGGCTCCACGAGGTGGGCAGGTCGAGCGCCACGATGCGCACCCGCTTGGCGTCGATCTCCGCCCGCAGCTTCGTCCAGTCGTCTGAGGTGAGGCGGGAGAGGCGATCGACCTGTTCGATCAGCAGCACGTCGCCGGGTCGGCAATCCTTCAAGAGGCGGAACAGCTCCGGCCGGGCGAGCGTCGCCCCGCTCTCGTTCTCGACATAGGCTGCGGCGATCGTCAGGCCCCGCTCATGCGCGAAGGCGTCGAGCTGCGCCCGCGCCCTGGTCGCGTCCTGTTCAGAGGTGGAAGCGCGCAGGTAGGCGCGGACGAACATGAAACCTGCCAATAGGTTCGATTAGGATAGGTGTCATGATACCGGTTCGATTTGAATGGTCAAGCTGAATATATGAAACCGCCTACCGTATGGTTCGATTGAGGCATACCCCAACCAGACCGAACGCTGTCGCGGGTTGCCAACAGCCTACGAGGAGCTGGTGCCGGATGGAACTGAGGACGGCGCGCGGCTCTGCACAAGACGGATGAGGGCGAGGCACGAGGTCGGGAGCATGGTGAGCAGGGCCACGAGGGCGGCCGTTTCCCGGATGTCGGCACTCGACCACGAACGTCCGCCGCCATCGATGACCGGCATGTCGGGATCGAGCAGCGGCATCAGGTGGCATAAGCCAGTCGCCATGTAGGTCAGGATCGGGAGTGCCAGGAAGACGGGATCGCGGGAACGGCTCCGGTCGCGATCCGGCGACAGGTAGGCAACAAGGGCGAAGAGCTGGAAGAAGGTCCAAGTGGTCAGGAACCAGCCGAGGAAATTCGAGAGCGGCACGCCGAAATAGCCGCCGCCGTCGAACCAGAGCCAGGCCCGCCCGATCGTGGCGTTCGACGGATCCATCACGAGATCCCATTGGGTGATTGTGAAGGCTGCTACGACGGGCACGACAAACAGGGACAGCCGGTCACGCGGTCTCGCGGCGTCGGAGCCGACGAGCAGGCTGGCGATGATCCAGGCCGGATAGCCGATCCCGAAGTAGAGTGGCCCAACGATGAGAGGGATGGTGCCGATGCGGGGCAAGTCGCTGCCAACGAGGAACACGTAGCGACCGAACGGCACGCCGGTCGCGACGCCGACATTCTCGATCGCGAAGGTGACCGAGAGGCAGATGCCCGCAAAGGTCGCAGTCCACGCGGGGCCGAGAAGCGCGACGGCGTGAAGGGTGAGGATGGTTATCGAGACGCCGGCTAGTCCTTGCGCGACAGCGTCGGTCCGCGCGCCCTGGACGAGGATGACCGGCAGCAGGAGGGCGAAGGCGGCCAGCAAGGCCCGGTGCAGGGCATCCGGCGCGGTCCGGCGGGCAAGCGACGGGTTCGCGGACATACAGGCTTCTCCCGATGACGGGGCGCGGGCAAGCATCCTCAGAAAGCTACCCCCTCTGTCTCAACCGTCACCAGCCTGCCGCAACGGTCAAGCTCCAAAACGCGCCGCTCACCCGGTCGCGCCGCCAGTGCTGCAAGCACTGCCTCGGGCGCGAGCCCATCGAGCGGATGCTCGTCGACCCGCAGCAGCCGATCGCCCGCCTCGACGCCCAGCACGAGAGGACGGCCGTCCCGGGTCGCGACGGCGGTGACGGCGTAGCCCGCACCGCGCCGGGCCAGGGTGAGGCCGACGCCGTCGAGGTCGCCCGGGCCGGCCGCGCGCTGCCGCTCCCAAAAGCTCTGTCCTGTGGCGTAGTCGAGCGTCAGCCGCACGTCGTCGAGTACGTTGTTGCCGAGCCAGCCCGCCACCGGCTCGCCGACACCGGCCTGCCAGGTGTCCCAGAAGAGTTCGCCGAGGGCCGCCTCGCCGAGCCTGCCGCCGATCGGACCGGTGCCGAGCGCGCCGACATCCGGGAGCGGTAGCCCGGGCAGGTCGATGCGGGGCAGGCGGGCCAGTGTGCCGGAGGGTTCGAGGCCGAGATCGACCATCGCGAGGTTGGCACGCCCGACTGCACCCTCCGCGCGCCGCCAGTCTGGGTGCTGTGCGAGCCACGCTGCGACCGTGCGCCCTCGCAGCCAGGTGTAGGGTGCGCCGACATCGAGGACGAGGGGAATGCTCCGATCGTCGATCTGGGCATCCACCACCGCGATCCCAGACTTGGGATTGATCCGGACCGGCACGCGGACGCCGCGCGGGCGGAGCGTCCCGGGCCGCGCTAGGGTCAGTGCCGCGCCCTTCGGATCGACCGTGACCGCGAAGTGCCGGAGCACCCCGGCAGGCAGCACCGCTTCCACGGAGCGGGGCGCGAACAGCTGGCCGAACAGGTCCTGTCCGCCGATGCTTCCGGGCCCATCGACGACGGACCGCCCGCCGACGGTCACATCGACGGTTCCGATCCGCATCGCGAGGTCGCGGCCCTCGGCCAGGCCGAGGTCCCGATACAGACCTTCCGACAGGATCGGCCCGGGCACGCCCATGTTGAGCCAGGCGAGCGCCCGCCGCTCGCTGCCGTCCGGGCGCCGGAAACCGATGGACACGAGCCAGCGGCCGGAGGCACGCTGCATCGGCAGCGTCACGGTGGTGCCGGACTCGGCCGGCCAGACGACCGCGACCCGATCCACCGTCGAGTCCGGAGGGTTGCAGGCGGCGAGCGTCGCTGCGGCGAGGAGGATGACGAGCACGCGCAAGCCGCACGAGAGGGTCCGCATGGGCACGGGTCTCCAGTCCCGCGTCGCGGATGCGCGCGGGTTCGATGTGGAATGGAATGGCGGTCAGCCGGCTCGGCGCAGGGCGTCCTCGCCGTCGGGCACGTATTCGAGTAGGTCGCCCGGCTGGCAGTCGAGCTCCCGGCAGATCGCTTCGAGCGTCGCGAAGCGCACCCCCTGGACCTTGCCGGACTTGAGCAGCGACAGGTTCGCCTCCGTGATGCCGACCGCGCGGGCGAGGTCCTTCGATCTCCGCTTGCGGCGGGCGAGCATCACGTCGAGCCGCATGACGATCGGCATCAGACGAACCCGTCCCTGTCGTCCTTGATCGCCTGCCCGGCCCGGATGAGTTCGGCGAAGACGATCAGGATGGCTGCGAGCAGGAGGGCGTGGAGCGCGGAGGTGCGGAACCAGGCGAGATCGACCCCGTACCCGACGGCCCGGACGAGGACCTGTCCGCCGAGCGGTGCGACGGCATAGGCGAGGAGCCAGAATGCCATGCGCCGAAGGCGAAGCGCATGTCCCGCGGCAAACAGTGTGCCGACCGCGAGGTCACGCAGCAGCGTGCGCAGAAGGTAGAGCACGACCAGGACCGGCGTCTGGGTGAGTGTGAAATTCGCGCCGTAGGCCAAGCGGGTCGGCCATGGCAGAGCTCCGAAGGCGACGACACCCACGACTCCCTCCGGCGGCGCTCCGATGAAGCCCGCGCCGGGCGCAAGCCAGATGAAGGCGCCTTGGAAGACCAGCCCGAGGATCAGAACGGCCATGGTGAAGACGGCGGTCAGCCCTAGGATCGCCGAGACGAGCCGCGCCGCGAACCAAGAGCAGCGCCGGAGCGCGGGATGGTCATTGGGCTCCGGCTGAGCCGGCTGGTTTCGATGCGGCAGGGCAACGACGTTCGACATTCCAGCTCCTCAATCACCGAGATAGCGCAGAAATTATTTTCTGCAAAACAATAATTTCGGTGCGCCGATCCGTTCGATATTGTGGGTCGGTCAACAGGCGAGGCGACCGAAGGCTCTGTCTCGAACAGCTACGCTTGGTGAGGCTACTGTCGGAATAGGGGCAGGCTGGAGCGACCGCTTTCGTGTGCGGCACGCGCTACCCTGATCGGCGATGTTGACTCGAAACCAGCCGAGGGCGCCGGTTCGGCTAAGGTGCACCCAAACCGAACCATGTGGGTCAGCCGCTTCGGGATCGGGTGCGACCGATCGTGCCCGAAGCGTCCGGGCCCCTTCGTCCGGACCCGGAGCACATGATCCGGACTGGCCGATCCGGTAATTCGGCCGTCCACCTTCAGTGCGTGTGGTGTGATGCCCCCGTTCTTACCGTCGTCGCTGCCGTACCGTTGCCGTCGGCTACCGCCCCTTGCCTGAACCAACCGTGCCGCGACCGGCATGCTGCCATAGATAGACAGCCGACTGCCTTGGGCCCTGCATAAGGCAGGTTACGGAGCGACGCGGCGTTCTGCGCTCGTGCGCGATCCAGCGCGCTCTGGGCAGGCCTGCTTCCAGGCCGTCGATGAAGCAGAGGCCTATGACCGGGATGGGGTGGAAACCAGTCTGGCTGCTTTTGAGATGCATTTGCACGCAACCGGACGGTCACGCGGATCACGATGGGCGGCAGGCTCACCCCAGATCACCCTCCCTGCTTTGCCAAAATATCTTCGCGCTCTGACTTCAGGATGCTGATGAGTTGCCCAACTAACCGCCCCAGCGGTCGGCCAGCTGGGTGGATCATCACCGACTCGATGGGCAGGCTGGGTCGAAACGGGCGCAGCACGATAGGAAGATGGGCGAGTTCGCGCGCCGGAATGGGGTCAACAATGGCCAACCCAGCCCCTTCCGCCACTAGGCCGCAGCGCGCTGCCGTATACTGAGCCATGTGCAGGAACCTAGGCTCTGTTGCGGCCTCAGCGAATGCGGCCTCCACCGATTGCTGGAAAACGCCGGGAGCGCCCGCGATCAGAGTCTCCGCCATGAGATCCCGCACGGTCACGAATGGGGCCTCCGCCAACGTGTGCCCGATTGGCAGCGCACAAACCGCGTCAACCGTCAGGAACGGCTCGCTGTCGACGCCGACATAGCCGGAGCGTGGTCGCCCAATCCCGAGGTCGCACTGGCCAGACGCCACCCAGGACCAGATCGTGTCCGGCGCGGGTACGTGGAGCGCAACACCCGCGCCCGGGCATTTCATGCCGAGGCGGCGGATCGCACGTGGCAACAGGCGTGCTGCAAGCGACGGCTGGCACGCCACCTTCAGCGGTCCCGTCCCCAGTTCCCTGATCTGACGTGCGACGTCCCGCAGGTGGTCGAGCCCAGCATAGGTCCGCTCGACCTCGCGGGCGAACGCCTCGCCCTCGACGGTCGGCATCGCGCTGCCATGCCCACGAATGAACAGCGCGAACCCAAGTTCGGCTTCGAGCTGCGCGACCGCCCTGCTGACATGCGGTTGACCGATCCCCAGCGCTTCCGCGGCCTTGGTCATGCCGCCGTACCGCACAACCGCGCGGAAGAGATCGAGATGTCCTGGGCTCATGATGCCTTTGGTGCATGGAAAAGCGCTCTACAGGCATTTGACGGCATGCATAGCGAGTGGTTGTCAATGCCCCGTGCGCCGAACCGACGGACGCGATGCCGCCGGAAAGGACCATCCTGCGATGCTCAACGTGCTTCTTCCGTCAGCCCTCGCGGTCGTGGCCGGCATCAGCATCGTCGTGCAGCAGGCGCTGAACGCGAACTTGCGCGCTGCCCTGAATTCGGCCGCGTGGTCAGGCTTCATGAGCTACTTCGTTGGCGTCGCCTGCATGGTGGCGCTAGCCGTGGCCCTCCGCGACCCGATCCCATCTGTTGCGGTCGCCGGCCGCATCCCGTGGTGGGCCTGGAGTGGCGGGATGTTCGGTGCGACCTTCATCGGGCTCGCGATCTTCCTGGTCCCGCAGCTCGGGACCGCGACCTTCATCGCGCTACTCGTCGCCGGCCAGATGCTCGGCTCGATCACCTTCGACCATTTCGGCTGGCTGGGACTTGCGCAGAGGCCGATCGACCACAGCCGCCTGCTCGGCGTCGCAATGCTGATTGGTGGTGTCGTCCTAATCCGGCGCTGAAGCCTGCTATCAGACGGTAGGAGACAAGTTGGGTCGAAGGGAAGCGGGCCGCTCGGGGTGGAGAGCGCAAAGTCTGCTTCTGGTTCGAACCTGGTGCAACCACTCCAAACCCGAGCGGACTCACAGACATTCTCCGGCTACGAGGTTTAAGCGTGAGCATTGGCGTTTTCGACTCTGGCAGCGGCGGCTTGACGGTGATGCGCGCACTTGATGTCGCTCTGCCAGATCGAAGCTTCCTGTATCTCGGCGATCACGGTCATGCCCCCTATGGCGACCGATCACCGGAGGAAATCTACGCGCTCACCCTCAGGAGCTTGGAGCGTCTGTTTTGTGAAGGCTGCACCCTCTGCATCATCGCATGCAACACCGCCGCAGCCTGGAGCCTCAGACGTCTCCAACGGGAGTGGCTTCCTCTCACTTATCCTGATCGGCGGGTATTGGGTGTCATCGTTCCCATCGTCGAGGAAGTGACAGGCATACACTGGAGCGCTGATCAGGTTCAGTTAGAGCGGCAGGCGGGAGTTCCGGACGTCAGGGTGGCCGTATTCGCCACCCATCAGTGTGTCGAGAGTCATGCGTTCGCGGGTGAGATCCACAAGCGGGCTCCGCATGTCGAGGTCTTCGAGGAGGCCTGTCCCCGTCTCGTGCCTCTGATCGAGCGGGACGCGCCCCAGCACGAGCTCGCCGCGGCCGTCGAGTTCTACGTCCGTCGTTTGACAGACCAGATAGCAGGTAAGGAGCCCGACGCCTGCATCCTTGGTTGCACGCACTACCCGCTCGTCGAGGCGCTCTTTCGAAACGCTCTGCCCCAATCGACACGTATCCTTTCGCAACCGGCGGTCACTGCCGAGAGCTTGGTATCCTACCTACGCAGGCATCACGAGTTTCCCTTAGGCGAAAGGCCAGTCCGCCGCTTCCTTACGACGGGCGACCCAGAATTGACGTCCAGGATCGCATCCCGATTTTACGGACGTCCCATCCGCTTTGAGCCAGCCAACCTAATCTGAACGACTGCTTCTGGAGCCCGTGTTGTGTACCCCACGCGTCTGACATGGGTCGGGACCGGAATGGCAGCTCGGGGTGGAAGAACGAACCTTCTCGCGCGGGATGGGTGGCAGCTTCGAGGTCGGCGGATCGACCCGAACGCCCTGCGCCGATTGAGGGACGCCCAGCTCGGGCGGACGATCCCGGCTCCCTTCGAGCGGAGCCATCCCATGACCGTCCTTGCCGTTCCCGCCGCTGCCGGCGGCTCGCTGCGTCAGCGCCTGATCGACGACATGACCCTGCGCCGGTTCTCCCGGGCGACGCAGCGCAACTACGGCCGCCGAACGGGTTGACGAGCTGCGGCGCAGGATGCCGTTCCAATGAGCTCGGGGCCCCTGCCGGGGCCCCACTCTGGCACTACCTGGCTTCCAATGTCGCGCCTTCTCAGGCACTATCACCCGCGCTATAGTCGTGCGAGTGTCATCCCACCATCCCGCTTTTATCACACCATGAAAGTGTGACGGGACGTGTCGCGAGGGTTCTTTCCCGATCTGAAGGAAACCTTGAGCACACCAATAGGTGTGAGATTGGCGCTGATATGATGGTTTTGTGACACCACAATAACGTGAAAGTGGCGCCGGCATGGTGCGGATTATCGGCCTTGCACAGTCTAAGGGCGGCGTCGGCAAGACGACCACGGCCCTCAACCTCGCCGCCGAGCTGCACCGCCGCGGGCGCACCGTCGCCGTGCTCGACGCGGATCCGGCCGCACACGCCGCCTCGATCGCCGAGGACGGGCAGCTGCCGTTCAAGGTCGCCCCGCACCTGTTGGAGGAGGACGCCGA
The DNA here is from genome assembly GCF_050281105.1 of Methylobacterium sp. NPDC080182. Taxonomy (NCBI): domain Bacteria; kingdom Pseudomonadati; phylum Pseudomonadota; class Alphaproteobacteria; order Hyphomicrobiales; family Methylobacteriaceae; genus Methylobacterium; species Methylobacterium sp. NPDC080182. The sequence goes on from NZ_JBNNWO010000037.1 coordinate 15,055, forward strand.
CTCGGCGGTGTCCGCTTGGGTGAAGGCTGTTCGAGGGCAGGGCACCGACTTCGTGCTGATCGACGCCCCCGGCGCCATGGGTGCAGCGTTCGGCGCCACGATCGCGGTTTCCGACCTCGTGCTGGTCCCGGCCGGCTCGACCGTTTTGGACGTGCGCGGCGCGGCCGAGACTGTCGGCACGATCCGCCGACATCGGAAGGCTGCCAAGCGCGACCGGCCGGACATCCTGATTGTGCCGAGCCGTATCGACCGCCGCACCGGGGCAGGGCGCGACGTGGTGGCAACGCTGGCCGCTCTGACTGAACCGGTAGCGCCAGCTATCTCCTACCGCGCCATCGTGGCCGACAGTCTGGCGACGGGTGAGGCCGTCCCGCCCGACACGCCATCCGCCACCGAGTTCGCCGCGCTGGCCGATGCCGTCATGGTCCGCCTTGGAGAGACCCAATGAGCCGCCGCCCGAACGTCTCGCAGACGCTGGCGATGAAGGCTGCGGCGGCAGCCGCCCGCGAAGTCGAGCAGGACGATGCAGATGCCAGCTTGGCGCCTGCACCTCAGACCGATGCCGTCCCAATCCCGCAGGCCATGCCGCCCGCGCAGGATCCGCAGCCGGCCGAGACCGAGGAGCGCACGAAGACCGTCGGCAGGCCGAAGGGGCGCCGGCCGGTCGCAGCTCGGCAGACGGTCTACCTCGATGACGCTCGGCATGCCGCGCTCGCCCGCATCGCCGAGGACCGAGGCCGCTCGATACATTCCCTCATCCTGGAGGGGATCGACCACGTGATTGGCAAGCCAACGGCGCCCGGCTGGCGATAACATTCGTCTACCACCATAACAGTGTTTGATTGGTGTTTTTGTGGTGTTTAAAAACCACTTGCAAAGCGCGAAATCGGCGCTAGCAGCCGCGGTGCGGTCGGGATGTGCAGGGCTGGGCGAGCCGTGGTTGGGCGGTCGCCCTGCTACACCCTATGTGCGCAGCTCTCGGTTATTGCGCGTGCAGAGATCATGGCTGAATGCCTGCTGCAGATAGGCCGCTCGAGATCAACCTTGCGGCTCGACGAAGCGGACCACGCCGGCGCCGCGGGCAACGCCATCAAGCCTACCAACATGCTCACGCCATAAAGAGGCAATGATCCGCGCACCGGGCTAACCCTTCATCAAAGAAGCGGCGAAGCTACGAGCGATCCGTCAAATGCGCCTTGGCGAAGTAGCGCCACGCCCGCCCGACGTTGACTTAGCCGTGCCGTCCAGCCGACATGCCAAGTCCGGCTACGCATCGCCTCGCGCGAGTCGCCGGGAGCATCAGGAGACACCGCCGCCGCAAGTCGACCTCTGAAAAGCCAACGGGCCCCCGGTCGCCAAACCGAGAGCCCGTCGAAATCGAAAGCGGCCTGTGGGGCCCTTCATCCAACCCCCACAAGCCACGAAGCGCCCTCGGGCGTCAAGCGGGAACGCCAGTTCCCGCAACGATGAGGCTTTGCCTTGTGGACCGGACGCACCTGCGGCGGCCCGGAACGCCTTGTTGCGGCCCGATGAGGGCCGAGGACCGTGTTTGCAGACGAAATTCGCCGCGCGATCGAGGCGGCCGACCGAATCACCCTACCGTCCGTGACGGCGCTGCTGTGGCGTGCCTATGGGGAGGGGAAAGTCACGGAGGCCGAGGCCGAGGCGCTGTCCGTTCTCATCGAGGGCCGGACACTGTCCGGGAGCGAACCCAGGCGCGGACAGAGGCCGAATCCAACGGGAACCAACAGCGGGCAGGGGTCAGGCGAGCCCCAGATATTGGTACAAGCCGCCGGGAGGGCCGTCGGCTCGCGCCCGCGCACGGACGCCTCGATGGAGCGCCGTCGCCGTTGGGCCGCCTCGGGGCGGCTTCCACCAGGGCTCGCGGCCCGGTTCACGCTGGCCGAGCAGGCGGTGCTGGCGCTGGTGGCGGCCGAGACCGCACGCCGGGGTGATTGCCGCCTCGCAGTGGGCCACCTCGCGGCGATCGTCGGCGTGGCCGAGACCACCGTGCGCAACGCCATCCGCGAGGCAGTGAGGCTCGGGCTGGTCACCGTCGAGGAGCGGCGGGTCACGGGCTTTCGTAACGACACCAACATCATCCGCATCGTCGCGCCCGAGTGGACCGCCTGGCTGCGCCTCGCCCGCAAGACCCATCCCGCGCATCTGCCCCAACAGGCAGCTGTGGCCGAGGGGGGAGGGTGCAAATCCCCGAAGGGCACGCATACTCAGGTTCTAATCCCATTAGATTCGAGGATAACCCAACCCTCCAAAAGCTGCCGGAGGGCAGTGGGCGACCTCAATCTTGCGACACCTCCGAGAATCCAACAGGGTGGTGGGAAGGCCAGAGCCATGCGCTGAGGGTCTGAGCGCGGACGGTCTGACGAACGCGTGCCCACCATCACCCCACCGCCGGTTCACCTGCGCCCAGAGCGACGTCCTCAGGCGCGGGGTCGCGTCGACATGACCATCACGATCGCCAGCTAGATCGAGGGCGGGCGGACTGGCGACGAGATCGCCGCGGGGAGGCGCAGAGGCTTCACGCGATGACGATGCGCCGTTGATAACAGTTATCCTCCCGTGTCAGAGTGGCTGCAGGCCGTGTCCTGAGGAGCAGCCGTCATGCCCAGCAGCGCCGATCTCGGGCCCCGGCTCGAGCAGTACGTGACCAGCCTGGTGACCACCGGGCGTTACAACTCGCGCAGCGAGGTGCTGCGCGAGGGCGTGCGCCTGGTCGAGGAGCGGGAAAAACGCCTCGCCGCGCTCGATGCCGCCATCGCCCGCGGACTGGCCGACGCCGACGAGGGCCGAGTCACGCCGGCGGAACGGGTCGCCGAGCGGCTGACGGCTAAGTACCGGTCCCGAACCCGGTCGCAAGCCGGGAAGGCATGATCGTCGTCTTCACCGAAGAGGCTGAAGCCGATCTTGAGCGGATCGGTGACCACATCGCCGGGGACAACCCCGACCGCGCCGTGAGCTTCGTCGACGAGCTGGTCGATTGCTGCCGGCGGCTGGCCGATGCCCCGCGAGGGTATCCGCTGGTGCCGCGCTACCGGCGCAGCGGCGTGCGCCGCCGCCCCTATGGACGATACCTGGTGTTCTATCGGCTCGGTGCCGACCGCATCGAGATCCTGCATGTCCTTCACGGAGCGCAGGATTACGAGGCGATCCTGTTCCCAACCGCTTGAAAGGCCCGCTCACAGCCGGGCCGAGATCCAACCTCCTGCACGGTGGCTGCCGTCTCCTGTGCACTCGGGACGAGGATGCCGGGCCCCTACGTGTCGGACGACGCGACCTGGGGCGCTCAGGCGGGCTCGGGGAGCAGGTCGGCGCGCATGTCCAGGCCGCGGAAGCCCGCGTGCTCCCAGGCGGCGTGCAACCGCGAGACCCAGCGGCGGAACCCCGCAAGGTCGCGCGTCAGCAGGGTGTAGGGCTTCCGGTTCACGGCCATCAGAGCCTCGACCAGGATCCGCTCGGCCGCCCGAACCGTCGTCGGCGTCGGCCGGCCGACGATTTTGGCGATCGCCGCGGCATCGTCGATGCTGCAGTCCAGCCGGGTGAAGAACTCACCATTGCGGGCCAGATAGGTGTGCTCGTAGAGGCATAGCTCCCCGGCGTAGCCACCGAGGAGGGCGCTGATCCGGTCGCTGCGGCTGAAGCCCGCGGTGTTGACCCTCACGCCGTCCAGCGCCTCCGCGTCGGCCGGACCGGGCTCGGTGGCGCGGGGCGGGGCGTTCAGATCGGGGAGGCGCAGCGTCGTGAACGGCGCCCCGAGCGCGCGGCCGACCCAGGCGTGCCCGGCCTCGTGCAGGCACACGCTCAGGGGGAATTCGTCGCGGATCGCGCGCAGGCGCTCGGGGCTCGGGCGGGTGAAGATCGGGTGCATGTCGGTTCCTCAGGGGTGCCCTGTCGTGCGGGGCCGGTGATCGGCTTCGTTCGGCGAGGGAGGGGACGTTCGGATCAGGCCCTTGCAGGCTCGACCGGGGCCGGCGGCGCGCTCCGGAATCGATTTTCGGCGACGCGGGCGACCATCTCGGGCCGGCGGAAGAACAGGGCTCGGCCGCAGCGCAGAGGCCGGGCGTTGGTGAGGAATACGAACGCCTCATCCACGCGCGCGTCCTGCAGGAGCTCGGAGGGTTCGATCAGGGCTCGCCGGACCTCCGAGTGGGTCTGGCTGTGCCCGGTCGAGCTGGAGGAGCGGCCGCCCACCTGGCCCGAGGTGCCGCGGGTCTCCCCCCGGCTGGTGGCCTCGGCGCTGAATCCGCCACACAGGCGCGCGACCTCCTCGGCGGTCTCCGGATCCTGCACCGCCGCAAACAGCCGCCATGAGGTCGAAGCGTACCAGGCGCTCTTGCCCGACGGACCCCACTGATCCGTCAACTGGCCGAGCGCCTGGTACAGCGGCAACAACGTGATTTTGTACTTTCTCCCGGCGTCGCGGGCGGTCTCCACGATCCGCATGCGGCCGAGCTGAGCCACCTCGTCAAGCAGGAAGAGCACCCTGCCCTGGACCGCACCGTCCGCGCGGTAGACCGCGTCGAGCAGGCTACCGATGATGATGCGGGCCAGCGCCGGGGTCGCCCGCAGGGCGTCGAGCGGGATCTGCACGAACACGCTGACCCCGCCGTCCCGCAGCGCGCGCAGGTCGAGGCCGCCGTCGGAGACGAGGGCGGCGTAGGCCGGGTCGGACAGCCAGCGCGTGTCGCGCGCCGCGTTGGCGTAGACCCCCGAGAACGTCTCATCGACGAGCTCCATTAGGGTTCCGGCGAGCTGGCGGGCCTGGGGCGAGGCCGAACTGGCGTGGATCTCCGCCAAGCGCTCGCGCATCTGCGCCTCGGGGGTGACCACGCGGCGGCGCAGGCCCGCCAGGGTCCGCTCCGCCCGGGGCAGGGACAGGTCCCAGACCAGGTCGAAGATCTGACAGGCGATCATGGTCTTGGAGAGATCCTGGAACACCGCCGCGGTGCCGCTGGCCGCCCGCTCGGGGGGCGGGTCGCCGCAGATCAGGGCGGTGATGGTCTCGACCTGCGCCGCCGCGACGGGGCTGGACGGATCGATGGCGGCCAGCGCATCGATCGAGCCACTCGCCGGGTCGGTCGGGTCGAGGGTGACGATCCGATGCCCCATGGCGAGACGGGCCGGCGTCAGCATCGGGCCGATCTCCCGCGACGGGTCGAGGACGACCGCACTGCCGGTCCAGGTCAATAGGGTCGGCACCGCGACCGAGGTAGTCTTGAAGGCTCCCGAGCCGGCGAACACCAGGGCGTGGGTCGGGCCGAAGCGGCACGGATCGATCAGCAGGGGCATCGTGCCGCCCTGCCCCCAGGTGCCGGGATCCTCCGGATCGAACGGCTGTGTCGCCCCCGGATCCCGGTCGACGCGGTAGGCCTCGCCGACCACGAGGCCGCCGTGGACCGGGTCGGGCCCGGGGAAGCGCTTGCGAGCCCGATCCATGGCGAGCCAGTCGGCGTGGCCGTGGAGGTCGGAGGCCGTGCGCTTGACGCCCGGGGCCGCCTTCGCGAACGGGTCGGGGCCGAGCAGGCAGGCGCCGATCGCGAGCCCGAGGGGGCCGAGGATGGCCGCCAGGATCTCGGCGGGGCCGGCCATCCCGAGGACGGCGGCCGGCGGCATGGTCGCGCGGTAGACCGCGAGCCGCTGCCACTCCGGCCACAGGGTCAGGCCGATGGCCACCGCGGTGCCGAGCATCGCGGCGTAGACGCCGGTCCGGCGCAGCAGCGCCTCCCGGTGCGCCCAGACGCAGAAGCCCACGACCAGGAACGGGCCGACCAGGCGGAAGAGCGGGGCACCCCCGAGATCGAGGCCGAAGGGGGGGCCGTGCAGGCCGGCCCAGACGAAGAGCTGGGCCCACACGGTCCCACCCCAGAACCAGGCGGCCAGCGCCAGCGGCGCCGGCAGCAGCCCGGTTGCGCGGAACAGCACGCTCATGCCCGGTCCTCCGCGTGATCGCCCGAAGCGTCCTGCGGCGCGTGCGCCGTGACCCGGCTCAAGCTCGCACCCACCTCGTCGGCGAGCGCCTTCGCCTCGTCGTAGAGCGCCAGGCCCTCCCAGTGGCGGAGAACCTTGGACCACCGGAAGCCGAGGCCGCGCAGGCGGGTCGTGGCCGCGGTCGGCAAGGCGTGCACGGCGGTGAGGACCAGGGGCTCGCGCCCGGCGGCGCGGGCCTGGGCGTCCCGGTCGAAGGCCTGCCCGCCCGCGACGCGCCAGCGGCTCAGGCGGTCGGGGTCGGCGCTGGCGTGGGCGAGGCTGAGCAGGCCGCCGTAGAGGGCGTTGGGCTCCAGGCCGAGGAGCCCGGCCTTGTCGACCAGCCCGCCGGCCTCGATCAGGCGGCGGGTGCGGGCCTTGCGCTCGGCCTCGCGCAGGCGGTTCTCTTCCAGCGACAGGCGCGCGCGCTGCTGGGCGAGGCGTTCCTGGCGCTCGGCCAGGGTGGTGCGGGGCATGAGTCCTCCTCTCCCGCCGGAGGAGGGCCCCGGCAGGTTGGTTTCCGAATCGTTGCGATGGCCAATCGTCTCATGGATCATTCCGGGACTGAAGGAGGTCACCTGATCGAGGGGGAGCGCTTCATCCGGTGCTGGCGAGCCGGACCGCGTCAGCGGGTTCTGCGCGGGCGGAGGCGGTAGCCGGAGCCAGGCAAGCAGACGCAATATGCATTCTGACGAATGCCGCGTCGGGAGGCCTTCCGAAGGGGACCGAGCTTGACCATATCCAGGGCGTGGCCATCGCCTTCGCCCGCGCCCGGTATATCGGCCGCTCCAGCGGCGGCTCGGCCACGCGCTCGGCCGCCTACAACGCCCGGACGCTGATCCCCGACCAGCGCACCGGCGAGACCTTCACGTTCGCCCACCGGGGCGCCCCCACCTACCACGCGGTGCTGCTGCCCGCGGGCGCGGATCCGGCGCTGGCCGAGGCCGCCGTTCTGTGGAACCGTGCCGAGGCGGCGGAGCGGCGGCAGGACGCCCAGGTCGCCCGGGAGATCGTGCTGGCCCTGCCGGCGAACGCCGACCTGAGCCCGCAGGATCGGATCGCCCTGGCGCGCGGCTTCGCCCTGGAGCACTTCGTCGCGAAGGGCTTGGCGGTCCAGATCGACGTGCACGCCCCGCACGCGGCGGAGAGCGAGGGCGAGCGCGCGAACCACCACGCGCACCTGCTGATCACCACCCGGCGCGTCGAGGGGGCCGGGCTGTCTCCCAAGAAGGCGCGCGACCTAGACCCCGAGGTCCGGCAGGGCGCGGGCGGCCCGCTCGTGGCGGAGGCCGAGGCCTGGGGCGCGACCTGGCGCGACTACCAGGACCGGTACTTCGCCGCCCACGGCCTGGAGATCCGGGTGGACCCGACGGCCGCGGTGCCGGCGGAGCATATCGGCCCGGTGCGGATGCGCGCCCCGGAGGCCGCGGCCAACGCCCGGGCCGAGGAGATCCGGCGGGCGAACGCGCTCGCGGCGCGCGATCCGACCCAGGTCCTGGAGGCGCTGACGCGCACGGCGGCGACCTTCACCGCGCGCGAGCTCGACCGATACCTCGCCAAGCACCTACCGGACGCGGCGGAGCGGGCGACGGTGCGGGACCGGGTGCTCGGGTCGGGGGCGGTGCTGGCGCTGCACGATCCCGAGACCGGCGCGCCGGTCGGGCGCTACACCACCCGCACCGTGCGCGGGCAGGAGCGGGCCGCGATGGCGGATGGGGCCGCGGTCGCGGCCGGGCGGCACCGCGCCCTAACCGAGCGGGCGCGCGCGGCGGCCCCGGGGGCCACGATGCTGCGGCCGGACCAGCGCGCCGCGTTCGACCACGCCGCCGGCGCGGGCGGGCTCAAGCTGGTGATCGGCCGCGCCGGGACGGGCAAGTCGTTCACCCTGGACGCGGTCCGGGATGCGCATGCAGCCGCCGGCTACCGGGTGATCGGGTTGGCCCCGACCAACACGGTGGCGCAGGATCTCGCCCAGGCGGGGTTCGCGCGCGCCGGGACCGTGCACGCCGAGCTGTTCGCCCTGAAGAACGGGCGCACCGCCTGGGACCGGGGCACGCTGGTGGTGGTCGACGAGGCGGCGATGCTGGACACGCGCGTGCTCGGCGCCCTGCTGGCCGAGGCCCGGCTCTCCGGGGCGAAGCTCGTGCTCGCGGGCGACGACCGGCAGCTCGCCGCAATCGAGCGCGGCGGCCTGTTCCCCGAGCTGGTGCGGGCGCACGGCGCCGCCGAGATCCGGCACGTGACCCGGCAGCGGGTCGACTGGCAGCGCCAGGCCGCCCAGGATCTGGCCGACGGCCGGTTCGAGCCGGCGCTGCGGGGGTTTGCGCGCCACGAGGCCCTGGTCTGGACGCGGACCCAGGACGAGGCCCTGGCGGCGCTGGTGGCGCGCTGGACGCGCGACAGCGCCGCCGACCCGAACGCCGCGCGGTTCGTGTTCGCCTACACCAACGCCGAGGTCGACGCCCTCAACGCGGCGCTGCGGAGGGCCCGGCGCGAGCGCGGCGAGCTCGGGGCGGACCATCGGTTCACGACGAAGCACGGGGCCGGCGCGTTCGCGCTCGGAGACCGGGTGCAGATCACCGAGACCTGGAAGGCGGCGGGGCTGTACAACGGCCATGCCGGGGTGATCGTCGCGATCGCGGCCGATCGGATCAGCCTGCGGCTCGACGCCCCGGCCGGGCGGGCGGCGCGGGTGGTGACGTGGGCACCGTCCGGGTTCGACGGGTACCGGCTCGGCTACGCGGGCACCATCTACAAGGGACAGGGCCGCACACTCGACCACACCTACCTGCTCCACTCAAAATTTTGGCGCTCAGCCTCGGCCTACGTGGCGCTGACGCGCCAGCGGCTCGGCGTGGCGGTGTTCGCCGCGACGGAGACGGCGGCGGACCTGCGCCAGCTGGCGCGTCAGATGGGGCGGTCGGAGGTGAAGGCGGCCTCGCTGGCCTTCGCCGCACCGGACGAGCTCACGCCCGCGCAGCGCCGCTCCCTGTCGGCTCGGCCGCGTCTTCCCGAGCCCGTGCGCCGACCGGCGGATTCCCCCGGACTGGGTGTGCGGCCGGTCGCGCGGAGGCCGGGGCCCGATGCGCTCGCCGCGGCCGTCCTGATCCCGGCGTTCGTCGGCGCGGGCCGGGACAGCCTCGGGCGGGGGCTCGACGCCGCGAGTCTGGCCGCGGCCGTGGCGGGCGATGCCGCGGTGATCCGGGCCCGAGCGGAGCGGGCGGCCACGCTCGGAACCGCCTACCGCGATCCGGCGGCGGCGCTGCGGCGGCTGGACGCGCTGCTCGCCCGGGACGGATCCACGAGCGCGGCGCGCCGGCTCGCGGCGGAGCCGGAGGCGATCGGCCGGCTGCGGGGCCGGACTGGGCTGTTCGCCGGGGCCGGGGCCCGGGCCGAGCGGCAGACGGCGCGCGCCGCGGCGGCGGTGCTGGGCGCGAACCTGACGCGGATGGCCGAGGCGGACGCGCGGGCGCAGGTCGGCTACCGCGCCGCCGTCGAGGCGCAGATGCGGGCGGACGCGACGGCGATCCCGGTGCTCTCGGGCGAGGCGGTGACGGCGCTCACGGCATTCGGTGGGCGGGCCGAGGGGAGAGTGGGGGTTAACATCTCGACCGACGCGGTGGTACCCGAGGGGCTCGCGCGGGAGGTCCGGGCGTTCCGGGCGGCGGTCGAGGCCCGCTTCGGGGCTGCCGGAGCGCGCACCTTGCTGGGCGGGGGGGCCGTCGATCCCGTCCAGGTACCGGACGCTGACCGGTCCGCCCTCACCACGGTCGGCGAACTCTACGGGGCTGCCTGCCGGATGGATGCGGCGCGCGCACGGGCGATGACGGTGCAGCGGGTCTCCGCTCGCCACAGCCGGGATATCGGGATCAGACTCTGAGCGCGTGGGCCGAGACGAGAGCGGGCACGACGTGTCGGAGAGGCGTTCCGGGCGGTTCAAATCCGATGTCTGATAATGACCGGCATCGCCCGCAGAGGGTGGAGAGACGACCTTCCGCTATGGAGCAGGATTGACCCAAAGCCGACGCTGCAAACCTTGGAGTGGTTCAGATTAAACTCGATCGTCCCGCGTCGCGTGGAAGGTCAAATCATGACAGTCGTTGATCGCATCGCAGACCACCTCGCCGCTCAGCCGAAGCGCGGGCTTATGGTTGGAGTGGACGGCGTGGACGGCGTTGGCAAAACAACCTTCGCCGATGACCTCGGGGCCGCGCTGCGGGCACGGGGATGCGAGGTCGTCCGCAGTTCGGCGGATGGGTTCCACCATCCTCGTTCCGTTCGCTACCGCCTCGGTCGATCGTCTCCCGAAGGCTTCTACCGCCATTCCTACAACTACCCGCTTCTTCAAAGCGTGCTGCTGCGGCCGCTGATGGCGCAGGGCTCGCGGCGCTTCCGGTCGGCCGCTTTCGATCATGCAATGGATAGGCCGATCGAGGCAGAGGAGCAGGTTGCGTCCAACGATGCGATCCTCGTCTTTGACGGGCTGTTTCTGCATCGTCCGGAGTTGCGCGGCTACTGGGACTTCACAGTCTTCCTCAATGCGCCGTTCGAAGTCACCATTCCGAGGGGAGCAAGCCGCGGCCCGGGGTTCGGCGATCCCGATCCAGCAGCGGCATCGAACCGACGCTACATCGAAGGCAACAGGTTGTACCTCGACGAATGCAAACCAACGCAAGCTGCCTCGGTTGTTGTTGATCACTCGGATCTAACACGGACCAACATCGTCAAATGGAATGCCTAGCGCCGCATTCGTGAGTTCGTGCTCTCCTTCGAGTTTGCTCTTGGCACCGACGCTTCAGACCGCTGGCCGCCGATCCCTTGAAAACTCGACTAACAAGGGCTCGGCCCCAAGCGCTCGATCTATCATCGACCTAGAGCCGCCGCTCATGAAGCGGGAGGTCGCTCCATAAAGCAGTGAGCCTCAGAGCGTGTCAGTTCCACGAAGCCGAAACGCCTGTAGAGCCCACCAACCGGGTTCCAGTGAAGATATTCCAGTCTGACCGGAAGTTCTTTCCCATCCGCCAAGCCGATAAAGTGCTGTAGAATTTCGGTTCCGATGCCGTGCCCGTGATAGCTTGGAAGCAAATATAACTCACCAAGACGTATATGTATCGAATAAAACTCGATTGAGATCGTTCCTAGTCTCTGTCCTAAGCGCTGAATTGCAAAAAAGGCTTGTCAGCGTATGGCTGCTCATGAACTTTGCGCTGGAAAGATTCGTCCCAACCCCATCGCGCTGCGATGTGTGGCCCGAGCGCTGAACACTTTGCTCGGAAGGCAAAGTTGATGTCGCCAGCGGTGTTCCCAAGGCGTGGGAACGAAAGGTCGGCGGGCAGGCTGGGCAACTCCACTTTTGCATTTTAGCCTAGGAAGAGGACCGCCTGCTACTCCAAGCCGACGTTTCCAGAAGCCCCCGAACGACCGCTTGTGGGAAGCGCCCGTCGCGATCCAGGCGGCTGGGTTGGCTCGCTAGCGGGTGGACTATTAGCGAGAGACGATGAGCCATGAACGCGCGCCTTGCTACACCCAGAGATGCCGAGGCTGGTAGCAGCGTCCTCCGGCGGTCAATCTCCGAACTTTGCCATGCCGACCACGCCGGCGATCCAGCCGCCATCGCGGCATGGACGGCCAATAAGACCCCTGACAGTTGGCTCGCTTGGCTGGCCCAGCCCGGCGCATCGCTTTTCGTGATCGAGCGTGCGACCGAGATCATCGGTGTGGGTATGGTCGATGGAGGGGGGACAATCCTACTCAACTACGTCGCACCGGAAGCCAGATACCAAGGGGTCAGTACTGCACTCCTTAAGGCGATGGAAGATGTCAGCGCCCAACATGAGGTCTCGATGTGTCTGCTGGAGAGCACGAAGACGGCGCAGCGGTTCTATATCGCGCGAGGCTATGGACCATTGGAGGGGTATAGCTCCATGGTCATGGCTAAACCTCTAGCAGGGAAGCTCGCAGATCACCCCAAACCGAAACAAACGGACGGTTGACGAATATCGGCTTTCGGGATGCTCGGACAGGCGTCTGGGCGTCTGGATTGGGTCGACAGAAGACTGTCCGCTGCGGCCGCCTGGATCATTGCCTGCTCTCGGGGACGACAGATAGGCATTACTTACTAAAATCTTTTGCGAAGAAAATATCGATTTTGCCCAATAGGATGATCTTCGATCTTTCCGAACATTTCAAATCCCAATTTCTTATAAAAACCGCAAGCCTGAAATTCGAATGTATCAAGCCAAATTCCAACGCAATTGTTGGATCTAGCTAGCCGCTCAGCTTCATGTAAAATCATTGTGCCGTAATTACGACCTCGATGATCTTCGTGTATTGCAAGCAATTCAATGTGTAGCCAATCGTATGTGCATTTCCCCCAAAGTCCTCCCATATGGGCCCCGTCCTCGTCTACCAACAATATGGCCACAGGTCGGCGAAGAGGATTTTCTACTTGAGAAGCATTATAAGCGCGTAGCGGCTCTATGACAGCGTTGCGATCCGCCTCACTCGGACTTTCAGGAATGACAACTCGAACCGCCATGGCGTGAGCTTATTCCAACCTCGCCCATTTTCAACGGCTGCTTTCGGGAAGTGGCAACGGCGCTGCGAACGGCTCAGTTGGGTCGCAACCGGTCAGGATCAGCCGTTGGGCGCTGCCTGCCCTTGGCTGCATGAAGTGGCGCAAGACCGCGAGGCGTGTCACGTAGCGGCTTACTCGTTTGCTAGCGGGATGACGCCATGCTCACTGTATGGGGCCGCAAAACCTCATCCAACGTCCAGGCGCTGATGTGGGGCATTGGCGAGCTTGGCCTGCCATACGAGCGGCACGACGCCGGCCACCGCTACGGCGGCCTGGACACGCCCGCGTTCCGGGCCATGAATCCTAACGGCACGGTGCCGGTCCTCCGCGATGGTGAAGGGGAGCCGCTCTGGGAGACGGGAGCGATCCTGCGCTACTTGGCGGGCCGCTACGGGCCCCCCTCCTTCTGGCCGCCGGAGGGACCCGCGCGCGCGGAGGTCGACAAGTGGGCCGAATGGTCAAAGCTCAACGTCGCCATGAACTTCACCGCGCCGATCTTCTGGCGGGTGGTCAGGATGGCGTCGGCCGGCCGGGATCATGCGGCTGTCGCGCGGGCCGTGGAGAACCTGACCCGTTTCCTCGACATCGCCGAGGCGCGGCTGTCCCGCACGGCGTTCCTTGCCTCGGACGACCTCACGGTGGCGGACATCCAGTTCGCGCACGTGCTCTTCCGCTACTTCGACATCGCCATCGAGCGACCGAAGCATCCGGCCATCCGCCGGTATTTCGACGCGCTGTCCGCGCGACCCGCGTTCCGCGAGCACGTTATGGTCTCCTACGACGAACTCAGATGTCCGGATTAGATCTGCTGTGGGTGGAGGCTGTGTGAGAACGCGGTTGGGTATGTCGGAGCGGATTGGTGACGGGGTGCGAGGTGCCGCGTGCCCTCACGCCCGCAGGGCGGTGAGGAGAGGCCCGGTTCCGAGGATCGCCATGACCCGCTTCAGATTGTAGGCCAGGACCTGCAGGCTCATCTCGGTGGCCACGTTTCTCAACCGTCGCATCCGGAAGTGCGTCGCCCCCATCCAGCCTTTGAGCGTCCCGAACACGTGCTCGACCGTCTGGCGCCGCGTGCGCATCGCATGAGGATCCTCGTCGAGCCGGCGCTGTACGGCTTCCAAGACAGCCTCGTGCTCCCACCGCGTCACCCGCCGCTCCTTGGCCGGCGTGCAGCGTGCCTTGATCGCGCAGTCGTGGCAGGCCGTCGTCCAGTAGCGGCGTAGCGTCAGTCCGCCCTCCACGTTCGTGTAACGGTAGGAGAGCCGCTCGCCGGCCGGACACCGGTAGGCGTCCGCCTCTGGCTCGTAGACGAAGTCTTGTTTGCCGAAGCGCCCCTCCGCCTTAGCGCCCGAGGTCAGCGGCTTGGGCAGCGTCACCGCGATGCCGGCCTGCTCGCAGGCCAGGATCTCCTCGCCCGAGAAGTAGCCCCGGTCGGCCAGCACGCTGAGACCTTCATGCCCGGTCGCCACTTGGCCCTGGCGGCTCATGTGCGCCAGCTGGGTGCGGTCGTGCCCGACGTTGGTCACCTCATGCGCGACGATCAGATGATGCTCGGTGTCGACGACTGCCTGCACGTTATAGCCGACCATCCCCGTGCCCTTACCGCTCGTGGCCATCGCCCGCGCGTCCGGGTCTGTCAGCGAGATCTGCCGGTCGGGGACAGCCTCGACGAGCGTCTCCATCGCCTGCAACTCGCGCATTCGCGTCCGCAGGGCGTCCAGACGCTCGGCGATGCGCACCTTGCGCACGCGCGCGACCTCGTCTTCCTGGCGGTCGGCGGTGTCGAGGGCGGCGAGATAGCGTGCGATGCTCGCCTCGACCTGCTCGATGCGGCGCCGGACCGCGGCTGGGGTGAAGTTGCGATCACGGGCGTTCACCGCTTTGAAGCGGCTGCCGTCCAGCGCCACGACACCACCGGCCAGGAGGCCGAGTTGGCGACACAGCACCACGAACTGGCGGCAGGCGGCTTGGATCGCAAGACCGTTGTCGCGCCGGAAGTCGGCGATGGTCTTGAAGTCCGGGGCGAGGCGGCCGGTCAGCCACATCAGCTCGACGTTGCGGCCGGCCTCGCGCTCCAGGCGGCGGCTGGAGGCGACTTGGTGGAGATAGCCGTAGAGGTAGATCTTCAGCAGCGTCGCGGGATGGTAGCCGGGCCGGCCCGTCGTGGCCGGCACCACGCCGTCAAAACCCAGAGCCGAGAGATCGAGTTCGTCGACGAATGCATCGACGACGCGCACCGGATTGTCCTCGGATACGTAATCGTCCAGCCGGTTCGGCAGAAGAGTGACTTGATGGCGATCAGTACCACAAACAAAACGCGCCATAGCCGCCTCCGCCGTCCCGCAGAGACTATCAGAACAGCAGCGTTTTCACACAGCCTCGGTGGATTACCGTCGGTCCGCTTCCAAGCGGCATCCGCATCAAGGCGGACCTCGTCATGCCCGCAATCCGTATGGGGCATGGAGCCGTACAGTTCGGCACGAAAGCGGGACACTGTTCCTGTTCAGTGGAATTGCAGGCGAGTTACCGGCAGTGCCGGCATCATATCCAATGGCGCCGGCACGAATGTGTTCCTATCGCTTAGTACTGTGGTAGAGGCGATAAGCCATTGATGGTCTTAGTTTTCCATTGACCAACAGGATGTCTTGTCTCCCAAAAATTACGAAGGAATTATTTATGAAATCGATCTCGCGGCGGGTTGTGATTGCCGGTTCGCTTTCAGCAGTTCCGTTCCTAGCCCAAGCTCCCACCGCAGTCGCTTCAAAAGCTCAAGCTGCATCTATCAGTCAGAGCCTTGCAGAACTCGAGCGCCGCCACAAAGGGCGCATCTGCGTAAGCATTATAGATCATATGTCTGATATTCATATTGAATACCGCTCAGACGAGCGTGTTCAAATGTGCAGCACTTTTAAGGTCCTTGCTGTCGCTAACATTCTACACAAAGTTGACCAGGGAAATGAAAAACTGAGCCGACGTTTGACTTTTACCAAGGGCGATCTTGTTGAGTATTCGCCAATTACGAGCGGTCGTGTAAATGAACCCGGCATGACTCTTGGGGAGATCTGTGAAGCCGGGCTGGGCTATAGCGACAACACGTCTGCCAATCTGATGCTGGCTACCTTAGGCGGACCAACTGCACTAACGGCTTTTTGCAGAGAGATCGGAGACAGTGTCACCAGACTGGATCGGCTTGAAACAGAGATGAATTACCCTGGTTGGCCTGATGATTTGAGAGATACTACTACAGCCGCCGCCATGGCGGCAAATCTGCGGAAGTTGTTCTTCACAGATTTCTTGTCGGACCTTTCTCGAGCACAGCTTGCAAGCTGGATGATTGAATGCAAGACAGGTTATACAAGATTGCGGGCGGGACTGCCAAAATACTGGTTGATTGCCGACAAGACTGGAACAAACAATGATAAACTCGGGAATGCCAATGACGTTGCGGTTGCATGGCCTAATGATCGCCCCCCTCTCGTCATCGCGGCTTATTGCGAGGTTCCAGATATTACATCTGAACAGCGTAACTCGATCTTGGCTGAAATCGGCAGGATTGCCTCAGGCGTCTGACCATCCTGGAACGGCCGCTTTCGGGAAAACTTTACGCCAGTCCGTATGCCCGACAAGGGTCGGTAGCCGTAGGACCGCTTGGGGTGGATAGCGGTAAGGCAGCTTTCGGAAGATCGACCCCAAAAGCTGCCCGCCACGACCCCATAATGAGACTGCTGTTTCAAGATACCTATGTC
>NZ_JBNNWO010000038.1:0-27967 GCF_050281105.1 Methylobacterium sp. NPDC080182
AGGATCGTCTGGGCCTTGATGGCCCATGGCGGCTCCTACAGAGCTCCGGCCACGGCGTGATCGCCACGGCCTGAGGCGTCAGGGAGGCAGGGAAGGTCAGCCGAGAGGTATGGCGCAACGGTCAGAAGACGGGGTCGGGAAAACCAGTGAATGGCCAAGCGCCTCGAGCGCGCCAAAGCGACTTGGACCCGATCCGCGCTCTCCATACAGGCCAGCAGCCGTGATGATGGCTGCATCAACAGGCCGGACACACGGCAGCACCTGATCCTGCGCGCACAAATCTCTCCAACACCCCCTTGAATCCGATGGGGCGTCCACACACGGCCATTCGTCGACTGTCCGGCTTGTCACGCGCTAGGTGGTGAGCGGACGGAGAATTTGAGAGCAGGAAACGGGACGCGCGTCGCCCGGACGAGATGTAGCACGAGGCGAACCCGCGAAAGGTCCGCCATGCCGCCTCCCGTGAACCGCACGATGTCCGCGTCCGAATGGGCGATGCTGCTTAGCCTCTCGGTGCTCTGGGGAGGATCGTTCTTCTTCACACGTGTGGCGCTCTCGGCCCTGCCGCCGCTCACACTCGTTCTCCTGCGGGTCGGGCTCGCAGCTCTGATCCTGAACGCCGTCATGCCTCTCCTAGGCCTGAGGATGCCGCGCACGGGTCGGGCATGGGCCTCCTTCTTCGGTATGGGCCTGCTCAACAACGCCATTCCCTTCTGCCTCATCGTGTGGGGCCAGACCCGCATCGCGTCAGGGCTTGCCGCCATCCTGAATGCGACCACACCGCTCTTCACGGTCGTCGCTGCCCACGTCTTCACGTCCGACGAGAGGATGACCGGCAACCGGCTCGTGGGCGTGCTCATAGGGTTTGCCGGAGTCGCCGTGATGGTCGGCCCCAATGTTCTGGCGGGGCTCGGGACCGACCTCCTGGCACAGGTGGCCGTGCTCGGCGCGGCCTTATCCTATGCCTTCGCCGGCATCTTCGGGCGGCGCTTCCGGCGAATGGGCGTTCCGCCGCTCGCGACGGCGACGGGACAGGTGACGGCCTCCGCGTTCATGCTTCTGCCCCTCGTCCTCGTCGCGGACCACCCTTGGACCTTGCCGCTACCGGGCGCATCGGTGTGGGGCGCAGTCGCCGGTATTGCGGTCCTATCTACAGCGCTCGCCTACGTGTTGTACTTTCGCATCCTGGCGACTGCTGGAGCGGCGAACCTTCTGCTCGTCACCTTCCTGATCCCGGTGTCGGCCATCCTGCTCGGCGCATTGGTGCTGGGTGAGCGCCTTGCTCCGCAGCACTTTATCGGCATGGCGCTGATTGGGTGCGGACTTGCCGCCATTGATGGCCGCGTCTGGGTTTACAGTCAGCAGAGAAGGCGCATTCCGCCTGAGATGTATCAAGGGCGGGACATCTGAGCGGAAGGATGACGCTCTGCCGTCCGGAGACTGAGTAAGCGCGGGCATTGTGTCCGCTTCGAAGCATCCTTGCCCAGAAGCGGCCCGGCCGAATTCCATCCTGAGCCGCCCTTCCGATAGCGATCCAAATAAAACGTAGCAGGCAGTACTCAACTATCTCTAAAGCAGACTCGCTCAATCTTCGGGATTTACGCCTAGAATTGCCCCCGCAATGCCGTGACTGCATAATCAATGAAAGATTGTGTTTTGAATGGCAGATGTCGGCTGGCTGGATAAACGACATTTATCGGCAAAGGTGACAGCTCGTAATCTCTCAAAATGCGCGTTAATAAGCTTGATTTCTCATGTCGGGAAATTTGATATGACAATGCGCGCGCAATCTGCGCCTGCAGGCGCTGCAGCAGCCGGTCGAACACGCCGGCCTTGCGCCAGCGGTAGAACCGGCTCGACACGGTTCCGACCGCCCCGTAGCGGGCCGGCAGGTCCTCCCAGGGAGCACCGGTACGCAGGATCCAGAGCATGCCGTTGAGCACTTGGCGGTGATCCTCGGCGGGCCGGCCCGTGCGCGGCTTCTGCGCAGGCAGCAGCGGGGCGATCTGCTCCCACTGCGCGTCAGTCAGTTCAAAGCGTCGCATCAGGCCCACATGGGGCCGATCCCGCGGCCTGTGAACCCTTTGCAGAGACGCCCTAGGGGATGTGCTTGAACCGGATGATGCTGCGCGACAGGCGGCCTTCATCCCAGTTGGGCATCGCGCGCCACGGGGTCGTGACGTCGGCGTAGTCGCCGTCGATGTGGATGGTGCGCCGCTGCTCGGTACCGACCCATTCGGGCGCCCAGGCGGTCTGCACGCTGGTGACCCACTGGTCCCCCTCGACCCGGTAGCGTCCGATATAGGCCACGAGAGTCTTCATCAGCGCGGCCCGCTCGGCGTCGGTGGTCGCCGGTGCGCGCGCGCTACCCTCGAGGTTGAACGCGACCCAGCCGTCCTTGGTGAAGATGACGCGTCCGCGCGGTGTGCCGCCCATGGCGTCGATGAGCTTGCCGGTCTCCTTATCCTCGACCTTGTAGGAGACGAGTTCCCAGGTGCCGACGATCTGGTCCGCCAGGCGCGCACCGACCACCGCTGCGCCGACGTGGTCCGGCGCGGACGCGCTCCAGGCCCGGTCGGCGGCCGAGGCAAGGGTAAGTGCCAGGAGGGCGCGGACGGCCGCGGCAGCCGATCGTTGTGCAGGCATGGTCTGGACCGGGGACTCGCGTGCCGCGGCGCCGGAACGCGCCGCCGACGCGTTCTGCGGGCCGGCGCGGCGGGCTCCAAGCGCCGCGCGAGCAGGGCTGGTAGACCTTCAACGCGCTTGCCTGCGGTTGCCGCGGGTGGGCCGTGCTCAGCCGCCGTTGCAGGCCATGCGGGTCGTGACCGTGCCGGCGGCGAGGCTCGGCAGCGGGTCTCGTCGAGGAACACGAGCCTGTCTGGATCGAGATCGGGCTGGCGCTCGAACCAGGACAAACGCGCTGCTTTCACATCCTCGCGTTCCTGCTCGGCGGTGTGGCCGGTGTTTCTTTGCGCGTGATGCCGTGGCGGGAGTGTCAGGAATTCCGTGTGCGGGCGGCGGGTTGAACATCAGGCCGCCATGGCCCTAGTGAAGCGCTCACCGAAGATGACGGCGAACTGCGCCTTGGCCATCACCCACTCACGCGGTCCCGTCTTCCACGCCTTCTCGGAGCGGTTCAAGACTAGGTAGAGCAGCTTCAACGCGGCCTCGTCGGTCGGGAAGTGACCGCGGGCGTGCACGGCCCGGCGCAGCGTGGCGTTCAGGGCCTCTATGGCGTTCGTCGTGTACAGGATCCGGCGAACCTCGCCGGGGAAGGCGTAAAACGGGATCACCTCGCCCCAGGCTCGTCGCCAGCTCTGGGCGATGGCCGGGTAGCGGCGACCCCATTCGCTCGTCTCGAAGGCCGCCAAGGCCGCCTCGCCGGCCGCGGCATCGAGCGCGCGGTAGATCTCCTTCAGCGCCCCCGCCACGAGCTTGCGGTCCTTGTAGGACACGAAGTCGAGGCTGTGGCGCAGGAGCTGGATGATGCAGGTTTGAACCAGCGCCTCGGGGAACACCGCCCGGATCGCATTGGGGAAGCCCTTCAGGCCATCGACCACGGCAAGCAGCACGTCCTCGACGCCGCGGTTCCTGAGCTCGTTCATGATCCGCAACCAGAACTTGGCGCCCTCGTTCTGCTCCAGCCACAGGCCGAGGATCTCCTTGGAGTCGTCGGCACGCACGCCCAGCGCGATGTGGACGGCCTTGTTGCGGACGACGCCCTCGTCACTCACCTTGATCGCAGGGCGTCGAAGAACACGACCGGGTAGACCGGCTCCAGCGGCCGGGCCTGCCAGGCGGCGACCTCCTCCAGAGCCGCGTCGGTCACCGCACTGATCAGGTCGGGTGAGACCTCGATCCCGTAGAGCTCGCGCAGGTGCGCGACGATCTCCCGGGTGCTCATGCCGCGGGCGTACATCGACACGATCTTGTCGTCGAAGCCGGGAAAGCGGCGCTGATACCGGGCGATCAGCTGCGGATCGAACGTCGCCTGCCGGTCGCGGGGGATCGCCAGCTCGATCCGGCCCGTTTTCCTCGCCCTTTCTCCTCGATCGCGGTGCTCTCCAACCATCGGGAGAGCGCAACCGCAGGTGGTTCATATTGGATTAATGTTTCGCGATCTTTGATAGCAGCGCGACGCAGGAAATAGCATCCCTATCCGAGGTGCCAAAATGGAACTTAAGTTCAAAACCGTCGGCATCAAGTTGACCTCTGCCGCCCTCAGCGCGCTTGTTCTCCTCAGTACCGGCGCTTGTGCACAGTATGATGCTCGTCAGGCACAACACGCCGCGAACGTCCGCGCCATTCAGGCCCAGCGCGATCAGCATGCCGCAAACGTCGCGGCGCTGAATGGGGATTATGCGTCGGCTGATGCCTATGCGCACGCAGCCAACGTTCGCAGAGCTCAATCCTACCAGGACGCCGGGTACGCGCAGCAGCTCCGTTATGGGGGTTACTAGTCCCCCAATCACCTCCAGCGAGGAAAAGGGCTGGTGACCGTCATCCAGGTTTCCTCCTAAGGTTGAGCGTCAAAGGCGGCGCCTGTTCAGCGGCCTGTCAGGCAGCTCGGCGAGGAGCGGGCGACGATACCTTCGGAGCAACGTGATGGTCTCCAGACGATCCCTTCTGGCCGCCGCCGGCTCGCTTGCGGTGAGCCATGCCCTTCACGCCGAGGGGTTGGGCCCGACGTCGAAGAAGGGCATGGCCGGTGCCGCACCCTCCGCATCCGGGCTGCGCACGAGCTGGTACTATGACTGGGGGGTGCATCCGGCAGCCAAGGGCGTGGTCGCCGACGACCCGTCGATCCGCTTCCAACCGATGATCTGGGGCCTGAACGGCAATACCGATACGGCGCTGGCGGCCATGCGCGGGACGCGCCTGCCGGTGCTGCTCGGCTTCAACGAGCCGGACCACCATGACCAGTCCAACCTCACCGTCGAGCAGGCGCTGGACGCTTGGCCGAAGCTGGAAGGCATCGCCGCCGACCTCGTCGCCCCGTCCTGCGCGCAGCCGCACCAACAGTGGATGCAGCGCTTCGTCGCCGGTGCTGAACAGCGGAGACTGCATTTCGACTCGGTCGGGTTCCACCATTACAGCTCTGCCGATCCAGACGACTTCCTCGGCCTGCTGACACGCGTCCACGACATGTACAAGCGGCCGATCTGGGTGACGGAATTCGGCTGCGTCGACTGGAGCGCGCGTGGCGAACGGAAGAACCGCTATACCGAACGCGACGCAATCCGCTTCATTGAGACGGTCTGCCCGTACATGGAGCGGACATCCTGGGTGCGCGGCTATGCCTGGTATCCATGGGGCAAGGCGGGTGGCGGTGGCCCGCTCTCCGTCTCGGCGTTTTTTCAGCCGGATGGCAGCCTGACCGATGCCGGCCACGCCTACGCGGCGGCCTGATGCATACAGCTCCGATCGCGAGCGGCACGGTTGATTGGCTGCGGTTCGATGGAACGCCGCATTGCGACCATTGAGCTCAATCCACGGCGTCCTCACGCGAGGCCGCCTCAAAGAAGGCATGTGGCGTTTCGACTTCGACCAAGCGGCCACGTTCGATCTGCCAGAAGCGGTTGCCAACCCTCTCGGCGAAGCGACGGTCGTGTGAGACAAGAAGGCAGGCCGCTTCGCCGTTCATCATCTCAGCTTCCAGGGCCTCCTGACCCTCGATGTCGAGGTGGTTCGTCGGTTCGTCGAGGATGTAGAGGTTGGGCTCCTCCAGCCGGAGGATCAGCATGGCGAGACGCGCAAGCTGGCCACCGGACAGTATGCGGATGCTCCTATCCTGCCGCTCTACAGGAAAGCCGGCCCCGGCAAGCAAAGCACGGATCCGTGAATCGCTGAGGCTGAAGCGTCGGGAGATCGCCCCGGATACGGTCTCGCTCGGACCCAGATGACTCAAGGTCTGATCGCAGATGCCTGAGACGATCGACGGGTTGCAGCGCAGGCCGTCCGCCGGCGCTCCGTGCATTGCCCGGACGATCAGATCGAGAAGGCTCGATTTGCCGACGCCGTTGTGCCCCAGAACCACGACGCGCTCGCCTGGTTGGAGCCATTTGCGTCCCGTCCGGAAGAGCGCCCGCCCATCTGGCGTTGTGACCGTAAGGTCATCGAGAGCCAGCAACACCTTGGCGTCCGTGCCCGCTCCCCTAAGGCGGATGCGACCTGCCGAGACAGTGGCAGCCGGGGCCCGGGCCGCCGTCTCGATGCGCTCGGCCCTGTCCCGAAGCTGGCGCGTCTTGACGGTCAGTAGGTCGGACCCTGAGTTGACGCCGATATTGTGAAGCTTCGCCGCTTGACGTCGGAGTTGAGCTGCTTGGCGAAGGTCACTCTCGTGGCGTCGTGCGTCGGCCGCGTCGGCCTCCAGCAGTGTGGCACGAGCTGATGAGTAGGGGAGCGCGTAGCTCATCGACGTTTCGCGTCGCAGGAACAACGTGCGGCTGGTCACCGCGTCGAGAAAGGCTCGGTCATGGCTGGC
Organism: Methylobacterium sp. NPDC080182; assembly: GCF_050281105.1. Classification (NCBI taxonomy): domain Bacteria; kingdom Pseudomonadati; phylum Pseudomonadota; class Alphaproteobacteria; order Hyphomicrobiales; family Methylobacteriaceae; genus Methylobacterium; species Methylobacterium sp. NPDC080182. The sequence goes on from NZ_JBNNWO010000038.1 coordinate 6,485, forward strand.
CACAACGACAGCGACGTCCTTGGGCAACGCTGCAATCCAGCGTTGAAGCTGACCGATGCGAGCGAGATCGAGATGGTTCGTCGGCTCGTCCAGGAGAAGGACGTCGGGTTCGGTGACGGCGGCGCAGGCGAGGAGGACGAGGCGCTGCCAGCCGCCGCTGAGGGCGTGCAGCGGCCGATCACGGTTTTCCAGCGGGACCGCCAGAGCGTCGAGGGCGATCTCGGCACGCCATGCCTCCCAATCACGGCTTTCGGCCGGAAGGGCGGACAGAACGACGTCGGACACGGGCAGAGAAGGGAGGTCGCCGTCGGGGTTCTGCTGCATCAGCGCGATACGCAGGATACGGGCGAAGCGGCAAGCGCCCTCCGTCGGCTCCAGGTCTCCGGCGAGGCAGGCGAGGAGGCTCGACTTGCCCTGGCCATTCGGGGCCACAAGCCCGATGCGGTCGCCTTTGTGGAGGGTGAGATCGAGGTTTGAAAAGAGAGGTGCGCCCAGCGTGAGGCCGAGCTTGTCGAGGGTGATCAGGGACATGGGGAACGTCTTCCGAGGCACCGGCAGGACGCGAGGGTCCAAGCACGGGCACAGGCTCTGAGAGGGGCCGATCGGGAAGACGGACGCTTTGCGTTGCTTGCCTAGATCAGCCCTGCGAACGCATCCGCAGGGCGTTGACCGGGCCACGTTGGCGGTGATGCTGGAAACACGTCACGCAGCCCTCCTCGTGTCCCGAGTTGAAGACACAAGGCGGATATCCCAATCGCACTCCGCCGGCAACTTGCCAGCCCAGATGGCACGAGCGGCAGATCAAGAGGTGGCTGCTTTCGAGAGGCGCCGGCGGCGGCCTAGGCGTCTGGGCCAATTGGAGTCAGTCGTTCCACTCCGGATCGGGAGCGGGCTGGCCCTATGGGGTGGTTTAGATCAATGGGTCGCCCGTGAATTTCCATATCCGCCTTGCAGACGCTGGCGAGAGCTATGCGGGAGATTGGGTAACGACGGTGAGTTGAAGGTGGCGTATCGAGGCGGGTGTCGAGCCTGCCAGAACCTCTCAGCGAGAGCGATACGCCATGGAGACATCTACCAACATCGTCCGACTTCGTCATCCCGAAGACCTCGACGATCCCCTGACCGAGGTGCTGCGTAGCGGCGCCCGCCGCCTGCTCGCTCAAGCTGTCGAGATGGAGGCGGACGCGTTCCTAAGCGCGATGCAGGACCTGCGGCTGCAGGATGGACGGGCCCGGCTGGTGCGGCACGGTCACGGGCCGGAGCGGGCGATCCAAACCGGCATCGACCCGGTGCCGGTCGCGCGGGTCCGTGTGCGGGATCGCGGTGCGAGCGGGTCTGAGGACCGGGTCCGGTTCACCTCGACCATCCTGCCGAAATGGGCGCGGCGCACCCGCAGCCTGGATGCGCTGCTGCCGGTTCTGTACCTACGCGGCATCTCGACCGGCGACTTCCAGGACGCGCTGGCAGCCCTGCTGGGTCGTGACGCCCCGAACCTCTCGCCGGCCGTCATCACCCGGCTGACCGCGGCCGGGGCGGACGAGTATGCCCGCTGGCAGGGCCGCGATCTCTCCGCACGCCGCTACGCCTACGTCTGGGCCGACGGCGTCTACCTGCAGGCCCGGATGGAGGAGCAGGCCGAGTGCATGCTCGTGCTGATCGGGGCGACGCCCGAGGGCAAGAAGGAGCTCGTCGGGTTCCAGGTGGGCGTGCGCGAGAGTGCCCAGAGCTGGCGGGAGCTGCTCGTCGACGTGAAGCGGCGCGGGCTGTCGATCGCGCCCGAGATCGCGGTGGGCGACGGCGCTCTCGGCTTCTGGCGGGCGCTGGACGAGGTCTTCCCCGGCACCGCTCACCAGCGGTGTTGGGTTCACAAGGCAGCCAACGTCCTCGACAAGGTGCCGAAGTCCGTCCAGTCGGCGATGAAGGCGGACCTGCGCGAGATCCACGGCGCGCCGACCCGGGCGGCGGCCGAGGTGGCGCTGACCGACTTTGTCGAGAAATACGGGGCCAAGTACCCCCGCGCCGCTGCCTGCTTGACCAAAGATCGGGAGGCGCTGCTGGCGTTCTAGACTTCCCGGCCGAGCACTGGGACCACCTGCGCAGCTCGAACCCGATCGAGAGCGTGTTCGCCACCGCCCGCCATCGCACGGTCCGGACAAAAGGGGGAATCTCGGCCACGACCGCCAAGCTGATGGTGTTCAAGCTGGTGATGGCGGCGTCGAAAACCTGGCGGCGGCTGAAGGGCGAAAACCAGTTGCCGAAGGTCGTGGCCGGCGTCATCTTCCACGACGGGACCGAGGTCGCCGCGAGCCCAGATCACCGCGCCGCCTGACCGCAGCCGTCACCTAAAATCCTGCATAGCTTTCACCAACGCGAGCCGATGCGCAACGCGGCTCGGCCGTGACATTGCCTGGACGTAATTGCGGTGAGGGGAACGATGCCCGTGCACTCAGGTAGCGCGAAGGCCTCGATCTGGTTGTGCGACTGCGCGGTGAAAACGCGATCCGGCTCGGACGACGCGCGTACCTGCGCAGAAGGGATCGGTGAGCAGACGCTTGACCGATCCACCCACGAAGGTTCGATCCGCCTGCGCGGGCCGCTTCTCAATAGAATGGTACGATAAAAATTGCGGTGAGGGGACCCTGTACGTTACAGTCCATCTCTTGATGCATGTACTGATCGGATACGCCCGCTGCTCGACCGACAAGCAGGACCTCGCCGCATGGTTCTCAAGATCAACTGAAGCTGCCGCAGGTTCGGCCGATGGTCGAATTGAGCGAGCTCAGTGCTGACAGAATCTTCGACGTCAATTATATTGCCAGGCTAATCTTTGTCTCCGTCGAGCGCATGCGTATCTGTCCTGAGACAGGGCAGGCTCAGCTGCTGAACAAACATTCTCTCGCGGTGAGAAAGTCGCCCCAACAACAGGTGTTGGTTGCCGTCACTGCGTATTCCAACGAAGCCGGCCACCGGTTCGATCTGAAGCCGGCTGGATCCCGCTCTTGAGGTTGTCGGGCGCGATGAGGCGGGGGAGGCCGCCGAGGAAGCGGAACAGGCGGACATGCGCGCCAATCCAGTCGGGTAGCATCTGGGTCCAGGTCGCCTCGGCGTAGGTCGGACTCGACGCGCCCAGCACCGCCACGAAGATCTCTGCCTCACCCACGATCCCGGTGGTGCTCTGCTGGCCAGCCGTCACAACGCCGCGCTGAAAATCTTTATGACCGGCTTATCGCGGCCGGCAAACCCAAGCTCGTTGCTCTGATTGCCACCGTTCGGAAGCTGATTATCATCCTCAACGCCATCCCGAGGGATGGCACGTCATGGCAAACCGCTTGACCGGCAAGATAGTCGCTCACCGGGCTCGGTTCAAAAGACCGGTCAGGTCAATTTTGCTATGCAAGCGGATGAGGTTCGGATATGCATATCGGTGCCGTCTGATAGGAAGCCTATTTTTGGTAATTTTGTGATCAAATTTCTCTGGCATCCTTAATTGACCGCTTCGTCCGAATTATTGCTTCGAGACTGTCCATGAGCCCTACGGAACTCCCGCCGCATCATCCGGCTTCATCGTCCCAAAATCTCAGTCAAGATGATCCATTATTGCGGGACGATGCCAAAATTCCGCCAAATACATCGAAAGAATTCCGCGCCATAAGAACAGAATATATTATTATTGCGGCAATCATTGTGATTATGACGGCGTATTTACTTAAGATTATCTGATATTTTTGTAATGAACAGAAGGCAATCGATTATTACGGTTCCCGCATTTTAGTATTGCAGTTAAGAATATTGGCCATTATCTGTAAGATTTCGGATAGGAGAGGGCAATGCTGGCAGCGTCGCCCGAGTCTACGCTGGAATTGTGGTCGACGGCGCTTCGACACGCCAAGCAGCGGATCCGCCCGCGATTTTTGCTGCCCCGAGTGTCGCCGCTTCCGCCAACGCTTTACTGGACGGGCTGCTGGGAGGTGAGGGGCGCAAGACCGACTGGATGCGAGCCGAGGCCGCTGACCCAAGTCCCTGGTGTCAGCAGGCTATCCTCGGCCGCACGCACTGGGATGCAGAAGCTCTGCGCGATGTGGTGTGCGACTACGTCGACGAGGCGCTCGCCGCACCGGATTAGGGCGTTGGCCAAGGTTACAAGGCAGCGTCCCATCGCGACGATGGCGAGCTTGACTGGTTTACCGGCGTCTCGCATGGCGCGATAGGGCATTTGGAATGCCGGACAGGAGCGGACGGCGACCGTGCCGGCCATGTAGAAGGCCGTACGGTGCCCGGCTGATGCGAGAGATGAGCTTGGCTAGCGTCGTCCGGGGGCGCATGGTTCGCAGTACCCTTCTCGATCCGGCAGGTGCTTACCCGTTTGATCGGGTCAATTGTCAGTTCAAGGCCGCGTGCCCAAACCAACTATGGGTGGCGGACTTCATCTATGTGGCCACTTGGAGCAGTTTCGTCTACGCGGCCTTCGGTATCGACGTCTTCGTCCGTCACCGTCGGTAACTTTCAACTCGTGCACCGACTGTTCGCGCAGATCGCCCGGGTCATGCGCATCAACGAAGTGGGCGCGGTCATCGAGGACGTCGTCAAGGCCGCCCGATACGTCCTCGGCATCAGCGCCACATAACGCTGATAATCAGCGTCAAATAGCGATCAAAATCACACAGCTGGTCCAAAGTCAGAGCGCCGAGTCAAATTTATGATGACGAATACCAATCTGTCTCGCGATAGTCTAGAAGTCGGGTAAGTTCTATTTTCTTTAACAAAGGAATGACTTTTATTTGCGATTGTCGCTACGGTGCGGGGTGATCAGCTTTTAGACGCAAGGCCGAAAATTTTCATAACTGGATGTAAACTTTCTACCCTTAGTATCTGATTCCGATGACTATCAAATATTAATTTGCGTCATCAACTGACTGAAAAAATTAATCAACAGGGCATGAGGTGGTCTTATGATGGCGAATAAAGTCAAAGAATTTGCTTCCGATCAGTCTGGGGCAACTGCGATAGAGTATGGTATGATTGCCGCCCTTATTGCAGTAGTTATCATTGGGGCCTTGAAGGTTGTTGGGTCGAATTTGTCGAGTAAATTCAGTCAAATTTCCGGTAATCTGAACTAAGTACTAGTTTTAGAATCAGTTGTGCTGCTGCCCCGTAAGTCATAAAATTTCTAACTGTAGGCCTTGGCCTGCAACGCGTGGCGGCCGTGAACAAGGGCGCAAGCGATATCGCCTCGCTTGTTGGATCACAATGATACCCTCATAGTCTCACCGCCGAGCCGTGTTCCGTACTGGTTCGCGTTGGTGATGTCGGCCGCTCCTCCGCCTGTAATTTCAGGTCCGGGCGGAGTCGAGCGGCCGGCAGATCCGGACTAAGATGTAGGCGAAGAGCCGTTTATGCTGCCGATCGTTGGAAAAATGCCCCCTGGGCTGACAGATCAGTTGCCGTTCTGAACTCAACTGGCTCGGCGGAGAACAGCTTGTACTAAGCTGATAAGTAATTTGTACTCAAGGGCTGTGAAATGCACGAGATACGGCTGGTAGTTCGGGTTTTGTAGCCGACCTGCTGCCAACAAAGTCGTGTCTGCATCGATCAGTCGGTGCCCGTACCATGCTGCAAGGCGCGTCTTCAACGCCTATCGCTTTTCATCGGCGCGCCGCAGATCGATGCCAAACGGCGCCGGCAAGAGAATGAACAGTTCAGAGACCGGGTGGGCGGCGAGTCTGCCTGCGATCGCTGCGATGCCAGCGGCGACGTCAGCCTCGCTTTCTCCGAACAGCAAATTGTTGGTTCCCACGACTAACAGAATGTGCTTCGGCTGACATGAGTACCAAGTAGTTCGAGCCAAGCTCCACAGGACATGCTGCGTCAAGCCACCGCCGACACCTAAGTTATACGTCTTCCAAGAATGCCTGCCGTAATTACCCACGCCTGTGATGGTGGGGTTCAGGCGCCCACGGTTTTGAGGATGGTGCCGAATGTATTGGCGCCGGTCAGGCGGGCGGTGTCGACGACGGTGCGGATGGCGGCCTCACCCTCAGCCGCCCACATGGCGCGATAGCCGTTGGTTACCTTCCGCTGCACGGCAGCCGGACGCAGGAGCCGCTCGGAGCCGTTGTTGGTCGGCTCGACCTTCCCGGGATAGGCGAGGAACACTAGGAGCTGATCGCGGGCACGGCTGATCTTGGCCTGCAGCTCGCGGGTTAGGTCACAGCGGCTCTGCGTGGCCAGGAAGGCGCCGAGTTGCCGATCCAGGCTGCGGCGCTTGGCAGACAGCGTCGCGGCGGCCAAGTGGGTGACGCGCTCGGCCAGGGCGAACACGCTTCCCAGCCAGAGTTGCAGGCGCCAGGGCACGGGATCGTCGCTGACCTCGACGGCGTAGGCGACGTCGCGCGCCAGATGCGCCAGGCAGGTCTGGTGCTCGGCGGCGTGGCCCTGTTGTGCGGTGTAGCGGTCGGAGAGCCACACCGCGGGCCGGTGCCCGTCCATCATCTCCCGCACCACGACAGCGCCGCGCGTCGGAGACGGCGTGTGCACCACCGCGTCGGCCGAGTGGAACAGCCAGTGATAGGCGCTCGAGCCCTCGATGCGCACGCCGGTCTCGTCGCAGGCGACGACCTCAGCCCGGCGCAGGAGCGCGATGGCCGCGTCGCGACCAGGACGGAAGCAGCCTTGGGCACGCCGGAGCAGGTTCATCAGCCCACCCTGGCTGAGCGTCAGGCCGAACAGGTCGGACAGCGCCGCCTGCAGCCGTTCGTACGAGAGCGCCTGAAAGGTCTTCAGGTATGTCGCCACCGCATGCAGCCGTGGGCCGAAGGGCGTGCCGCGCGCTGCCTCGGGCGCTGGCGCGATCACGCGCGTTCCGCAGGTCGGACAACGAATGGCAAGGCGCCGGTGCTGCGTCACGATCGGCGCCACCGCGGGCAGCTCGACCCGCTCAGAGACGCTGACGATCTCGGCGCACAGATCCCCAGGCAGGACGCCACCACAGCACGCGCAAGCCTCAGGACGATGCTCCACGAGCGTATCGGGATCGTCGCTCAGCACTCGGCTATGGCACTCGTGACCGGGCTTGGCGCCGCCGGGCTTGGAGTGCACGCGCTGCTCCTTGCGATCCGTCGCGGGCGGCTTGGATGAGGTGCGTGAGGTCTTCTCTGGCCGCTGCAGCCGCAGCACCAGCTCGATCAGCTCCTCGCAGCTCAGCCGTTCCAGTTCGCTGCGGCCCATCTCACGAGAGAATCAGCGAAATCTGACCCGCGCAAGAGGCAAGCTCATCCCGGAAAGCGGCGCAGCCGTGGGCGTTCAACCGCCGACCAATCCACCCCGTGAGTAATTACTGCCAGCCATCGACCGGCGAATGTTCGGCGAGCGAGTCGCTGACGAGGAGGATATCCAAAGGGCCAGTCGTCTGTAGGTCTGTCATCTGCTGCTAGGGCGTGTCATCGCTTGAGCCAGTCGAGGGCTGCGGCGAGGGAGAGGACGCCTATGAAGCTGGCGGCGGTTTTCTCGTAGCGGGTTGCGATGGCACGCCATTCCTTAAGCCTGGCCCAGAGACGCTCGACCTGATTGCGGTTGTTGTAGATCCAGTCCGGACAGTGAGCGCTGATCGCCGCCGCGTGGCCGCGGCGCGACCCAGCCCTCCCGCCGTAAGCGTCCCGCCCAGCGGCTGGCGCTCGACGCGCTCACGTAGATCGATCGACAGGGCTGACGGCATCGAAGCCTCCTCGGCCCATCAACGCCTCGCCCCAAACCATGTTGCCGATCGGTCGGGCACAGCTCTAGCGGCAGTCGCTTGGTCGCTGGGCGAGATGCGACTGTTCAGGAATCTAAAGGCTTCAAGGCTCGCCGGGACGACGGGACCGTAGAAGGGAAGTGCCGGAGCGGGAGCGGTCTGAAGCGTGGGCGCAGGGGTGAACGCCGGCCGGCCTGTCTTCGGAGAAGCTCCAGTCGTTCATGTGCGCCCTCAGGATCACACCCAGCCGGGCCCTGTGCCAGGGTGGCAGCGTTCATCGCATAAGCGCTCGTTCCGATACCGCCGTGGACGGATTCAACGGGCGTCCGGTGCCGGCAGAGGGAGTCACGAGCCGACGCCTGGTCCGGCAATGACGTGCCGTCGGAACGGGCGGTCGACCGGCCTGCGCGAGGGGGCAGTGCGCAGACCGGTCGATGCACCGCACGTTCGAGGTTCGAACGCGCGATCTCGTAGAGCCGAGGACGGGGGCGCCGTAAGGAGATTCGCGTCCAACGGATGAGCGCCATCATGGGCCTGGCCGGACGCTTCGGAACGGCGGGCCTCATGCGCCTCACCCGTCCAAGACATCGCCGCGGGTCAGTCTCCGATCGCGCCCGTCACGGCACTTTGGTTGGTCCGCCCAGGCGCAGCCGAGGGCATCATCGCGGAGCCCGAGGCGACGACCTCGGTCAGCATCCGAAGTTCTGGTGGCTGACGAGGGTCGTCCGCGACCCGTTGCGCCTCGACCTTCAGGCGAAGGTTGCATGCCTTGGACGGAAGGCCATCGTTCGGGGTGCAGGCGTCGTGCCGGGCGCAGGCGGCGTCCAAGGCATCGATTGGAGCCAGGGGACCATTGTTGCCCGGGCCGCAATAGTTGCCGTGGATCAACAGGGTCGGGCGAGCTGGCGCAGACCCAGATTGTGCCAGGGACGGGGTCGCGAGGCCCAAGGTCAGGAGGATCGGGGTGGCGAGCCGATAGGACATGATGTCTCTGTCTTGTAGTGTCCCGCCCCCTCAGGCGTGACGCGGATGGCATCGTCCGGTTGGCCTCGGGCCGTCCCGCGCATGGAGGCCGTTCGCTCCCGCTGCCCGGTCGCTCATCGTCCGAGGGACCCGTCATGCACGACGTCCGAGACTGGGATGCCGACCTTCGCCAAGGACAGGGGCGGCGTCTTGCCGCTCGGGAAGGTGGTCTCCCAACCGCCGCCGAGCGCCTTCGACAGGGCGACAAAGTCGGTGGAGATGGCGGCCGTCGCCTGGGACATGTTGGTCTCGGCCTGAAGCACCGTCTGCGAGGCCTGGAGCACGGTGGTGAAGATCTCGACTCCCTGCGCGTACCGCGCCCGCGATAGGGCGAGCGCCTGCCGCGCGTCGGCGACCTGCCGGGCCAGGCGAGCCCGGCGCGCCTCGTCGCCGCGCAGCGCGGCGAGGGCGTTGACCACGTCGTGCCAGCCTTGCAGCACCGCCTTCTGGTAGGCGATGGCCGCCTCCTGCTGCCGGGCGCGCTGGAGTACGAGGTTTGACTTGAGCCGCCCGCCCTCGAAAAGGGGTATTGAGATCGACGGCCCAATGTTCATGTACTGCAGGGACGAGCCCCGGAAGAGCTTGCCCGGATCGACGGAGTTCACGGTCGGGCTTCCGGTGAGCGTGACGCTCGGGAAGAACTGCGCTTCCGCGACGCCGATCTCGGCCACGGCCGAATGCAGGTTCGCCTCGGCCCGGCGGATGTCGGGCCGGCGCATGACGAGGCTCGACGGCACGCCGATGGGAACGCGCGGCGGCACCGGCGGGATCGCCCGGCCGCTGACGAGTTCCTGCGATAGCGCGAGCGGCGGTTCGCCGAGCAGCAGGGAGATCGCGTTGATCTGCTGGATCTCCTGCTGCTGGAGTTGCGGCAGTTGCGCCTTGATCGCCTCGACCTGCTGGGCCGCGCTGGACGTGTCCAGGCCGGTGACCAATCCCTTCTGCTGACGCACCCGGACGACGTCGAGGATCTGTTCGTTAACCCGAACGTTGGCGAGGTCGATCCGGATCAGTTCCTGGGTACCTCGCAACTGCACGTAGTCGCGTGCGAGCTCGGCCTGGGCGGAGACCAGCGCGTCGCGTCGCTGTTCCGCCGAAGCGTCCGCCTGGGCCTCGGCGGACTCGACCGAGCGGCGGACCTTGCCCCACAGGTCGAGTTCCCACGACGCGTCGAAGCCGAGGGTATAGCTCTCGAAGCCGTTGGTCAGCGGCGCCGTCGGGTTGCTTCCCGACGCGCCGCCGCCCGTCAGGCCGCTCAGCGAGTTCGAGAGGAGGCCGATTGTGCCGTTCTTGCTGTACTGCATCCGGTAGGCGTTGCCCTGGCCGTTGAGCGTCGGCAGGCCCGCCGCGGCGGCGGTGTTGAGCTGGGACCGGCTCTGGAACAGGCGGGCGGTCGCGGTCTGGACGTCGAGGTTTTGCGTGGCCAGCCGGTCCTCAAGCTGCGACAGCACCGGATCGCGGAAGGCCCGCCACCACGCCACGTCGGGCTCGGCATCGACGGTGCGCGCCAGGAGCCGCCGCGGCGTCGGGGCGGAGAGGCCGGTGTCAAGGTAGTCGCTCGCATCGGCGAGCGGCGTCGCGGGCGCGGTGAACTCGGGGCCGACCGTGCAGCCGGCGAGGCCGAGCAGGCTGGCCGCGACCGCCGCGCGGGCGCGTCGTTCGGGGTATCGGCGAAGCGTCATCTCAATGTCCCCCGCCGCCGCCTTGCGCGGTCTTGGCCGAAATCAGCAGACACAGCGGGACGACGAGGAACGCGACGAGCGCCGTGTATTGGTACACGTTGCTGTAGGCCAGCACCTGCGCCTGCTTGAGGTAGGTCTGGTAGGTGTGCGCGACCGCCTCCTGATGCACTGCGGACGCCGCGCGCCCGAGGGACCGGAGCGTATGCTCGGTCTCCTGGATGAGCGTGTTGTAGCCCTGGCGCAGGGGGGTCATGAACGACGAGAGGTGGGCTTGGTCGGCCTGCGTCCGCTCCGTGACCGCGGCCGTCGAGAGCGAGATCCCGATGGACCCGAACACGTTGCGGAACATCGAGAACAGCGCCGAGCCGTCACTGCGGTACTTGTCCGGCAGGGTCAGGTAGGCCACCGTCGAGATCGGCACGAACAGGAAGGCCAGGGCCGCCGTCTGCAGCGTCCGCATGATCACGAGGGTGCGGAAATCGATGTTCGGGGCTATCCAGCTCGAATAGTACAGCGCGCAGCCCATGAAGGCGAAGCCGAACATGATGATGTAGCGCGTCTGGACGAACTTCATCGCCGCGGTCACGATAGGGATCAGCACGATGACCGCGACGCCGCCCGGCGACAGGATGAAGCCGGAATCGAGCGCGGTGTAACCCAGCACCTGCTGCGCGAGATTGGGGACCAGGACGGAGCCGCCGTAGAGCAGCGCGCCCGTCGCGCCGATGAGCAGGCAACCCACGGTGAAGTTCCGGTCCTTGAACACCTCCAGGTCGACGACCGGTTTCTTGGCGGTCAGCAGCCAGCAGATGGCGCCGAAGATGCCGACGAAGGCGAGGACCGCCATGGTGCGAATGAACGGCGAGCCGAACCAGCCGTCGTCCTCGCCGCGGTCGATCATGACCTGCATGCAGCCGATGCCGACCACGATCAGGCCGAGCCCGATGTAGTCCAGGCCGCGCGACCGCTTTTCCTTCTCCGCCGGAGGATCCTGGACGAGGTATGCGTTGGCGAACAGCGTGAGGATCCCGACGGGCACGTTGATGAAGAAGATCCAGCGCCAGGTCGAATGCTCGACGAGATAGCCGCCGAGCGTCGGCCCGAGCACGGGGGCGACGACGGTGGCTACGGCGGTCACCCCGAAGGCGGCCCCGCGCTTGGCCGGGGGGAATGTGTCGAGGATGATCGCCTGCTGGCTCGGCTGCAGGCCGCCGCCGAAGAAGCCCTGCAACAGGCGGAACACGATGATCTGGCCGAGGCTCTGCGACAGTCCGCAGAGGAACGACGACACCGTGAACATGCCGATGCAGATCAGGAAGTAGCGCTTGCGCCCGATGGTGTCGGAGAGCCACCCGGCGATGGTCAGGACGATGCCGTTGGCGACGAGGTAGGCGGTGAGCGTGTAGGTCGCCTCGTCGTTCGAGGCGGCGAGGGAACCGGCGATGTAGGGCAGCGCCACGTTGACGATGGTGGTGTCGAGCACCTCCATGAACGCCGCCAGGGTGACCGCGATGGCGATGAGCCAGGGGTTGTGGGCGGGCTTCCAACCGTCAGAGGCGTCGCTCATTTGAGCATCACCGTGGGCACGACGCTGACGCCGAGCGGCAGCGGCTCATCCTTCCTCAGCCCGCTGTCGATGACGATCTTCACGGGCACGCGCTGGACGATCTTGATGAAATTGCCGGTGGCGTTCTCGGCCGGGAAGGCGGAGAACTTCGAGCCCGAGCCGCGCTGGACCGAGTCCACGTGGCCCTGGAGGTCGAGGTCGGGGTAGGCGTCGACGGCGATCTTGACCCGCTGCCCGGCGCGCATCCCGTCAAGCTCGGTCTCCTTGTAGTTCGCCGTGACCCAGACGTCGGTGGTCACCAGCGACATCACCTGCTGGCCCGCCGTGAGGTAGTCGCCGGCGTTGACGTTGCGCCTCGTCACCCAGCCGTCCTGAGGCGCGCGCACCACGCTCCAATCGATGTTCAAGTTGGCCTGCTCCACCTGCGCCTTGGCCTGCTCGGCCTGGCCCTGGAGTTGGTCGACCTGCTGCTCGGACTGGCCGATGTTCTGCTGGACCGGCATCGCCTGGACGAGACGCGCCTGCGCCTGCTCGACCTGAGCCTTCGCCTGCTGGTAGTTCGACGCGGTGGTGTCGACGTCTTGCTGGGTGGTCGCGAGCTTCGGCAGGCTCCGCTGCCGGTCGTAGTTCGCCTGCTGGAGTGCGAGGTTGGCCTTGGCCGAGTCGAGATTGGCCTGCGCGAGCTGCAGCGCGGCGGGGAAGTTCTTCCGCGCGATCTCGACGCCCAGCTTCTGGTTGCGGATCTGCGCGTTGCTGGCGTCGAGCTGGCCCTGGGCCTGCTCGCGGCTGAACTGGAACTGCCGCGGGTCGATGCGGAAGAGCGGATCGCCCTTGCGCACGAACTGGTTGTCGGTCACCTCAAGCGCGATGACCTGTCCGGCGACCTGAGGGGCGACGTTGACGATGTTGCCGTCGGTGTAGGCGTCGTCGGTGCTGATCTTGCCGCGGGTGGAGAGCCAGTAATAGAGGCCGCCCCCGACCAGCAGCAGCGCGGCGACGGCGGCGATGCCGATGACCACGGGGCGGCGCTTCTTGCGAGCCCGCTCGTCGTCGCGGTCGTCCTTCGGAGCTTCGGAAGCCTTTTCGTCGTCGGTACCCTCCGCGCGGTCGCGCCCTGGTCGCTGACGGCGTTCGCTGGATCCCGGGTTTTCCCGGCCGCGGTCGTCCTCGTACCTATCGCCGTCGGAGTTTCGGCGCGGCCGGTCGTCGGTTGGTTTGTCGTCGTACCGTGACCGGCTACGCCGTTCGTCGCGGTCACCATCATCGTCGTCACGGCGGCGCGAACCACGACTCCTGTCCGTATCGACATCCAGCACGTCCCGCCTGGTCCTGGATCCACCTCGCGCTCCGGTGGCCTCTCCATCGTCGTTTGTGTGCATGGGGATGAGCCACAACCTTTTCCCTCGCGCGGTGCTCGGCAGAATGCCGGAAGCGGGACGCGTGAGGTCTGCGGGAACGGTCTATCCGAACCGAACGTTTCGTTTCTAACTCCGGTGCGGTGTATCATGTCAAGCGAAACAGGCGGTTCGGATAAGATGCCGCGGTCTCCCGTTCCCCGTGGATTGCGTCGCCGTGCCGAGATTGCCGCCGTCGCCGAGCGCCTGTTCCTCGACCACGGGTTTTCGGACACGACGATGAAGATGGTCGCGCTGGAAGCGGGGGCCTCTACGGAGACGCTGTATCGCCACTTCGGCACGAAGGAGGACCTGTTCATCGAGGTGGTGAACACTCGTGCAAAAGACCTCCGGGGGAAGATCGATCAGGATCTCGATGGCATCGGTTCGCTTCCAGCCGTTCTGACCGCCGTCGGCACGAACCTCTACGAGGCGATGATCATGCCGGAGATGTTCGCCCTCGGCTCCATCGTGGTCGCCGAGGTCCGGCGCAATCCGCCGCTCGGCGACGCGTTCTATGCCGTGGCGCCCGGCCACACGTTCCAGAAACTGACCGCCTATCTCACGAAAGCCGGGGAACGCGGCGAGTTCGTCGGCGACGACACGGAACTCGCCGCGAACATGTTCATCGGCATGATCATCGGTAAGATCACGCCGGTACGTTTGTTCATCCCCCACAGGGACACTTCTAGCCAAGCGCAAAAGCCACGTCACGTCAGCGAGGCGGTCCGGATCTTCCTCAGCGTATATCATGCGAAAGCATGAGGGGAGTGTCTCCATGCGCGGAAAGGCGCCGCTGGATTCGTCTCGGAGTCGGCCGGACATGGCCGCTCTACCAATCGGCAAGTCCCATCTAGAACTCCGTCACGCCTGTTCGCCCTTCTCAACTCGGCGTCGCAGTCGCCGAACCGGGGCTGAATCGGATGCGTCGATCTCGAAATTGAGCGCCCTCGCCAGAAGCCAGGCGTCAATTAGCGCCGCGTCGCTGCTCACATAGGATTGATCGGTTAGGGCGTGTCTGCAAACCGTGGCAGCCAGAGCATGATCATGCCGAGCCTGTCCATGGAGAGGTAGTTTGCGGCGCGCTTCTCGTAGCGGGTTGCGATGCGTCGATACTGCTTGAGGCGGTTGATCAGGCGCTCGATCTTGTTGCGTTCGCGGTAGGCGGCCTTGTCGAAGGTGGGATCGCGCGGCTGGTTCTTGCGGGTCGGAATGATCGGCTCGATCCCGCGCCGGCGCATCCGCTCGCGGGCCGGTGGACTGGAATAGCCTTTGTCTCCCGCTGTCCGTCTGGGCCGCAGACGAGATCGACCGCGTCCCACGCGCGGCACAGCGCCGGTGTCGAGCACGGCTTCCAGGGCGATCTGCTCGTGACGCTGGCCTTCCGTCAGCACGGCGGTCATCGGCTTGCCGCCGCCCTCGACCCGCAGGTGCAGCTTGGTCGAGAAGCCGCCCTGGCTGCGTCCGAGCGCCTCGGCCGATCCATCGACCGTGGCCGGCTGACCCGCTTCAACCTGGGCCTCACCCCCCGATGGCGCAGCTGCGGCGAGCCCCGGCGGCGTGCTGATGGGCGCGCACGATGGTGGCGTCCACGAAGTGCAGGCTCCAGTCGATCGCGCTGCGTGCATCCGCCTGGGCCTGCAGACGCTTGAGCACACGCCCGAACAATCCCGCCTGTCGCCACCGGCAGAACCGGCTCGACACCGTGCCCGAGGGGCCGTAGCGCGCAGGCAAGTCCGCCCACGGCGCATCCGTGCGCAGGATCAACAGCATGCCGTAGACGATCCGCCGGTGATCCTCGGCCGGACGGCCCGTCTTCGGCTTCTGCGCTGGCAGCAGCGGGCCAATCTGCGCCCACTGCACGTCCGTCAGTTCGTAGCGTCGCATCCCAAACAGATGGGTTCACACCAGCGGCATGTGAACCCTTTGCAGACACGCCCTAGTCGTTGATCATGCCAGAACTCGAGATTAGCAGGACCCATCAAAATCCGCATGGGTCGTAAGAGATCCGGGCAAGTGGCGCCGGTCGGCGAGATATCCCTCGCAGGTGCGCGTGTCTACTTAGACCGCGCCCAATGAGGTACCGATCAAGCGTACAAATTTGTCGACGGAGAAGGTATTAGGGACGGGCAAGACGCATCCGTCATCAAAAGCAGTCGGGACGCGGTTCTGATGCCGAAGCCTCGTCGGCGAATCGCTCTTCAATACCGCCATTCACCGCCGCGGGACGGGCGCTGTCAATACATAAGGTAGATTATAAGCCCTTTGTCGTGGTCGGCGATGTTAGAGGCTCCCAACTTTCTATCTGCGGGTGAATGGACGCTTGTGGGATAGGGAGGCAGATGTGAACTGACTGGATTGGGTGTTATCAACTGTTTTGCTTCTGAGCGATAAAGCCTGGAGCGTGCATTCGTCTTTCAGTATTTTACGATCCACTCCGCTTCGGCGACAAGATCACTCTGTCACTCGCAAGCGGCCGCGAGCAGTGGTAGACCTCGTCTGAGAAGGCGTGCACCCGAACTGGCGGCGATATCGCTGGCCGAAATCACCGGCGTGCAGGAAGCCCCAAGTTCGCGCGATCGCACCGATCGATCGTTCGACAGCAGCTGCCGAGAGAAGATCCTCGTGGGCGCGGGTCAGCCGCCGTTCGATGATGAACTGGACAGGCGTTCGCCCGAGTTCCCGCTTAAATTTGATCTGCAGGGAGCGAACGCTAATTCCGGCCGAAGCCGCCACGTCCGCCAGGATCAGCGCCGTCTGAAGATTAGCCTCGATGTAGTCGATGGCCAGTTGAAGCTGTCGCGATGCGGTGTCGAGCGGCGGTGCCATCGTGAAAGCGGCACGCGTCGGCCAGGCGGACAGCAATTGATAGCTCATCACTTCCTGAAGCAAAGGCAGCCACAGATCAGATTGCTGCTTGATGGTCTGCAACCGCCGTTGAACGGAACGAACGGTGCAAAACAGGGCCGCCATGCCCGGCCGGTTCATGTCTGCGACCGGCTCCAGGGCCGGCAGGCCGCTTGGGCCATCTCCCGTCAGCGCAGCGCTCGCCAAGACAAGGGCATGCGCAGGGAAGGTGGCACTCACCGCGCTTATTGCGCTCGAAGCACGCACCTCACGGAGTTCGTCGAAGCCGGTCAAGGCGGCGATCAACGACGATGCTACCGTCTCGCCATTGCGATGAAGGTAAGAAATCTGTCCGCTCGTGACGAAACGCAGGGTCAAGAGTCCCGCCGAAAATTTCGGCTTTGTCACAAAACCGCTGCGTGATCGCGTATCCCAAAAGCTCAGGATCCGGGTTTGACTGCCGAGGATCTCGATGTCGGGAGGCGAAGCGCGCGTGACATCAAGGAAGACCGCGATCCCGCCCTTCTCATTGAATGCCCTGAGCTGGTGCAGAGAGTCTATCGCCGCACGGAAACGGGCCTGGGGGCGCCACGTGTCAGGTTCCAGCGAGTCATATTCCGTCATCATTTCATCCGTGCCAGCCCGCCACGATATCAAATGGCCGGTTCTCCAAAATCAAGATCCGCTCTTGGCAAAGGCGGCGCTGAACTACGTATCGAATATCAATATAACGAACACTATCACTTTTGCGAAAAACGCTTATTAAACCTCTGATAACTAACTCAGGCTACAGGTTATCCAATCACAGCGACCAGATATGCTCTGCAGCGAATCTTGTCGGTCGATCATTTTGATCCGACGCTCACGCCTAGTCATCGTTGGCGTCCTTCTTTGGGTACATCGTATTATGAGTTGCGCCTCTGTAGCGGCGGAATACAGATTGGGTTAGGCTCTGCACATAAACGCATTTTATTTTTGCCCGTCGGTGAACGCTTTGCACGGAAAATAGACCGCAATATGGGTGGATCGATAATGAGCAACACTCGAATTGTAATTAAGGCAACCATGCCGTTGCTGATCACCGCTGCAGTCGCGGCGACACTGGTGTTTTATGCCTTTATGGGACTGAACGATCTCGCTAGCCAGTGCCGCAAGATCGTTGATCAACAGGCGGTCCGCCTCGAACGCATCATGAGTGTTCGTGCGAACGTCAACGAAGCGACCGTTTATGCATCAAACATGGCTCTCGACACGCACGAGAAGGAGATGACTGATTACAAGATGCGCCATGATGCATTGGTTGAGGCTGCGCTTGACGACGTCAGTGCCCTGATCAAACTAGCGGATACACCTGAGCGCAAGGTCACCAACGAGAAGCTTAAGAGCATCCTTCAGGAATTTTTCGCCGCTCTGGATCGGGCCAATGCCCTCGACCTCCAGAACGACCACAAAGCCGCTTCCAAAGTTCTCTTGGTCGATGCCTCCGTCGCGAGCACCAAATTGCGAGAGTTTGTCGAGGGCCGTGTCCAGCGCTTGACTTCGGAGTTGCGGCAGGCGCGCGACGACGCCGACCAAGCCGTCGGCACCGCCAAGATGGTGCTGATCGGTGCGTCCGTGGCCGGACTCGTCGGCGCCGTCTTACTGTCCGCACTGATCGTGATTTTCGGCATCACCCGCCCGCTCGGCAGCTTGGCCAGCGTGTTGCAGCGCATGGCTCGCGGCGAGATCGACGCCGAGATCCGCGAGGCCGCCCGCGGCGACGAGATCGGCGCCGTCGGCAAGGCCGTCGAGGGCATCAAGGCCATGGTCGCCCGCAAGGCCGCCGAGGAGGCCGAGGTGAAACGCCGCGCCGATGAGGCCGCGGCTGCCGAGCGCAAGCGCACCATGATCGAGCTCGCCGACGGCTTCGAGCGCGCGGTCGGCGGCATCGTCGGCCTGGTCTCGTCCTCGGCCACCGAGCTCCAGGCCACCGCCCAGCAGATGACCGCCACCGCCCAGGAGACCGCATCCCAGTCGACCACCGTGGCCGCGGCCGCCGAGGAGGCGTCGACCAACGTCAACACGGTCGCGGCCGCCGCCGAGGAGCTCGGCTCCTCCGTGCAGGAGATCGGCCGGCAGGTGACCGGCTCGGCCCACCTCGCCCAGGCCGCGGTGGGCGAGGCCGACCAGACCGCCCACCTCGTCCAGGCGCTCAGCCAGAACGCCGCGCGGATCGGCGACATGGTCGGGATGATCTCCGGCATCGCCGGCCAGACCAACCTGCTGGCGCTCAACGCCACGATCGAGGCGGCCCGCGCCGGCGCGGCCGGGCGGGGCTTCGCGGTGGTGGCCTCCGAGGTGAAGGCGCTGGCCGAGCAGACCGCCAAGGCGACCGAGGAGATCGCGCGCCAGATCGGCGAGGTCCAGGGGGTGACCGCGCAGGCGGTGACGGCGATCGGCGGGATCACGGGCCGGATCCGGGAGATCGACAGCGTGGCGACCTCGATCGCGGCCGCCGTCGAGGAGCAGGGCGCGGCGACCCAGGAGATCGTGCGCAACGTGGCGCAGGCCTCGGCGGGGACGAACGAAGTGACGGGCAACATCGCCGGCGTGGCGCAGGCGTCGGAGGAGACGGGGGCTGCGGCCTCGCAGGTCCTGTCGGCGGCCTCGGAGCTGTCGCGGCAATCCGAGCATCTCGGCGCCGAGGTCGCCCGCTTCCTCGAAACCGTGCGCGCGGCCTGAGGCGATCATGGCCGAGATTCTCCTCCTCCCTGTCCGATCCTGTGGCTCGGACCAGTCCGTCCGGCTGCACGCGGATCTAGCTGCCGCTCACGCACGAGGCGAGCCTCTCGGTTCGCGCGTGCCGCACATACAGGCCGGGGGCGAACGCTTGCTCGAATTGAGCCGGGTGTTCAAGGACGCCGTCGATAAGCTGGATCAAACGCTGACCAAGCTCGGCCTGCAGGGTTTGGCAGACACCGAAACCCTGCAGCAATTCGTGGCCTCGATGCAGGACCTAGCCGACACCGCGCAGCAATACTCGCCAGACGCCTGAGGGCGGCGAGTCTACCAGCCACATGCGCCGTCACAATGGCATCGTCTCGAGGGAGGCCGACATGGCCGGCCTGTTGTTAATCTCCGACGTCCTGACTTGGACCACTCGGCTCGCTCGGGCGCGCGGCCCATCCAGGCCGTACAGTATTCTTTCGCTATACGCCGAAGCTTGAGCGGTAACCGGGTTCAACCTCATGGTCGGCGATGTCGCGCAACTCAACTCAGAGACAATCGTGCGCTTACAGCAGATACCGGAGCCGCTGCGCGCTGCCGGTGCCTCGTTCTTGTTTCCGGCCCACGGCAACGTCGCCCGCGCCAAGGCTCGATTCCTCGACCCGATCGACATCCTCCCGGCCTTGTCCGCGCTCGAGCCGCTGCTGGCTCGAATCGATTGGCTTCAGGACGTTGGCGGTTCAACCGTCGCCGCGTGGATGCCAGGCAATGCCCGGGGAGGTTGCCTACACGTGGTAAGACGTATTCGAAATTAAATCATGTGAAAAACAATCGTTTTTTTAAACATTTAGTCTGCATTAGATGTTCAACAATACAAATATATGTCGTCAAAACTGTGGCGTTTGGTTGATATAACACTATCGGAGGGGTCCATGGAACAAACACGGCATTGTGGCGCAGCGTCCTACTCATTCTATATGCGTATGACCGCAGACATCGTGGCCGCCTACGTCGTGCGCAACTCCGTGCCGACTTCTTCAATGCCTGAGTTGATCGCAAGCATTGCCGACGCCCTTGTCAAGCTCGATGGCTTCAGGGGCGAAAATGGATCAACGGCCCGTCAGGCAACGCAAGATGTCATTCGTAGATCGATTACGCACGAGGCGCTGATTAGCTTCGAGGATGGCAAGCCCTACAAGACGCTCAAGCGGCACCTAACGGCCTTCGGGCTGACCCCGGAGACATACCGGGCGAAGTGGGGCCTCCCGCCAAAATACCCGATGGTGGCTCCCGGCTATTCGGAAACGCGATCTGCCATCGCCACGAGGTTGCAAAGACGCTATGGCAATAATTCGACGGCACGGCCTTCAGGAGCGTCGTAAGTCCAGAAATAATTCACCGGAGCAAAGGGCGGCAATATTGAGTTACTCCCGAGGGTGGGTAAATTTGCCCCCTTGACTCGATTTCTCCGGACGACTTGCGGATGACTGGTTCAAAAAACGTAAGTGGCCATCCTGACGGCCGGGTTGGATCGGTAGGACCTCGTTTGGTGTGGCTGCCCCCCTCTTTGCACGTGACGAGTTGAGCTTCTGACGCACTGGTGGGGTGCAGCCTTGCGTCCGGCCTGTTGATGCAGTTGTTCATGTGCGCTGCTGGCCCGGCGGTATCAGCGAGTGAGGGCTTACTCTCCTTCGCGGGCTAAGAGGTCCACGACGTACGGCGGGGTGTCCCTGCCCCCGGGTTGTCCAGTCCGCCATCAACTCTTATCGTCCTCGCAATCTGGAAAAGCCTCCTCGCCTTGCAGCCAGACGACAGTGGCCGCCGGTGCGCGGTAGGTGCCGCTATGCGTCATGATCGCCCAGGCGAACCGCGCGGTGCAATTGGCCGCTTTCACGGTCACGACGCGCACCGGCTTACGGTGCAGCAGCGCTGACATCCGAGGATCGACCGGGATCGGCGTCGTCTTCGTTCGCTAGAGCTGTGTCCGACCGATCGGCAACATGGTTTGGGGTGAGGCGTTGATGGGCCGAGGAGGCTTCGATGCCGTCAGCCCTGTCGATCGATCTACGTGAGCGCGTCGTCGCCGCGATGGCGGAGGGAGCTTCCTGTCCCCGCGCGGCCGCCCGCTTCGGGGTGAGCGCGTCGAGCGCCAGCCGCTGGGCGGGACGCTTACGGCGGGAGGGCTGGGTCGCGCCGCGGCCACGCGGCGGCGATCAGCGCTCACTGGCCATCGAGGCGCACGCCGGCCTGATCCGCGCGACCTACGAAGCGCAGCCCACGATCTGCCTGCATGAACTGTGCGCCACCCTGGCCGAGCAAGGCGTGACGACCAGCACGAGCGGCCTGTCACGCTTCTTCGCCCGCCACCGCATCACCCGCAAAAGGGGGCGCTGCATGCAGCCGAGCAAGAGCGGGAGGACGTGAAGGCTGCCCGGGAGGCGTGGTTCGCGAGCCAGGACACCCTCGACCCGGACCGCTTGGTGTTCCTCGACGAGACCGCAGCCGCCACCAACATGACCTGTCGCTACGGGTGGG
>NZ_JBNNWO010000039.1:0-25929 GCF_050281105.1 Methylobacterium sp. NPDC080182
GAGAACGTGCAGACGTTCCAGCAGATCGTGGCCTCGACCAACCAGCAGCAGCTGGGCATCGAGCAGGTGATGGGGGCGCTGCAGAACATCCGCCAAGCCAGCCAGCAGACGGCGGCCGGCACCCGGCAGGTCGAGGCCGCCTCCGCCAACCTCACCGAGCTCGCCCAGGCCCTCATGGCCCTGGCCGAACGATACCGGCACTGAGGCGGGCGCCCCGTTGGCCGAGGATATCCGCAAGCTCCTGCTCGCCGCCTTCGACGTCGAGCACCGGGAGCACGTCGCGGCGATCCGCGGGGCGCTCGGCAGCGCCACGCCGGACTGGAACGACGTCTTCCGCCGCGCCCACAGCCTGAAGGGCGCCTCCCGCGCCGTCGATCTCCCGGCGGTCGAGGCGGTGGCCCACCGTCTCGAGACGCTGTTCGAGGGCGTGCGCACAGGCGCCACCGCCCTCGACCGCGAGGCGGCCAACGCCGTCCACCTCGCCCTCGACCGGATCGAGTCCTACGTCGCCGGCCTCACCGACGGGTCCGGTCCGGACATGCCGGCCGACGCCCTGGCGGCCCTCGGCCACGTCCTCCGGCTCCCGGGCGAGACGCCGCCGCCGGCACAACCCGCACCACCCGCCCCGCTGGCGGATCCGAGTCCGAGCCCGCCACCGGGGCCCCCCGCCGCGCCGGCATCCCCGCCGGCCGCGACCGCCGCGCCGACACAGGCCGGCCCCGCGCCGAAATCCGGCTCCGAGCCGCCGGAGGCCTCCGCGGCGATCCTGCGGGTGCCGGCGGAGGCCGTCGAGGCGCTGGCCCGGGCGAGCCACGATCTCGCCAGCACCCTGGCCGGCCAGGCGCCCGCGGCCGACGGCCTCGCCCGGCTCGCCCGCCTGGCCCGCGACCTGCGCGTCGGCGCCGAGGCCCTCGCGGCCGGGGCCGGCGCGGAGCGGCCCGAGTGGCGCGCCCTCGCGGCGCGCGCCGGCGCCTTCGCCCGGGAGGCCGCGGACCTGTCGCGGCGCCAGGCCTCCGCAACCAGCGCGGTCGAGGGCGCCGCGACCCGCGTCCGCGCCGCCGCCGAGCGCCTCGCCCTGGTCCCGGCCGAGACCGTCCTGGCCCCCCTCGCCCGGTCGCTGCGCGAGACCGCCCGGGAGCAGGGCCGCGAGGTCGATCTCACGTTGCGGGGCCTCGACCTGCCGGTGGAGCGCGGCACGCTGCAGGCGCTGAAGGATCCGCTGCTCCACGCCCTGCGCAACGCCCTCAGCCACGGCTGGCAGGCGCCGGAGGTGCGGCGCGCGGCCGGCAAGCCGGAGGCCCTGGGCCTCGGGCTGGAGGTCGCGGTGCGCGGCGCCCGCCTGCAGGTCACCGTGTTCGACGACGGGCCCGGCCCCGACCTCGCCCGGATCGAGGCGGCGGCCCGCGAGCGCGGCCTCCTCGGCCCCGCTTCCGCGGCCGAACCCGACACCCTGCTGCGCCTCGTGTTCGAGCCCGGCTTCTCCACCGCCGAGGCGGTCGACACCCTGTCGGGGCGCGGCTACGGCCTCTCGGTCGCCGCGGACGCCGCCCGCCAGCTCATGGGCAGCGTCCGCCTGGAGCCGCGCGACCCGGCCGGCACCGCCCTGATCTTCAGCCTGCCGCTCTCGGCGGCCCGGCGCAGCCTGCTGCTGGTCGAGGCGGCCGGGCGCAGCTACGCCCTCCCCGGGGGCGCCGTGGAGCGCCTCCTGCGCCTGCGGCGCGACGACCTGCCGGTCGCCATGGGCCGGACGATCGTGCGCCTCGGTGACGGGGACGCCGCGACGAGCCACCCGGTGACGGACCTCGCCGCGATCCTCGGACAGGTCGCCGACCCGGCCGATCCCGGCACGCTGACCGCCGTCGTCCTGCGGACCGGCGGCGGCCGTCTCGCCCTGGCGGTCGACCGCCTGCACGACGTCCGCCCGTTCCTGGTCCTGCCCGCGCCGGATTTCGGCGCCGATCCGGGTCTGATCGCCGGCACGGCGGTGCTGCACGGGGACGTGCCGGTGCTGGTCCTCGACCCCGAGGGGCTCGCTTCGCGCGCCCAGGCCGGGACATCGGGCGGCGCGCTCGGAACGATGGCGCCGGCTCCACGTTCGACGACTCACGCCGCGGCGGGCGCGTCCGCGCGCGCGACCATCCTGGTCGTCGACGATTCGATCACCACCCGGACTCTGGAGAAGGGAATCTTGGAAGCCGCCGGCTACCGCGTGGTCGTCTGCGTCGACGGGCAGGACGCCCTCGACCGGCTGCGCGCCGAGATCGAGCCCGTGAACCTGGTGCTCGCCGACGTGGAGATGCCGCGCCTCGACGGGTTCGGCCTCCTGAAGGCCCTGCGGGCCGACGAGCGCTTCGCCCGGCTCCCGGCGATCCTGATGACCTCCCGCGGGGACGCCGCCGACGTCGCCCGGGGCCTGGATCTCGGCGCCGACGCCTACCTGACCAAGCAGAAGTTCGACCAGCGCCAGCTGCTGGATACGATCGGGCAGCTCCTATGACCCCCGTCCGTGTGATGCTCGTGGAGGACAGCCTCGTGGTGCGCGAGCTGCTGCGCCACATCGTCTCCCGCGATCCCCGCCTCGAGCTCGTGGCCGCGGTCGCCTCCGGCGAGGAGGCCCTCGACAAGCTCCGGACCGTGCGGCCGGACGTGATCTCGATGGACATCCGCCTGCCGGGGATCGACGGGCTGGAGACGACCCGCCGGATCATGGCCGAGCACCCGACCCCGATCGTCGTGGTGGCGGATTCGGTCGAGGATAACTCGCTGCGCATCTCGATGAACGCGCTCCGGGCCGGGGCCCTGTCGGTCGTCGAGAAGCCCGTGGCCACGACCCATGCCGGCTACGAGGGCGTGGCCGGCGAGATCTGCACGCAGCTGCGGATCATGGCCCAGGTTCCGGTCATCCGCCGCCGGCCGATCGGCACCGAGTGGGCCGGCCGCTCCGCCGTCGCGCCCCAGGCGCCGCTGGCCGATCTGTCCGGGCAGGCCCCGAGCCTCCTGGGCATCGCCGCCTCGACGGGCGGTCCCCCGGCGCTGGCGCGGGTGATCGGCGCCCTGCCCAAGGACTTCCCGCTGCCGGTCCTGGTCGTCCAGCACATGGGCGCGGCCTTCATGGACGGGTTCGCCAGCTGGCTCGACAGCGTCGTCGCCCTCCCGGTCGCCCTCGCCCAGGACGGCGAGCGCGCCGAACCCGGCCGGGTCTACGTGGCACCGGGCGACCGCCACCTGGAGATCGGCTCCGGCCGGATCCTGCGGGTGATCGATTCCGCGCCGGTCTCCGGCCAGCGCCCGGCCGCCACCGTGCTGTTCCGGTCCATGGCCCGGCAATCCGGACCCTCCGGCATCGGCGTGCTGCTGACCGGCATGGGCGAGGACGGGGCCCTGGGGCTCGCCGACATGCACCGGGCCGGCGCCCAGACCGTGGCCGAGCACGAGAGCACCGCCGTGGTCTACGGCATGCCGGCGGCGGCCGTGCGGCTCGGGGCCGCCCGCGCCGTCCTGCCCCTCGACCGCGTCGCCGACCACGTCCTGCGTCTCGTGGATACGGGAGCGCGGCCGTGAGCGAGGCCGGCCCGGCGGAGGTGCCGGCCCGGATCCTGCTGGTGGAGGATTCGGAGACGCAGGCCCTGGAACTGCGCCTGCTGCTGGAGACGCACGGCTTCGCGGTGGAGCGCTGCGCCTCCGCCGAGACCGCCCTCGATCATCTCAACCGCAGCCAGCCCGACCTCGTGGTGGCCGATTACCACCTGCCGGGCATGAACGGCGATGAGCTGATCCGGCAGATGCGCCTGTCGCTGCGCACCCGGGCCCTGCCGGTCCTGATGCTGACCGGCGGCAGCGGTGGCGAGCGCCAGGGTCTGGAGAGTGGCGCCGACGCCTACCTGCCGAAATCCGCCGACCGCGACCTGATGATCCTGCGCATCCGCGCCCTGCTGCGCGAGCGCCGGCCGACGACCGACGGTGAGGGACCGGGCGCCGCCGCGTTCCGGCGCGGGCGGGTCCTGGTGATCGACGGCAGCGCCACCTACCGGACCTTCCTCGCCGGCGTGATGGGCCAGGACGGCCACCACGTGGCGAGCGTCGACGGGCCGGAGGCAGCCCTGGCCGCCCTGGACGCGGCCGCCGGCGACGGGGCCTTCGACTGCGTGACGGTCGATCTCCTGGGGCACGCCTATGACGGCCTCGCCCTGTGCCGGGCGATCAGCCAGCGGCGCTCGGGACAGGCGGCCGGCGCGGGCTTCCACCTCGTCGGCATCGCCGGCAGCGATCCCGCCAAGGACTTCCTCGTCGAAGCCTACGCGGCCGGCGCCGACGACGTGGTCTCGAAGACCGACGCCGAGGTCCTGGCCCTGCGGGTCCGCGGCTTCGTGCGGCGGCGGCTCCTGGAGGAGGACGACCGGCGCATCGCCGGCCAGTTCGGCGAGCGCGAGCGGGCGGTGGAGCGCGCCCGCGCGGAGGCCGACGCGGCCGAGGCCCGAGCGGGCCTCGCCGACGCCCTGGAGCGGGCCAATCGCGACCTCGCCGACGCCAACCGCCAGCTCACCGAGGCGCAGTCCAAGCTCGTCCAGGCCGCCAAGATGGCCTCGCTCGGCGAGCTGGTGGCGGGGATCGCCCACGAGATCAACAATCCCCTGGCCTTCATCCTGGCCCACCAGGGCACCGTCGAGCGCCTGCTCGGCGAGTTGCCGGGCGCCGCTCCGGAGGCCGCCACCCGCGCCATCGACAAGGCCCGGCAGCGGGTCGGCTCGATGCGGATGGGGCTGACCCGCATCCAGGATCTGGTGCTGAACCTCCGGAAGTTCTCGCGCCTCGACGAGGGCGAGCGCGCCCTGGTCAACGTGCCGGAGGCGATCGAGACGGTGCTCGCGCTGATCCAGCACAAGCTCGGCGAGCGCATCGCCGTGGAGCGCAGCTTCACGGGCCGCGCCGAGATCCACTGCACCCCGGCGCTCCTCAACCAGGTGGTGATGAACATCCTGGGCAACGCCGCCGACGCCATGCCGGAGGGCGGCACGATCCGGATCACGACCCAGTCGAACCCTGAACTCGACGAGATTCGCATCAGCGATACCGGGCCCGGCATCCCGGATACGCTGCGTGAGAAGATCTTCGAGCCGTTCTTCACGACGAAACCGGTCGGATCCGGCACGGGCCTGGGTCTTGCGATTGCCTACAGCGTCGTTCAAGCGCATAGCGGCTCGCTCACCGTGGAGACGGCCCCGGGTGGGGGAGCCTGCTTCGTGATCGGGATCCCGCGGCAGGCGGCCAGTGCATGAGTGACGGTACGGCAGGTGTAGGGACGATCCTGGCCGTCGACGACGAGCCGGACATCCTGATCGCCCTGGAGGACCTGTTCGAGGATTCCTACCGGGTTCTGACGACCTCGCGTCCGGCCGAGGCGCTGGAGATCCTGCGCGCCGAGCCCGACATCGCCGTCGTGCTCTCGGACCAGCGGATGCCGGGCCTCACCGGCGACGCGCTCCTCGCCGAGGCCCGCAGCTTCCACGACGCGCAGGCGATCCTGCTGACCGGCTACGCCGACATCACCGCGGTGATCGCCGCCCTCAACCGCGGCGGCATCGTCGGCTACGTCACCAAGCCCTGGGACGCGGGCCTGCTCCGCTCCACCGTCCGGCAGGCCTTCGAGCGCCACCGCCTCGGCCGGGACCTCGCCACCGAGCGGGCTCTCCTGCGCGGCCTCCTCGACCACGCCCAGGACGCGATCAGCTTCAAGGACGCGGAGGGCCGCTTCGTCCGGCTGAACGGCCGCAAGGCCGCCCTGCTCGGCCACGACGTCGCCGCCAGCCTCGGGCGGCGCGAGGACGAACTTCTCGGCCCGAAGGCCGAGCCCGTGACGGCGGCGGACGCGGCCGCGATCCGGTCCGGGGCGGTGGCCGAGAGCCTGATCAGCGACGGCCCGACCGGCGCCGAGCAGTGGAGCCACGTGACGCGGGTGCCGATCCGCGACGCGGGCGGGGCGATCAGCCACCTCGCGACGATCGAGCGCGACGTGACCGAGCAGCGGACCCTGGAGGCGCGCCTGCGCCAGTCCGACAAGATGCAGGCGCTGGGCACCCTCGCGGGCGGCATCGCGCACGATTTCAACAACCTGCTGACCGCGATCCTCGGCAGCCTCGAGCTCGCCGGCCCGAAGGTCGCCGACCAGCCGCGGGTCCAGCGCCTGATCGAGAACGCCCGCGGCGCCGCCGAGCGCGGGGCGTCCCTGACCAAGCGCCTCCTGAGCTTCAGCCGCGCCCACGACCTCCAGGCGCGCGCCGTCGACGTGAACACCCTGATCTCCGGGATGAGCGATCTGTTCGGTCGCAGCCTCGGCGGTCTCGTGACGGTCCGGACCGACCTCGCGGACGGCCTGCCGGCGGTCCAGGTCGATCCGGACCAGCTCGAACTCGCCGTGCTCAACCTTTGCATCAACGCCCGCGACGCCATGCCGGACGGGGGGGCGATCACGGTCGCGACGCGCCGGCTCGCGATCAGCGGCGATCCCGAGATCGCCGACGGCACCTATCTCGGCATCAGCGTCACCGACGAGGGCACCGGCATCCCGGAGGAGATCCTGCGCCGGGTCTGCGAGCCGTTCTTCACCACCAAGGCCGTCGGCCAGGGCACCGGGCTCGGCCTCGCCATGGTGTTCGGCCTCGCGCAGCAATCCAAGGGCCGGCTGGCGATCGACAGCGTGGTCGGTCGGGGCACCCGCGTGGAGCTCGCCCTCCCCTTCGCCGATCAGGCGCCCGAGCAGGCGCCCGAGACCGCCGGCACCGTCCCGGTCGCCGGCCGGCGGGCCCGCGTCCTGATCGTCGACGACGATTCGCAGGTGCGCCACGTGACGGCCTCGTTCCTCACCGGCTTCGGCCACAGCACCACGGAAGCCGGCGACGGCGAGGCCGCGCTCCGGCTCCTCGAGGCCGACCGCTACGACATCGTCGTCGCCGACCTCGCCATGCCCGGCATGAGCGGCATCGAGCTGGCCGCCGAGATCCGCGAGCGCGATCCGCGCCTGCCGGTCCTGATCCTCACCGGACATGCCGAGGCGATGCAGATCCCCGACGACCTGCCGGTGCTCACGAAGCCGTTCCGCTCCGCGGACCTCGCGGCCCGGGTCGCCACGCTGCTCGACGGCGGAGCCGGACCCGTCGGCTGACGGGGGCTTGCAACCAATCGATTGCCGGCTCATTCTCTCCTCGTGGGGCCCGCAGGCCCCGGGTTACGAAGAGGAGGTGGACCATGAGCAATCACGGCATCTTCCCGCGCCGCAGGCGTGACAACGATCTCGACCAGGACGGTCCACCGGACGAGTCCCGGCAGGGATAGGGGTTTTCGGAGCGCGGCGCGGTCGAGTTCCCGGCCTGTCTGAGACGGGCCGCCAGGGCGAGCTCCCGCGACCATCCGAGACGTGGACCCTGCTTCAGACCCGTCGGCGCGAGCCGGCGGGTTTTTTTGTTGTTCGCGCGTCGTCATGGCGATCGCGGCGAGGAGCCGAAACGCGAGAAGCCGCCCCGGAGGGTCCGGGACGGCTTCTCAAAGACTAGGAGCGACGGGACGCTCCGTGCCGATCAGGCGGCTTCGGAGACCTGGCTCGGACCGGAATCCTTGCCGCGGGCCTCGACGTCGCGGTCGACGAACTCGATCACCGCGAGCGGGGCGTTGTCGCCCTGGCGGAAGCCCGCCTTCATGATCCGGCAGTAGCCGCCCGGACGGCCCTTGTAGCGCGGGCCGAGGACGGTGAAGAGCT
Organism: Methylobacterium sp. NPDC080182; assembly: GCF_050281105.1. Classification (NCBI taxonomy): domain Bacteria; kingdom Pseudomonadati; phylum Pseudomonadota; class Alphaproteobacteria; order Hyphomicrobiales; family Methylobacteriaceae; genus Methylobacterium; species Methylobacterium sp. NPDC080182. The sequence continues at coordinate 7,751 of NZ_JBNNWO010000039.1, forward strand.
TCTTGACCATGTCGGCGTCGCGGAGCTGCGCCATGGCGAGGCGGCGGGTGTGCACGCTGTCGATGCGGCCCAGCGTGATCAGCTTCTCGACGACCGGACGCAGGTCCTTCGCCTTCGGCAGGGTGGTGATGATCTGCTCGTGCTTGATCAGCGCGGCGGACATGTTGGCGAACATCGCCTTGCGATGCTCGGCGGTACGGTTGAAACGGCGGCCGCGGTAGGCGTGACGCATGGTGCTGGCTTCCTTCTCGTCTCGGCCGCCGTGCCACGGTACGGCCGGGTGCCCCGGGAACGGGGCGGTTGATGTCCGCGTAACCCCGCGGCGGGATTCGTTCGGGACTTGGCGTCGTCGCCGCGGGTCCCGGGCCTGGATGGGCCGAACCGGCGGCGCGGTGCGGCGCCGCCCGGTTCAGCCCGAGGCGGCTTCGCCGCTCAGTAGTGTTCCTCGAAGCGCTTGGCGAGATCCTCGATGTTCTCCGGCGGCCAGCCGGGGATGTCCATGCCGAGATGCAGGCCCATGCCGGCGAGCACTTCCTTGATCTCGTTGAGCGACTTGCGGCCGAAGTTCGGGGTCCGCAGCATCTCGCCCTCGGACTTCTGGATGAGGTCGCCGATGTAGACGATGTTGTCGTTCTTCAGGCAGTTCGCCGAGCGGACCGACAGCTCCAGCTCGTCGACCTTCTTGAGCAGCGCCGGGTTGAAAGGCAGCTGCGGCGCGAGCGGCGCGGCCTCTTCCTTGCGCGGATCCTCGAAGTTCACGAAGACCTGCAGCTGGTCCTGGATGATGCGCGCCGCGTAGGCGAGCGCGTCCTCCGGCGAGACTGCACCGTTGGTCTCGACCGTCATGGTCAGCTTGTCCTTGTCGAGATCCTGGCCCTCGCGGGTCGTCTCGACGCGGTAGCTGACCTTGGTGACCGGCGAGAACAGCGAGTCGACCGGGATCAGGCCGATCGGCGCGTCCTCGGGACGGTTGCGCTCGGCCGGGACGTAGCCCTTGCCGGTGGCGACCGTGAACTCCATGCGAATCTCGGCGCCGTCGTCGAGGGTGCAGATCACGAGGTCGGGGTTCAGGATCTGGATGTCGCCGACCGTGCCGATGTCACCGGCGGTGACGAGGCCCGGGCCGGTCTTGCGCAGGGTCATGCGCTTGGGCGCGTCGGTCTGCGAGCGGATCGCGATGGTCTTGATGTTGAGGACGATGTCGGTGACGTCCTCGCGCACGCCCGGGATCGACGAGAACTCGTGCAGCACGCCGTCGATCTGCACCGAGGTCACGGCGGCGCCCTGGAGCGACGACAGGAGCACGCGGCGCAGGGCGTTGCCCAGCGTCGTGCCGAAGCCGCGCTCGAGCGGCTCGGCGACGACCGTGGCGACCCGCTTCGGGTCGTCGCCGGTCGTGACCTGCAGCTTGTTCGGCTTGATCAGTTCCTGCCAATTCTTCTGAATGACCACGATCCTACCTCTCGTCCTTGCCCGGGATCCGCGACGCCCGTCCCCGCGCTTCGGCCACTCGGTGCCGCCCCCTGGCGCCCCGAACGGTCCCTGAAATCCGTATCCGCCGTTACTCGCCGCCGACCCACAGCACCGGCACGAAGCTGTAGCCAGCCCCATCCCGATCCACGTAGCCGAGCGCCGGGAACTCGAGATGGCCGCCGGCGATGAGCGTGCGCTCGCGGGCCACCTCGTCCAGGATCCGCTTGCGCGTCTCCCGCGCTTGGTCGCCGTCGACGTCGAAGCCGACGCCGGCCTCCGGGTTCTTGAACTGGATCGCCGGCAGGTGCACCACGTCGGTCCACATCATCAGCGCCTGTCCACCGGAGACGATGCGGAAACCGCAATGGCCCGGCGTGTGGCCGGGCAGATGGACCGCCGTGATCCCCGGAAGGACCTCGCCGCCGCGGTGCTCGCGCACCTTGCCGGCGTAGGGAGTCAGGGACTTGCGGGCGCCCTCGAAGTAGGGCTTCGCGGCCTCCGGCGCCTTGGCCAGGGCCTCGTCCGGAAGCCAGTGTGCCGCCTCGTCGGCGTGCAGCACGATCTCGGCGTTCGGGTAGCGCGCCGCGCCGTCCTTCACGAGACCGCCGACATGGTCGGGGTGCAGGTGACTGACCAGCACCGTGCCGATCTCCTCCGGCGCGACGCCGGTCGACGCGAGCGCCGCCCCGGCCCGGCCGAGGGTCGGCGCCGGCGCGAGATCGCCGTAGCCCGTGTCGATCAGGGTCGGCTTGAGGCCGGGGCCCGTGATCAGGAAGGCGTTCAGCGTGATCTTGGGTTGCTCGGTGCGGAAGCCCGCCACCTGGAGCCGCCCAGCCTCCTCCTTGGAGATGCCCGTGACGAGATCGAGGCTGGCCTGAAACCAGCCGTCGTTGAGCGCGGTGACCGTGAGGTCGCCGAGGTTCCAACGCAGCACGCCCGGAAGCGGCTTCGATCCCGTCATGAGCTTCTCCGTCAAAAGGCTTCGCAGGCTTCGATCAGACGCGGCGGCGCTTGCGCGGCCGGCAGCCGTTGTGCGGGATCGAGGTGACGTCGCGGATCGAGGTCACCGTGAAGCCCGCGGCCTGCAGGGCGCGGAGCGCCGACTCGCGGCCCGAACCCGGACCGGACACCTCGACCTCGAGGGTGCGCATGCCGTGCTCGGCGGCCTTGCGGCCAGCATCCTCGGCGGCGACCTGGGCGGCGTACGGGGTCGACTTGCGCGAGCCCTTGAAGCCCATCGCACCGGCGGACGACCACGAGATCGTGTTGCCCTGCGCGTCCGTGATGGTGATCATCGTGTTGTTGAACGAGGCGTTCACGTGGGCGACGCCCGACACGATGTTCTTGCGCTCGCGGCGGCGGACGCGTTGCGGTTCCTTAGCCATTCTGGTCTCACTCTTCCTTCAGGCACGCCCGTAACACCAGGCGCTCGGGATTCTTTTTGGGACTTGGCCGGAGCACCCGTGCGGGGCGGTCGAGCCGGCGCCGGACCCGTTGCGGGACACCCGGCGCGACGGGAAGGAGGCCGAGCGGAGCACGGCCTCCCAGTTCCAAAAACTTACTTCTTCTTGCCGGCGATCGGCTTCGCCTTGCCCTTGCGGGTGCGGGCGTTGGTGTGGGTGCGCTGCCCGCGGACCGGCAGCTGCTTGCGGTGACGCAGACCGCGGTAGGCGCCGAGATCCATCAGGCGCTTGATGTTCATCGAGACTTCGCGGCGCAGGTCGCCCTCGACGAGATAGTCGCGATCGATCGTCTCGCGGATCGACAGAACCTCGGCGTCGGTCAGCTGGTTGACGCGACGCTCGGCGGGGATGTTCACCTTCTGGGTGATTTCCTCGGCCTTCTTGGCGCCGATGCCGTGGATGTACTGGAGCGCGATGACGACGCGCTTGTTGGTCGGGATGTTGACGCCTGCGATACGGGCCACGATCACTCTCCATATGGGACCCGGGGATCCGGGTCGCTGTCGCGCGCGTCCGGTGGAGGCCGGCCCCTGCGCACGTGAAACGACGACGCGGCCCGCGGGCGGCCCTGGACAGGGCACCTCGGACCATCGTTCGGTTGGACGAAGGATGGCCTGCTAGCGCGCGGGCGGCCCGTTGTCAACGACGGGTCGGCACGGCCTTGCCCCGTCACGCGCGCGTCGCGGCGCCCTGGGATCTGGTCGAGGAGCGAAGATGGCGGTTCTGACGAGCGACGGCGCGACCCTGCGGGCGTTCGCCGATTCGGTGCTGCGCGCTGCCGAGGAGACCCTGGAGGAGGTCATGCCGGTGACGCTGGCGGTGATCGGCGGCGTTCTCGCCGAGGCGGAGCCCGGCTCGGTCGCGCTGCAGGACGCGGATGACGGTCCGCCCCTGCTCTGGGCGACCTTCGCCGGTCGCCGCATGGTGTTCCGCTACAACACGATGACGGCGATGATCGAGCTGCGCGACGGCACCGCGGAGGGCTACCCGCTCCGGCTGTTCGGCCACCGGTCGCTCCAGATGGACGTCGTCAATTTCTTCGGCAGCCTCCGCAGGGAGGGCCGGATCTGAGCCACGCCCCCGGCGGGCGGCCCCCCGCGCCTCAGCGAAAGCCCTGATTCCGCAGCCGGCACGTGCGGCCCATGTCCTGGTAGCCCGCCGGGCAGCGGCGGGCGCAAGTCCCCGCCAGATACTTCAGCGGCGGCCGGCAGGCGTTGCGGAACCGTTTCTGGCCGTACACGAAGGACTGGGCCGGACTCTGCGCGAAGGCCGGCAGCGGCGGGAGGGCCACCGCGAGCAGGAGGGAGGCGGTGGCGAGGAGGCGGACGGTCATGGCGTTTCCGATCGTGGACCCGCCCCATAACCCCCAGGGACACCGCCGGGTTCACGGGCGCGCTGAAACGGCCGGTCAGCGCGCCGCGATCGCCCTCAGGAGGCGACGCGCTCCTCGTGCGGCTCCAGTGTCGCCATCAGGTCGGCCGTGACCTTGTCGATCGGCTGCATGCCGTCGATGGTCTCCAGCATGCCCTTCTGCGCGTAATAGGCGGAGAGGGGCGCCGTCTGGGCGCGGTATGCCTCAAGCCGCTGCTTGAACACCTCGGGGGTGTCGTCCTTCCGCACGGCCTGGCCGCGGGCCAGGGTCTCGGCGGCGCGCTTCTCGATGCGGCCGACCAGGGCGTTCTCGTCGACCTTCAGCTCGATGACGGCGGAGAGGCTCAAGCCCTTGCTCGCCAGCATCTCGCTGAGCGCTTCCGCCTGCGCGACCGTGCGCGGGAAGCCGTCGAGGATGAAGCCGCGGCGGGCGTCCGGTTCCTCGATCCGGTCGGCGACGATGCCGACGACGATCCGGTCGGAGACGAGACCGCCGGATTCCATCACCGCCTTGGCCTCGAGGCCGACCGGCGTGCCGGCGGCCACCGCGGCGCGCAGCATGTCCCCCGTCGACAGCTGCGGGATGCCGAAGCGCTGTACGATCCGCTCGGATTGCGTCCCCTTCCCCGCACCGGGCGGCCCGAGCAGAATGATGCGCATGGCGTTGTCCTCGTTCGGCCCACTCTCTCAGTGGGCACAAGCCGTGGTGGCGAAGCCTCCCTGGCATCGCCGGGTTCGGGGTTTTCTAGCCGGTCCGGGCCGGTGAGGCATCCAGACCTTTGGGCCAGAGGCGGGAGCGTCCTCGGAGTCCGGCCGCCTCTGTAGCAGGCTCAGCGCCGCCGTTGCGTGGTCGACGCGCCACGCAGCTTGGCCTTCTTCACGAGGCCCTCGTACTGATGGGCCATCAGGTGCCCGTGGACCTGCGCCACCGTGTCCATCGTGACCGAGACCACGATGAGCAGGGACGTGCCGCCGAAGCCGAGGCTGGCCGCGGCGTAGGACGACAGGATCTCCGGGCAGAGGCACACGAGGGTCAGGTACAGGGCGCCGATCACCGTGATGCGGGTCAGCACCTTGTCGATGAAGGCCGCGGTGCGCTCGCCCGGACGGATGCCCGGGATGAAGCCGCCATGCTTCTTCAGATTGTCGGCCGTCTCCTGCGGATTGAAGACGACTGCGGTGTAGAAGAACGTGAAGAAGATGATCAGCGCCGCGTAGAGCACCATGAACAGCGGGGTGCCGTGGCCGAGATAGGCCGTGACCGTGCCGAGCCAGCCCGTGGCGCCCCCGTTGGCCGAGAAGCTCGCGGCGGTCGCCGGCAGCAGCAGCAGCGACGAGGCGAAGATCGGCGGGATCACGCCCGAGGTGTTGAGCTTGAGCGGCAGGAACGAGGTCTGACCTTCGTACATACGGTTGCCGACCTGGCGCTTCGGGTAGTTGATCAGGAGCCGGCGCTGGGCGCGCTCCATGAACACGATGAAGTAGACGAGCGCGACGGCGGCGACGCCGACGCCCAGGATGATTGCCGGGGACAGGGCGCCGGTGCGGCCGAGTTCCAGCGCGCCCGCGATCGCCACCGGCAGGTGGGCCACGATGCCGGCGAAGATGATCAGCGACGAGCCGTTGCCGATGCCGCGCGAGGTGATCTGCTCGCCGAGCCACATCAGGAACAGGGTTCCGCCCGTCAGGGTGATCACCGTCGAGGCCAAGAAGAACGGCCCCGGATCGATGGCGGCCGAGGAGCCCTGGAGGCCGATGGCGATGCCCCAGGACTGAACCAGCGCCAGCACCACCGTCAGGTACCGGGTGTACTGGTTGATGACCTTGCGGCCCGACTCGCCCTCCTTCTTGAGCGCTTCCAGGCTCGGGATCACCGAGGTCAGGAGCTGCACGATGATCGAGGCCGAGATGTAGGGCATGATGTTCAGGGCGAAGATCGCCATGCGCTCCACGGCGCCGCCCGAGAACATGTTGAACAGGCCCAGCACGCCGCCAGCCTGCTGCTGGAAGTTCCGGGCGAACTGCTCCGGATCGATGCCGGGAATCGGGATGTACGTGCCCAGCCGGAACACCACGAGGGCGCCGAGCGTGAACCAGATGCGCTTCTTCAGCTCATCGGCCTTGGCAATCGCACCGAAGTTGAGGTTGGCGGCAAGCTGCTCGGCGGCTGAGGCCATAAGCGTCGCGTCCTGGACATGTCGCCGGGCGAAGGGTGCCCGAATGAAACGAAAAACGGCGGCCCGCGTGGTCGCAGGGCCGCCGCTCGAAGGATCGGCTTAAAGGGTGCGCGGAGCCCGTGCAACGGGTTCCGGAGTCGCTCCCGTCAGGCCGTGGCCGCCTCGCTGCCGCCGCGGGTGGAGGCACCCTGGGCGTAGACGGTGCTGACCGAGCCACCGGCCTTCTCGACCGCCTCGACGGCGGACTTGGAGGCGCGGGTCACCTCGAAGCTGAGCTTCGCGGTCAGCTCGCCGACGCCGAGCAGCTTCACGCCGTCACGGGGACGGGCGATGATGCCGGCGGCGACCAGGCTCTCCACCGTCACGGTGGCGGCCTTGTCGAGCTTGCCCGCGTCGACGGCCTCCTGGATCCGGCCGAGGTTCACCTCGTTCAAGTCCTGGGCGTAGAGGTTGTTGAAGCCGCGCTTCGGCAGGCGACGATGCAGCGGCATCTGACCGCCCTCGAAGCCCTTGATGGACACGCCGGTCCGGGCCTTCTGACCCTTCACGCCGCGACCCGCGGTCTTGCCCTTGCCGGAGCCGATGCCCCGACCCACGCGCATCCGGTTCTTGGTTGCGCCGGGGTTGTCGCTGATCTCGTTGAGCTTCATCGGGACCTCCTCACGCCACGTCGCCGTGGACGCGCACGAGGTGCGCAACCTTGCGGATCATGCCGCGAACGGAGGGAGTATCCTCCAGCTCGGACACGCGGTGGAGCTTGTTGAGCTTGAGGCCGATCAGCGTCTGGCGCTGGCTGGCCTCGCGGCGGATCGGCGAGCCGATCTGCTCGATGCGGACGGTCTTCTGTGCCATCGGACCCTCCCTTACGCGACCGCGGCTTCGGACTGGTCGGCCGGATCGGCATCGCGGCGACGCGACTGCAGCGTCGACACCTTGATGCCGCGGCGGGCCGCCACGGAGCGCGGGCTGTCCTCGTTCTTGAGCGCCTCGAAGGTGGCGCGCACGAGGTTGTAGGGGTTCGACGAACCCAGCGACTTGGCGACGACGTCCTGCATGCCGAGCGTCTCGAACACGGCGCGCATCGGGCCGCCGGCGATGATGCCGGTGCCCTGCGGGGCCGCGCGGAGGATCACCTTGCCTGCCCCGTGGCGGCCGTTGACGTCGTGGTGCAGGGTCCGGCCCTCGCGGAGGGAGACGCGGATCAGACCGCGCTTGGCGGCCTCGGTCGCCTTGCGGATGGCCTCCGGCACCTCGCGGGCCTTGCCGTGGCCGAAGCCGACGCGGCCCTTCTGGTCGCCGACGACGACGAGGGCCGCGAAGCCGAAGCGACGGCCGCCCTTCACCACCTTGGCGACGCGGTTGATGTGGACAAGCTTGTCCACGAACTCGCTGTCGCGCTCCTCGCGATCCTCGCGGCGGCCGCGGCCCCCGCCTTCACGTTCACGTGCCATGTTGTCTACCTGTCCATCTCACTGACGCGGCCGGCGGGGCCGCTCGCTCGATCGGGTTTCGGATATGCCGGGCGAAGAGGATCCGCCCGGCCCGCCGTCGTGACTCAGAACTCCAGGCCACCCTCGCGGGCGGCTTCGGCCACGGCGGCGACGCGGCCGTGGTAGATGTAGCCGGAGCGGTCGAAGATCACCTTCGTGACGCCCGCGGCTTTGGCGCGCTCGGCGACCAGCTTGCCCACCGCCTTGGCGGCGGCGACATCGGCGCCGGTCTTCAGTTCGCCCTTGAGCGCCTTGTCGATCGACGAGGCCGAGGCCAGCGTCTTGCCGGCGACGTCGTCGATGACCTGCACGTAGATCTGCTTCGACGAGCGGAACACCGAGAGCCGCGGGCGGCCGTTGGCGGCGGCCCGCAGCGCGCGGCGGACGCGCGCCTTGCGACGATCGAGGGCTTCGAGCTTGCGAGACATGATGCCCTCCTTACTTCTTCTTGCCTTCCTTGCGGAAGATGAACTCGCCCGCGTACTTCACGCCCTTGCCCTTGTAGGGCTCGGGTCCGCGGTAGTCGCGGATCTCGGCGGCGACCTGACCGACCTGCTGGCGGTTGATCCCGGAGATCGTGATCTCGGTGGGCTTCGGGGTAACGATCGTGATCCCGGCCGGGATCGCGTACTCGATGTCGTGGCTGTAGCCGAGCGACAGCTTGAGCGCCTTGCCGGCCATCGCGGCGCGATAGCCGACGCCGGTGATCTCGAGCTTCTTCTCGAAGCCCTTCGAAACACCCTCGGCGATGTTGGCGATCTGCGCCCGCGATGTGCCCCACAGGGAGCGCGCCGGCTTGGACTGGTTGACGGGCTGCACCTCGATGGCGCCGTCCTTCATCGCCACGTTGACGAGCGACGGAACGACGAACGACAGCTCGCCCTTCGAACCCTTCATCTTCACCGTCTGACCGGTGACCGTGGCGGTAACGCCGGCCGGTACGGGGACCGGCTTCTTGCCTACGCGAGACATGGGATAACCTCCTCCGTCCCGATCAGAACACGGTGCAGAGCACTTCACCGCCGACGTTGCGCTCACGCGCCTCGTGGTCGGCCATGACGCCCTGCGGGGTGGAGACGATGGTGACGCCGAGGCCGTCGGCCACGTGCGGCAGCTCGCCGACCGACGAGTAGACCCGGCGGCCCGGCTTCGAGACGCGCTTGATCTCGCGGATCACGGGGCGCCCGTCGTAGTACTTGAGCTCGATGGCGAACTCGGTGCGGCCGTTGCCGAGGTCGGTCGCCGCGTAGTCGCGGATGTAGCCCTCGGACTTCAGGACGTCGAGGACGCTGGCGCGCAGGCGCGAGCCGGGCGTCTGGACGACGTTGCGACGGCGCAGCTGGCCGTTGCGGATGCGGGTGAGCATGTCGCCCACGGGATCGTTGACCATGGGGACCTCCTTACCAGCTCGACTTGACCAGGCCGGGGATCAGGCCCCGGTTGCCAAGCTCGCGCAGCGCCACGCGCGAGATGCCCATCTTGCGGTAGTAGGCGCGCGGACGGCCGGTCATGCCGCAACGGTTGCGGATGCGCGTGGCCGACGAGTTGCGCGGCAGTTCCGCGAGCTTGAGGCGCGCCTCGAAGCGCTCCTCCATCTCGAGGGCGTCGTTGTTGGCGATCTCGAGGAGCGCCTTCCGCTTGGCCGCGAAGCGCTTCACCAGCGCCTTGCGGGCCTCATTCTTCTCGACTGAGCTTTTCTTCGACATGTCGTCTATCTCCGGTGTCCGCGTCTGAGACCCGAGGGCCTCACTGCCGGAACGGGAACTTGAAGGCGGCGAGCAGCGCCTTGGCCTCGGCATCGGTCTTGGCGGTGGTCGCCACGACGATGTCCATGCCCCACATCTGCTCGGCCTTGTCGTAGGAGATCTCCGGGAACACGAGGTGCTCCTTGAGACCCAGGGCGTAGTTGCCGCGGCCGTCGAACGAGCGCGGGTTCAGGCCGCGGAAGTCACGCACGCGCGGCAGCGCGATGGTGATCAGCCGGTCCATGAACTCGTACATGCGCTGCTTGCGAAGGGTCACCTTGCAGCCGATCGGCATGCCCTCGCGGACCTTGAAGGTCGCGATGGCCTTGCGGGCCTTGGTGATGACCGGCTTCTGGCCGGCGATCAGGGCGAGGTCGCCCGCCGCCACCGAGGCCTTCTTCGAGTCCGCGGTGGACTCGCCGACGCCCATGTTGATCACGATCTTCGTGATCTGCGGCACTTCCATGGGGTTCTTGTAGCCGAACTCTTCGATCAGCTTCTGGCGAACCACCTCGTCGTAGTGCTTGCGCAGGCGCGGGGTGTAGGCGTTCTTGTCGGCCTCAGCCATCGATCTGATCCCCCGTGGTCTTGGCGAACCGGACCTTGCGCCCGTCTTCGAGGATGCGGAAACCCACGCGGGTCGGCTTGCCGTTGGCATCCGCGACCGCGATGTTCGAGAGCTGGATGGCGGCCTCCTTGGAGATGATGCCGCCTTCCTGGTTCTGGGTCTGCTTCTGGTGCTTCTTCACCAGGTTGATGCCGCGCACGAAGGCCCGGCCTTCCTTCGGCAGAACCTGGATCACCTCGCCCGACCGGCCCGAATCACGGCCGGTGAGCACGACGACCTTGTCGCCCTTCTTGATCTTGGCGGCCATTACAGCACCTCCGGAGCCAGGGAGATGATCTTCATGTGGTTGCGGGCGCGAAGCTCGCGCGGCACCGGTCCGAAGATACGGGTGCCGATCGGCTCCTTCTGATTGTTGATCAGGACTGCGGCGTTCTTGTCGAAGCGGATCACCGAACCGTCGGCGCGCTTCACGTCCTTCGCCGTGCGGACGACGACCGCCTTCATGACGTCGCCCTTCTTGACGCGACCGCGCGGGATCGCCTCCTTGACGGAGACGACGATCACGTCGCCGACGCCGGCATATTTGCGCTTCGACCCGCCGAGAACCTTGATGCACATCACACGGCGTGCACCCGAGTTGTCGGCGACGTCCAGATTCGTCTGCATCTGGATCACGTGCGTGACTCCTTGTTTCAGGCGGGTTTCCGCACACGGACGGTATTGCCCGGCGGACGACGCCTGATGGGGACCTGACGTCCCCGGCTCATGTGTTCGACCGCGCTGGCGGTGTCGTCAGACACCGGCGCGGTCACCGCGTTCACGGGGTGCGAGCACCCATCGGAAATGTCGCGAAGGCCGGGCGCATACTACGGGCCGCGGGTGATGGCAAGCGGAGCGGCGGGAAATCGTCGCCGCCGCATAGGGGGGCTGATCCGGCTTCGGGGCAGGTCCGCGGCGCCGCGCGGCTCGATCGCTTCGGTGCCCGCCCATCCGGCCGCGGAACGCGAGCCCTGAACGTGCGACGACCGGCGCGCCTCTCGGCGCGCCGGTCGGTTGACGTGCAGCGTTCGGGGTCGATCAGATCGGTTGGCCGGCCGTCTCGAACAGGAATCCGTCGAGGCTCGGGATGGTGACCGAGGCTCCGCTCGCGGGCCTCGACAGGCGCCAGGGCCGCTCCGACCGGGCGCGAATCGCCTCGGACGGGCGAAGCCGCCGCATCAGGCCGTCTTCGCCGACCTCTTCGATCGCCAGGAAGCCGTAGACCTGCAGCCGCGAGGCGGTGAGCTTGAGGCCGCGATCCTCCGCGGCGACGACCATGCTGCCAGTCGCGTAGACAGCGTCCAGGAGGGAGCGCTGCTCGCTGCGGCGACGGTTGCGCGCCTCCCGCTCGCCGGGGGCCTGGGCGGGAATCGGCCGCCGGAACGGAACGACGTTGCTGACCGCGACGCAACCCATACGCAACACCCTCGACGCGAACCTGCGGCGGCGAGTTGGCCGCCCGATGTGCGCGACAATTCGATGGATCGCTTTAATTCTCCGTAGACCGTGCCGGCGCGCACCTGCCCCGATCCGGTACGCCTTGCACGTGTGCCCCGGTAAATCGGTCGTGTCCCGCGAGCCGGCTCGGGCGCGTCGGCCGGCCGCTCCGTCACGGGGTGCGATGTGCCGCGACCTTGCCGGTATTCGTCAGCCGGGCGGCCAGCCCGTCGAGACCGGCGCAGAGGATGCCGTACACGGCACCGACGAAGAGGAAGATCTCGGCCGGGTAGACCATCGCGCGGTTGTTCACCTGCGCCGCCACGAAGGCGAGTTCGGGCACGCCGATCACGTAGGCGAGCGACGTGTCCTTGATGAGCGTGGTCCACTGGTTGACGAAGGACGGCGCCATGGCCCGCAGCGCCTGCGGGAGGACGACGAAGCGCAGGGTGCGCCAGGGGTCGAGGCCGAGCGCGAGGCCGGCCTCCCACTGACCACGGCCGACGCTCGCGATGCCCGCCGCCACCCCGTGGGACAGGTAGGCGCCTCCGACGAGCGACAGCGCCACCGCGACCGTGCCGATCTCGGGGATCGACACGCCGAACAGGATCGGCAGCAGGAAGTAGGTCCAGAAGATCAGCATCACGACCGGCACAGCGCGGAGGAAGCCGAGCGCGGCTGTGAGCGCTGCCCGGGCCGCGCCCGCGCTCACGGCCAGGGCGATGCCGAGGACGAGCCCGAGCGCGGCCGAGGCCAGGCCGGACAGGCCGGAGAGAATCAGTGTCAGGGCCAGCCCGCCGACCGGCCCGTCGGGCCAGGCCCCGACCAGCAGGTAACCGAGATTGTCGATGATGACCGACGGATTCATCGGTGCCGGCCCGGTCGACGGGCGCGGCGCTCGAGGATCTGCCCGGTCATCTCCGCCGCGGCGGCCGCGCCGACGTAGAGCAGCGTCGCGATGCCGAAGGCCTGGAAGGTCTGGAAGGTCTCGGTCTCCACCTGCCGCGACGCGTAGGACAGCTCCGCGAGGCCGATCGTCATGGTCAGTGACGTGTTCTTGAGCGTGTTGAGGTACTGGCCGACGATCGGCAGCCAGGCGACGCGCAGGGCCTGGGGCAGAGCGATGTGGCGGAACGCCTGGACGGGCGTGAGGCCGAGGGCCAGGGCCGCCGCTCGCTGAGCGGGCCGGACGGCCCTGATGCCGGCGCGGAGTTCCTCGGCGATGTAGGCGCCCGCGTAGAGCGTGAGCCCGCAGAACCCGGCGAGGCTCTCGTAAGCGGGCCAGCCCAGGATCCCGAATCCCAGGTCCAGGGCGTGCGGCGCGTTGAGCCAGGCCGTCACGCCCTGCGGCAGGGCGGCGGCCACCGCGAAGTACCAGACGAAGAGTTGCACCAGCAGCGGCGTGTTGCGGACGATGCCGACGGAGACGGCCACGACGCCGCGCCCCGCGCGCCCGCCCACCTCGCGCAGCCCGCACGCCGCGAGGCCCAACACCGTGCCGGCAAGGCAGGTGGCTGCCGACAAGGTCAGGGTCATCCCGAAGCCTTGCAGCAGCCAGACGAGGTAGCGCGGCGCGAGTGGATCGCCGAACAGCGCGGCCATCGTCGTCGTGCCGCCCCGGGTCAGGGACGGTCCCCGATCCGGAACAGGCGCGGCAGCGGCTGCTCGGTCGCGGGCCCGAACCAGCGATCATAGATCGCCGCCGCCCTGCCGCTCGACTCCAGGCCGCGCAGGGTCTCGTTCACGCGGTCCCGGAGCCGCGCCTCATCCTTCGGGATGCCGACGCCGATATAGTCGTTGGAGATGCTGAAGGCGGGGATCTCGTAGTTCTGCCGGTCCGGCACCTTCGCGAGCAGCCCGACCAGCTTCGGGCCGTCCTGCGTGATCGCCTGGACATTGCCGTTGCGCAGGGCCGTGAATGCGAAGGGCGTGTCGTCGAACGCGACCACGACCGCCTTCGGGAAGTCGCGGCGCAGGACGATCTTGTTGGTGGTGCCCTTGTCTGCACCGATTCGAAGCCCATTGAGCTGCTCCGGCGACGACAGGGTGCCCTTCTTGGCCAGGAACTGCTGGCCGGAGGCGAAGTACGGGATGCTGAAATCGAGCTGCCTCGCCCGCTCGTCCGTGATGGTGAAGTTCGCCAGAACCAGATCGACCTTGCCGGAGGTCAGCAGCGGGATACGATTCGCCGGGTTGGTGGGCCGGATCTCCAGCTTGACGCCGAGCGCGTCGGCGATGGCCTGCGCGTAGTCGACGTCGAGGCCGGCGATCCGTTTCGTCGCGGGATCGACGAAGCCGAACGGCGGGTTGCTGTCGAAGGCGGCGACCCGGAGAACGCCGGCCTTTCTGATGTCGTCCAGACGGTCGGCCGTTGCGGGGCCGACCGACAGGAGGGTCGCGAGAACGAGGGCGAAGAGGTGGCGCACGCGTGACTCCGTCGGATGGTTCGGGGCCGGTACAGGCAGAGCGATGATCAAATATCGCGAATATTGCAGTCTGAATCGCGTCGGACTTCTGAGTTGAGGTATAAATCGATCTGGTCTTCGCTCTTGGCGCAATATCAGAGGATGCCAGCAGGATTTATCTCGACCGCCAGCGCATTTTCATCTTTGGAGAACACGAAAATCAACGGAGAAAGATTCTATTTTTTCCTCGCGGGCGGGTGCCGCTCGCCGAAAGATCTGGCGGCTGCGGGGCAGATTTTCCTGCCGCGCCCGGGCAGGGCCCGAGGCTGCGCCGAAGTCCCGCCGCCACGTGGCCGGCCTGCCCCGGCTTCCGTTGACGGGACGAGGCGCCGTGCGCGATAGCGGTCCCTCGGCTCCGCCGTCGCGAAGGCTCGCCGATCGCGGGCGCCGTGCGCGCCCTTGACCGATCCTTAACCTCCGCCGCGGTGCAGTTTTCTGCCGTGACCGCATTGACCTGCGGCGCAACGGCGTCTAGAAGCGCGCCACTTCGGACGGCCATCGGCTGCCGACGGCCCTTGGGCGCAACCCCGGAAGCCGCCGCCATCGCCCCGAGCGCTCCGAGGGTTCAAATCGCCTGACGCTGTAAGTCAGATCCGTAGGTACGAGCGCGTTCGTTTCGGGCGTGCTCCTCTGCCCACACCGCGCCGAGGGTCCGTGACAGGCCCTCCGGCGCATATTCGTTTTGCGGACTGCCCTGCGCAGTTCGGACTAGGTGACCGAGGAAGAGGGCACAGGATGCCGACGATCAACCAGCTGATCGCCCAGCCGCGGAAGATCCAGCGGAGCCGCAACAAGGTTCCGGCGCTCGACGCTTGCCCGCAGAAGCGCGGCGTCTGCACCCGCGTTTACACGACGACCCCGAAGAAGCCGAACTCGGCGCTCCGGAAGGTCGCCAAGGTGCGCCTCACCAACGGTTTCGAGGTGATCGGCTACATCCCGGGCGAGGGTCACAACCTTCAGGAGCACTCCGTGGTGATGATCCGCGGCGGCCGCGTGAAGGATCTTCCGGGTGTGCGCTACCACATCCTGCGCGGCGTGCTCGACACGCAGGGCGTGAAGAACCGCAAGCAGCGCCGGTCGAAGTACGGCGCCAAGCGTCCGAAGTAAGTCGGACGCCCGGATATTTCCCGGGCGCCGGTACGCGTTTCCACGGCCTCGCAAGGATGTCGCCGGCCTCAGGGCTGAGGCGGCCTGCGCGGGGCGCTTAAGATCTTTTCGTTCGAGAGTCTCAGAAGATGTCCCGTCGTCACTCTGCCGAGAAGCGTGAGATCATCCCGGACCCGAAGTACGGGGACGTGGTGCTGACGAAGTTCATGAACTCCATCATGTACGAGGGCAAGAAGTCGACCGCCGAGCGGATCGTCTACGGTGCCTTCGACATCGTCGAGAACCGCGCCCGGGCCAACCCGATCGAGGTGTTCCGCGCCGCGCTCGACAACGTCGCCCCGATGATCGAGGTCCGCTCCCGCCGCGTCGGCGGCGCGACCTACCAGGTCCCCGTCGAGGTCCGCACCGAGCGCCGTCAGGCTCTCGCGATCCGCTGGCTGATCCAGGCCGCGCGTTCGCGCAACGACCGCACCATGGTCGAGCGCCTCTCGGCCGAGCTGCTCGACGCCGCGAACAACCGCGGCAACGCCGTCAAGAAGCGCGAAGACACGCACCGGATGGCGGAAGCCAACCGCGCCTTCTCGCACTACCGCTGGTAAGCGGTTCCGCCGTCTCTCAGGAGCAATTCGATGCCCCGCACGCACGCGATCGAGGACTACCGCAACTTCGGCATCATGGCCCACATCGATGCCGGCAAGACCACGACGACCGAGCGGATCCTCTACTACACCGGAAAGTCCCACAAGATCGGCGAGGTCCATGAGGGCGCCGCCACGATGGACTGGATGGCGCAGGAGCAGGAGCGTGGCATCACGATCACCTCGGCTGCGACGACCTGCTTCTGGCGCGACAAGCGCCTGAACATCATCGACACCCCCGGCCACGTCGACTTCACCATCGAGGTGGAGCGCTCGCTCCGCGTCCTCGACGGCGCCGTGTGCGTGCTCGACGGCAACCAGGGTGTCGAGCCGCAGACCGAGACCGTGTGGCGCCAGGCCGACAAGTACGACGTGCCGCGCGTCGTGTTCGTCAACAAGATGGACAAGATCGGCGCCGACTTCTTCAAGTGCGTTGCCGACATCATCGACCGCGTCGCCGGCAAGCCCGTCTGCCTGCAGCTGCCGATCGGCGCCGAGTCGAGCTTCCAGGGCGTGATCGACCTTATCAAGATGAAGGCGATCGTCTGGTCGGGTGAGGCGCTGGGCGCCAACTTCGACGAGACCGAGATCCCGGCCGACCTCAAGGACCAGGCCGTCGAGTACCGCACCAAGCTGGTCGAGGCCTGCGTCGAGCTCGACGACGACGCCATGGCCGCCTACCTCGACGGCAACGAGCCCGACGAGGCCACCATGCGCGTCCTGGTGCGCAAGGCCGTCCAGCTGCGCGCCTTCCACCCGGTGCTCTGCGGCTCGGCGTTCAAGAACAAGGGCGTGCAGCCGCTCCTCGACGCCGTCGTGGACTACCTGCCCTCCCCGGCCGATCGCGGCGAGATCAAGGGCATCGATTTCAAGACCGAGGAAGAGACCGTCCGTCACCCGTCGGACGCGGATCCCTTCTCCATGCTCGCCTTCAAGATCATGGACGATCCGCATGTCGGCACGATCACCTTCTGCCGTGTGTATTCGGGCAAGGTCGAGACCGGCGCCAACGTGCTGAACTCGTCGCGCGACAAGAAGGAGCGCGTCGGCCGCATGCTCCTGATGCACGCCAACAACCGTGAGGACATCAAGGAGGCCTTCGCGGGCGACATCGTCGCGCTGGCCGGCCTCAAGGACACCCGCACGGGCGACACCCTCTGCGACCCGCAGAAGGCCGTGATCCTCGAGAAGATGGAGTTCCCCGAGCCCGTCATCGAGATCGCCGTCGAGCCGAAGTCGAAGGCCGACCAGGAGAAGCTCGGCATCGCGCTCTCGAAGCTCGCCGCCGAGGACCCGTCCTTCCGCGTCTCCACCGACCAGGAATCCGGCCAGACCATCCTCAAGGGGATGGGCGAGCTCCACCTGGACATCAAGGTCGACATCCTGCGCCGCACCTACAAGGTCGACGCGAATATCGGCCAGCCGCAGGTCGCCTACCGCGAGAAGCTGACGCGCCGTCAGGAGATCGACTACACGCACAAGAAGCAGACCGGCGGTACCGGCCAGTTCGCCCGCGTGAAGTTCGTCGTCGAGCCGAACGAGCCGGGCGCCGGCTTCTCGTTCGAGTCGAAGATCGTCGGCGGCGCGGTGCCCAAGGAGTACATCCCGGGCGTCGAGAAGGGCCTCAACTCGGTCCTCGGCGCGGGCGTCCTCGCCGGCTTCCCGGTGGTCGACGTCAAGGT
The DNA here is from genome assembly GCF_050281105.1 of Methylobacterium sp. NPDC080182. Taxonomy (NCBI): domain Bacteria; kingdom Pseudomonadati; phylum Pseudomonadota; class Alphaproteobacteria; order Hyphomicrobiales; family Methylobacteriaceae; genus Methylobacterium; species Methylobacterium sp. NPDC080182. The sequence continues at coordinate 25,406 of NZ_JBNNWO010000039.1, forward strand.
CGAGCTGGTCGACGGCGCCTACCACGACGTCGACTCCTCGGCGCTCGCCTTCGAGATCGCCTCCCGCGCCGCCTTCCGCGAGGCGCTGCAGAAGGGCGGCTCGGTTCTGCTCGAGCCGGTGATGAAGGTCGAGGTCGTCTCGCCGGAGGAGTACACCGGCTCGGTCATCGGCGACCTGAACGCCCGCCGCGGCCAGATCCAGGGTCAGGACATGCGCGGCAACGCCAACGTCATCAACGCGATGGTGCCGCTGGCCAACATGTTCGGCTACGTGAACCAGCTGCGCTCCTTCTCGCAGGGCCGCGCCAACTTCACGATGCAGTTCGATCACTACGAAGAGGTGCCGCGCGGCGAGGCCGACAAGGTCATCGCCAAGTACGCCTAAGCATCTCTTCTTCCGCAACGCGAATTCGAATCTAGGAGGCTCTGATGGGCAAGGAAAAGTTCTCCCGCACCAAGCCGCACTGCAACATTGGCACGATCGGCCACGTCGATCACGGCAAGACGTCTCTGACGGCGGCGAT
>NZ_JBNNWO010000040.1:0-23976 GCF_050281105.1 Methylobacterium sp. NPDC080182
CTCCGAACCAGGGCAGCCCGCACCGTCGCCGACTTGTGGACCGCCATCCGGCAGTCGCTCACCCGCGTTACGGCCCAAGAGTGCCGCAACTGCCTGACCGCAGCCGGATACGTAGACGACGTGGCTGTTGCTACATGATCGGGCACGGCTCTAGCACGTGCGCCTGGGAGGATATGAGGCCATTTCCTCTCCCGCTCGTCCAACCGGGCGATCGGCACGACGGACACGCCGATCCACAGCCGAGGGTTCGATCGGAGGCGTACTGCGAATAGATCAGGGTCAACTTGAGCCAGCCGTCAGGCGAGCGCCTGGGGATGTGGCGCTGACGTTCTGGCGTACGTGTCTGGTTTAAGTGGGCATCCGGTATGCGACCGACGATGCTGCAGCTTACGACGACTGGAACCGACGTAGCTCCCAGCGACCATCATCTGACCGTGACAGGCTGGGCAATGCTTCTGTGTCATCGTGTACAGACGACGCACTTCTGCGAGGCTAGCGAGGCGCCACGCGCCATCCACCTTGACTTCGCACGTCTGTTCGCTGGTCGTCGGCATGCTCGTCCCGTGCGACGTCGCTACAGGGATCTGTAACCGAGCGGGCAGCCTTGGGCCGACATGATTAACGAACGGTTGCCCTCTGTCTTTGATACCTGGTCAGGGCCGACGCTCCGGGAATGTCTGCGGTGGCAATGCGCCAGGCGCGGGCCTCTCGACGGCGAGGTCGCTCGCTCGGCGGCCTGTAGCGAGCGTCGAGGATAGCGTCTGTTCACCGAAGAGGGTTCGACGCTGAATATGACCGGGTAAGCCAGGGATCGGCCGGGACCAGAGCAGCGCTACTCCGAGAGATCCATGTGTGACTGACGCTGCCCGGCTCCCTCGCTTGCAAAAGCCGAGGCGGCCGAATTTGGCGTCGTCACCGCACCATTTTTAATAAAATCTCCTTGAGAATTCGCCCTTGATGATACAATATCGCTCTCCAATATAAAGATAGGTGCGACGTGGACGATAACGCTCGGACGATAGAGGCCGAGGCCATCGACTATACCGGACTGGCGGCGGATCTCGTCGCGGCGTACGTGTCGAATAACCCCGTTCCGACCAGTGAGTTGGCGGCACTGATCGCCAGCGTGCACGCGGCGGTCACCGGGCTCGGCAACACGGGCGTATCGGCGACGCCGCGACCTGAGAGGCCGACGGCTGCCCAGATCCGGAAATCGATCCGGCCCGAAGCGTTGATCAGCTTCGAGGATGGCAAGCCGTACAAGACTCTCAGGCGCCACCTCACGGGACTTGGGCTCGATCCGGAGGCCTATCGGGAGAAGTGGGGCCTGCCGCGGGACTACCCCATGGTGGCGGCCAGCTACTCCGAGGCCCGCTCGGCGATGGCCAAGAGCATCGGCCTGGGACAGATGCGCGGGAAGGCAGCTTCGCGGCACGCGGACGCTCCAGCAGCTCCGGTAGAAAAGCCCAAACGCGTGGGCCGGCCGCGGAAGGCGGTCGAGGGTTAGCGGGACCGTCGGCAGCGCCGTTCAGGCGTAGGGGCCTCGGAACAGATCTCCGAGCGCCTTGCGCCGAAAAAGGGTGAGCCAGCGCCGTCGCCGATGTTCGCGGCGGTCGTGGATCATGTGGCATCGCTGGCAGAAGGCCGCGAGGTTGGCGTTCGCGTTGTTGCTGGTATCGTGATCGCGATGGGCGGCCTGGACTTGCTCCGCAAAAGTGGCTCTTCGTAATTTCGTGTGGGTCAAGAAGCCAGGAGCACGCGACGGCGTAGGAGGTCGAAGCCGGCCCGGCCGTACATCAGTCGCTTGATCAGCTTCAGTTTCGTAATCTGTCCCTCGGACTGAGCGTTGCTCCACGGCATCGTCAACGCCGCCCTTACCGCGGCCGCATCAACGACGAGCCCGGTGGCGAACGTCTGCCCGGCTCGGATGCCGCCCGCCTTCGCCTCGACGATTCAAGCCTGAAACCCCGCCAGACGTCGGATACCATGTGCGGACGATCCGTTCCCCTTCCTCCCGGCCTCGCGTACGAACACGACGAAGCGCTGGATGAGCCCGTGTAGCGTGGCCGCGTCGGGATCCTGCACGATGCGCGCGAGAAGCGCGCTATCGGCCGGGCTCAGCCGGTCCGGCGCCGCAGTCATGATCCAGGCGAGGACCTTCGATCCCGGCAGTCGCTCGCGCCGCGCCGACAACTCGGCCGAGTCGGGGGCCGTCATGCCGGGAACGGCATCACGCCAGCGTCGCGGCGTGGTGATCGCGACCTTCGTCCGTCGGCTCTGCAGCCATTTGTGCACCTGCCGCGAGCCGCCCGCGTAACCGCGCTCGCGCAGCTCTCGCAGGAGCTGCAATCCGTTCTCGCAGCCGTCGGCACGGCGGCGCTCGAGATAGGCTAGCCAGGGATCGAGCTGACTCGATCCAATCCGCCGTCCGCCGCGTTCCGGGGCCCTCTCCATGGAGGCGTAGTGCCGCACCGTTGCCGGTGCCAGAGGGATCGCGCGCGATCGCCATGATCGACTCGCCGGCCGCGCGGCGGCGCTGCACCTGTTCATGACGCACGGCCCTCCAACGTTGTGCCTCCTGCGCGGCAGCTTGATCTGTGCGGCTGCGCGGGAAGGCGTGGTCGCGGGCGTAATCAGGAGCGGGAGCCGCCGAGCCGGAGGGGACGGGAAGGGCGCGCAGGCGGGCATGAGCGCCGACCAACCAGCGCTCCAGCATCTGGCGCGCGTTCAGAAGGAAATGCCAGCGATCTGCGACTTGCTGGGCACGCGGGACGACGGCCTGGGCCGCACGCGCGTAGCCTGTCGACCGATCCCGTGCGACGATCTCCAGATCGGTGTGTGACGCCAGCCAAGCCTCGAAGGTCGCCGAGTTGCGGTCGGGCAGAAGATCGATGGCACGATGATGGTCGAGGTCGACGACGAGCGTGCCCCAGGCGCGCCCACGACGCCAGGCCCAGTCGTCGACACCCATTGTCCGCGCTCGTGCAACGCACGGCAGGGGCGCGGCGTGCATGAGGCGCAACAGCGTCGAGGCGCTCGCCGGCATGGAGAGATTTGCCAGCAGGCGCGCACCGGCTCGAGCGTTGATGGCCAAGCCGACGCGCTGCCGCGCCTTGGCGAGGCGTGGGGTTCGTCGGGCGTGCGGAGCCAGGAGAGAAGAGGCAGGAAGGCAGAATGTCCGTCGGGGACAGGAGGGGTTGAGGCAGCGCAGATGCCGGACGGTGAGGTCGAGCCGAACGGCTCGTCCAAGGGAGGGTAGATCGGCGGGGTGCCGCTGATAGGAGCCGTGACGGGCGGTGCTCAGCGTGCCGCAAACGGGTCATCGTCCTGCGCAGCGGCAGCCGCGAACGTGCATGACAACGCCCGCCTCATGCCCGTCTTCGATGGAGAGTACCCGGCAGCCGGGAACCTCGTGCAGTCGCGCCATCGCCAAGCTCCGTCCTTCTCCCACGAACGGAGAACGCAGGGCGAAGCCACACGAAATGACGAAGAGCCATTAATCCGGAGCAAGTCCAGCCGCGAGCACCATGCGCGTCCGCCGCACACGCCCGAGCGCGTCATCGACGCCGGGGGCTGGGCGCACGCGCCTTCCGCCTCCATCGCGCCAAGTGCCGCCTTCGCCGTCCCACCAGCGGCCGTCGCCCAGATGGAAAGAGGACCGGCCGTGCGGGCGCTTACAGGCCTCCCAACGACCTCCGGCACGCTGAAAGCGGATCACGGCTGAGAGCTGCGGCCGGTCGATCGGGCTGAAGAAGCGGTGTTCGGGCCGGATCGGCATCGGCCAAGCTTGCCACAGCTGACCTCGAGGACAGCTTGGAAGCGGAGAAGGACCGGACCGAGGGGGTAGACCCAACCCGATCGGCCGTCCGCTCAGTCGACGATAATCTCGATGGCCGCCGCTACGCCGGCGCGAGTTGTCGCTCAGGGGCAGCCAACGCCTCGATGGTTCGAATGGCGGCCATGCGCGCTTCGTCCGTCGTCAGGGCACCGTACGCGCGAAGCAACCGCTTCAGCGTGGGTATCTCGCCCTCTTCGGTCACCGAGCCGCTCGCAGCAGATCCAGGGGGTTCGGATCCACGCCGCTTGAAGGTGTCGGGATCGACGCCCACCAGCCTGGAAATCTGCTGCAACAAAAGCAGCGTGCGCGTTTCGTCGGCCACCCTGTGACACCCGCTCTCGCGACAAAGACCTGAGGTTGATATAGCTCAACGCGTCCCTTGACGCATCTCCGACATGGCCGCGTCACGGTATGAGACACGTTGCGCGGGGATCGGTTCGAGAATGGCGGGCGGCCTTGGCGTTCGACAGATCGCGTTCGATATCGTTCATCGTCTACGCAAGGCGGTGACGGACGTCGACGTCTACACCGAGTTGCGCCGGAGCGGCTCGATCTTCGGATACGACGTCTTTCTGATCGCCGGCCTTCCCAGGGCACCGCACGAGAACCTGTACGACTGCTCGCTGATCTCCGGCTGGCCACCGGAATGGGGGCGCCGCTATCAGGAACGACGGCACATGCACGTCGACCCGGTCATCCGCCATATCCGAGGGACGACCGATCCGTTCCTGTGGCATGAGGCGGTCGAGGCGCAGGCCATGTCGGAGGGCATGGTCGTGATGGAGGAGGCGCGCACCTTCAGCCTCAACGAGGGCTTCTGCGTGCCGTTCCACCAGATCGACGGGACCGAGGCGGGCGTCAGCTTCGGCGGGGAGCAGGTCCGGCTCTCGCAGGACGAGCGGGCGGCGCTCCATCTCGTGGCGATCTATGCGATGTCCACGGCCAAGGCCATCGCCCGGCGTCGAGGCCCCGCAGAGGACGACGAGACGCCGCCGTCTCCCCTGACAGGTCGAGAGGCCGAGTGCCTGAAGTGGTCGTCGACCGGTAAGTCGGCCTGGGAGATCGGGGTGATCCTGTCGATCTCGACGCGCACCGTCGAGCATCATCTCGGCAGCGCCGGGCGCAAGCTGAACACCGTCACGCGCACGCAGGCCGTCGCCGAGGCGCTGCGCCGTCGCATCATAGACTGAACCGATGCGCGAGCCTCGTCCGTAGATCTACGGATGCCGGTCCCCCGCAGATTTCGCGATCAACCTCCATGCCCTGCAAGGAGCCATCGCGATGTTCAGGCTGGTGACCGGCGACATCGATCGGGATCTGCCCGATCTGGCCGAGCGTATCTACAGGTTCAGGCACGGCTTCTTCGTCGACCATCTGGGATGGGAGGCGTGTCGAAAGCCGGATGGCCGCGAGCGTGATCAGTTCGACAGCCCTCACAGCATCCACATCGTCGGTGAGGAGCACGGGGAGATCATCTCCTACGCACGGCTCCTGCCCACGACGCGGCCGCACTTGGTGACGGAGGTCTACCCGCAGATCATGCAGGGGGCGCCGTCGCCGGCTGGGCCGCGGATCTACGAATGGACCCGCCATGCCGTCTCGCCGAAGAAGCGGGAAGCCAAGGGGCCGAGTGCGCTGACGCGGGCGGCGTTCGCCGCTGTGGCGCGTGCCGTCGAGATCCTGAACCTCGACGGCCTGCTCGTGCAGACCCACCCGGTCCTGGTCGATCGGGTCATGGACATGGGCTGGGACGTCGAGCCTCTGGCGCTACCGGCGACCTATGACGGCGCGCTCCTGCTGCCGATCTACGCGCGCCTCGTTCCGCAGACGCTGACGGTAGCCCAGGCCGCGTTCTCGGCTCACGGCTCGGACTTGGAAGCAACCATTTTACGCGTGCCCTCGCCCCCCACAGACTGTCCCGCAATCGGGCTCTAGCCGTTCGGCTCTCCTCACGACTGAAGCAGGCAGGATATGTCGACGACAGCTAATGAAGCTGGTAGCGGAGGCGACCCCGTGGAGGTGGCAGCAAGTCTGGCAATCGATTTGCGTGCCGCGATCGATAGGATCTCTGATCCCGATCTCCGAGATTTGATCGATCAGATTTTGCTAAATCTCGGCGCAAGGCTGGCTCTACGCCTGTCGTGATGAGCGGCATTTGATCGAAGCGCCTTCAGACATGCGGTTGCCGTCACGAGCACGAGGCGGCATCGTGTGGCGTGATCCGAACCGAACTCGTGGCACGCATCGCGGCCAAGAACCCCCACCTCTACGTCCAGGAAGTCGAGGCGATCGTCACCGCGATCCTCGACGCGATGACGGCCGCGCTCGTGCGCAGCGACCGGATCGAGCTTCGGGATTTCGGCACCTTCGCGGTCCGACACTATCCATCGCGGATCGCCCGCAATCCGCGAAGCCAAGTGATCGTCACGGTGCCGGCGAAGGGCAGGATCCTGTTCAAGCCGAGCAAAGCCGTGCGGGAACTGCTCGAGGCCAAACCGCTCAGCACCGAGGACAGGCCTGCGCCCTCGCCACCGACATCGTAGGATCGAGCCCCACTACCAAGTGTCGTCCTATGCGAACAGGTCGAGTTGGCTAGGCATGACGCGAGCACGTGAGCGCGGTGCCGAGCCCGGACGCGTCGCTCGCGGTAGCGGCAGGACCGGCAAGGCGACGCCTGGCTTGCCATAGAGCACCGCTTCGACGATCCGGCAGCCGTCGCCGCGGTGGAGCGGGCGCCGGCGCTGCTGGTACGTCGACCTGGAAGAGGATCAGATCGAGATCGAGCGAACGTTTCTGAGCGAGGCGATCTACCGCCGGCCGATCATCGACCTTCCGGCCGACCGGTTCACGGCGCGGGACCGCTACTCCGCCCGGACCAATCCTGAGCAGGGCGCCTGAACAGGAAGAGCTCTGCTGGGGCGGTCATTCGCATAAGAGTACGCTACGGAACGAAGAGGCGTCCCGGAGCCCGTTGAGCCCCGGTATGAACCCTGAGAAGGTTCGCTTCCAATCTGCCGGTGAGGCCAAAGCCTATGACCGGGTAGGGTGATTTGAGTCAGGTCGTCCAACGCTGGCGAGGACAGGACCGGATCAGGCGGCGCGCACGGTTGCGAGGAAGCGGGCGACCTCGGCGCCGAGATGCTCGGATTGCCGCGACAGCTCCGAGGCCGCCGACAGGACCTGGCTGGCCGCCGCCCCCGTCTCCTCCGACGCCTGCGCGACGCCCGCGATGTTGCCCGTCACCGCGTTGGTGCCCGCCGAGGCCTGCGCGACGTTGCGCACGATCTCCTGCGTGGCCGCGCCCTGCTGCTCCACCGCCGCCGCGATCGACGTCGCCACGGTGTCGATCTCCCGGATCCGCCCGGTGATCCCGCCGATCGCCGTCACCGCCTGCGCGGTCACCCCCTGAACCTCGCCGATCTGGCGCGTGATCTCCTCGGTCACCTTGGCGGTCTGCTCGGCCAGCGCCTTCACCTCGGAGGCCACCACCGCGAAGCCCCGCCCCGCCGCACCCGCCCGCGCCGCCTCGATCGTGGCGTTGAGCGCCAGCAGGTTGGTCTGGCCGGCGATGCCCGAGATCATCCCGACCATGTCGCCGATCCGCGAAGCGCTCTGGCTCAGCGCCTGGACTAGGTGGACGGTCTCATCGGCCGCGCCCACCGCGACCTGGGCGAGATGGGCCGAGCCGGTCACCTGCCGGCCGATCTCCTGCACGGAGGAGCCGAGCTCCTCGGCCGCGGCCGCGACCGTGTTGACGTTGGTCGAGGCCTCCTCGGCGGCGGCGGCCACGCCGGTGGACTGCGCGGCGGTCTCCTGGGCGGTGGCGGTCATCTGCTGGGCGGTGGCCTGCAGTTCGGTGGCCGAGGACGAGACCATGCCGACGATGCCGCCGACGGCGCGCTCGAAGCCGTCGGCGAGCTCGACCATGGTGCGGCGGCGCTCGGCGGCGGCGGCCTCGTCAGCGCGGCGCTTGACCTCGGCCTCCTCGGCGGCCTTGCGGGCGACCATGGCCTTGATGCCCTCGACCGCCTGGCCGACGGCGCCGATCTCGTCGCCCCGTTCGGCTTCCTTGATCTGCGCGTCGATCTCGCCCTGCGCCATGCGCGTGAGGACCGAGACGAGGTTCGCGAGCGGGCGCATCAGACCAAATACGACGATGCCAAGCGCGAGGCCGAGGGCGGTGAGGAGGCCCGTTGCCGCGGCGGTGACGAGGATCGTGGTGGCTTGCATGGCTCTCGCCTGTGCGGCGGCCTTGGCCTCGGCGAGTTCCCGGGTCAGAGCATCGACGCGTGACTGCACGGCCTCGCCGATTTGCGCCCGGACGGGCGCCGCTTCACTCTCAACAATCTTGGCTGCGATCGCATTGTCGTTCCTGAGGCCGGCGGCGTTCGCGCGATCGGTGATGCTGTAGTAGGTCTCGATGAGCGCACGCAGGTTCTGGTTGGCGGTCTTTCGTGCTGGCGTGTCGGTCAGTTCCAGCAGCGTGTCGGACGCCCGATAGGTCCTCGCCTTTGCCGCGTCGTACTTGGCCTTGAAGGTCGCCATCTCGGCCTCGCGCGTCGCGATGACGATGTTGCGGTTCTGAAGCGTTGCTTCGGTGACGCCGATGCTGACATTGAGGATGTTCTCGAGACGCTTCGCCTGAACGTCGACGATGCTCCCAGTCTGGTCACTTAGAGCGTTTTCGGTTTGGGCTGAGTCGGCTTGGTGGGGTTCACGCGGCGCTGGGAGGCTGATTCACTAGGCCGGTCGACAGCCGGAGTGATGCATGGGCCGCCCCTACAGCTTGGACCTGCGCGAGCGGGTGGTGACCGCGGCTGCGGCGACCTCGCGCCGTCAGGCGGCCGCCCGCTTCGGGGTCGGCCAGGCAACCGCGATCCGCTGGATGGCGGCGCTCGCCGCGACTGGGACGGTGGCCGCCCGGCCGCAGGGGCGTGCCCGCCGCTCCAAGCTCGACCCGTACGAGACGTTCCTGCGTACGCTGATCGACGAGAAGGTTGACATCACCCTGGAGGAGATGCGCGCCCGGTTGCAGGACGAGCATGGCCTCACCGTCGGGCTCGGCACGCTGTGGGCCTTCCTCGACGCGCGCGACCTGACGTACAAAAAAAGACGGCCCACGCCGCAGAGCAGGATCGGTCGGACGTGAAGGCCGCCCGGGAAGCGTGGTTCGAGAGCCAGCCCGATCTCGACCCGGACCGGCTGGTGTTCCTCGACGAGACGTGGACCGCCACCAACATGGCCCGCACCCGCGGGCGCTGTCCCCGCGGCCAGCGGCTGCGCTCCCCCGTCCCGCACGGTCATTGGAAGACCACGACCCTGGTGGCGGGCCTGCGCCTGTCCGGGATCGCCGCGCCGTTCGTGCTCGACGGGCCGATCAACCGCGACGCCTTCCAAGTCTACGTCGATCAGGTCCTGGTGCCCGAACTCGCACCCGGGGACATCGTGATCATGGACAATCTCGGCAGCCACAAAGGCTCGGCCGTGCGCGCGGCGATCGAGGCGGCGGGCGCGCGGCTCCTGTTCCTCCCGCCCTACTCGCCGGACTTCAATCCGATCGAGATGGCGTTCTCGAAATTGAAGGCGGGGCTGCGCAAGGCCGCCGAGCGCACGCGCGAAGGGCTCTGGACCACAATCGGGCGGCTCGTCGATGCCGTCACGCCCGACGAGGCCGCAAACTTCTTCGTCGCGGCAGGATACGACCCCGATTAAACCGAAACCGCTCTAGCACCGAGAACGTGCGCTGCGCGTAGTAAACGATGCCGGCGGATACAATCCCAATGAAAATGAGCGGGATCATAATCTTTAAAGAAATTTTCGCGTTTTTCAAAAAATTCATAACAATACCACAAATATTAAAGATAAAATCGGTAATTGATCATAACATAAGTCAGTTATTGCTTAGTGAGTACGGCATTGAATTTTGGCGCCAACGTGAGGAAAAATGCGTACGAGTTGCTCTTTTTGAGGTCCCGGCAGCTCCATGAAGAATTATCGAAGCGCGATTTTTGCGCTTCCAGGAATGCGCGGCGTTGCGTTCCGGCGGCGTTCATGGCCAAGACAAGAGATGCCAACCCGCCGTGCATCTTCGTACCAGCTCCTCAAGCTTCTTGAGGCGACCGGCCAGATCGGTGTCTGGTCGCTCGATCTACGAACCGGCGAGATGAGAGGATCGGCGGGCCTCGCGCACATCACCGGTCTGCCACCGGACGAGAGCCCGCGCGGCCTGCTGGACAGCCTCCTTCATCCCGACGACCGGGAGGTGCACGGCGAGATGTTCGACATGCTCTGCAATGGGCGGGCCATCGATCACACCGTCCGGATCGTGCGTCCCGATCGGACGGTGCGTTGGATCGCGGTCAAGGCACAGATCGCGCTTGACGCCGACTACCGGGCCACGCGCGCCGAGGGCACGGCCTTCGACGTGACCGGGCCGCACGAAGCTCGCCTGCTCGCCGAGCAGAGCACGGCGCGCTATCGCGGGATCGTGCACGCCATAGCGGCCGTGGTCTGGACGACATCGCCGAATGGAGCAGTCCGGCCGAGCCCGACATGGCAGGCACTGACTGGCCAGTCGGGACCGGAGATGCAGGGCGATGGTTGGCTTGCCGCCGTGCATGCCGAAGACCGGGTGCAAGTAGAGGCGGCATGGCGCGCTGCGGTAGAGCGCGTCATGCCCTATGAGGTAGCCCACCGCGTCTTGTGTGCCGATGGCAAGACAGGGCGCTTCAAGAGCTACGCCACGCCGCTCCACAATCCCGACGGCTCGGTGCGGGAATGGATCGGGATCATGCAGAGGATCGCGGACAGCCAGGGCCTCGCGCTGCCGCGGGCGGCTTCATCGCCGCCCGAGCTGAACGGAGCACTCGTACGGGGGGCTCGCGCAATGCTGAGTTGGTCCGCCGCGGACCTAGCTGCTGCTGCCGGCGTATCGGTCGCGAGCGTCCGGCGCCTGGAAGAGGATGCAGGAACCGTGCGGCTGCGGACACGGGAGGCTATCCGGCAAGCCCTGGAGGCGGCGGGTGTCGCCTTCGTGGCCACAGACGGCAAGGCAGGAGCGTTGATCGGGAGTCCGATGGGAAGTGTCGGTGAGAGCGAAGTGCACTCAAACCATGCCAAGTCGACATCGGCCTGAATGTCCGGTCTCTGCCGTAGCGCCGAAGCGCACTCCCCGCCCGAGGACAAAATTGCCGGATAGCTGACGGATCATTGCTTCCGAGATGCGCTAGCGAGCGTCAGCACGGCTGCGTAGGGTCGCTACCAAAATGACCGTTCAGGGTGGATTTCTGCCTGTCCGCTTCTGGACAGCGGATGCATTTGAGCGGACATAACCGTGAAGACCAGTCGCGACCGCTCAGCGAACCCATCTACCGTGAAGCAAACACGCAATACGTGAATTTATAGGACTACCATGGATTGACGATTTTGATATTCCAAGAATAATATACTACAATGGATGACGTTGATAGACCGCGCTGATTTCATCAGCTGTTGGTAGCCTAGTACCGATCCAAAAATGACTGAGTGTTTGCTCCCCTGAGCATACAATCTGCATGTGGATGTCATCATACCACGTTGTATTAATACCTAATTCAAAGAATGTTTCAGTCCAAACAGGCGTCGGCTGCCACGTCACGATTGCCTTCCGACCAAGAGCTTGGAGCCTGAGCACGCAAATCTCGAACCTATCACTGTCGCCGAGCCTCTCACTGTCGAGTTTTAATTCATACAAATCATACATGTTCCACGGATCCGTGGCCCAAAATCCATCGCTCGAACGAGACCACTGGAAGAATTCTGACATTTAATTTGCCTCTGGCCAAAATATTAGATGATTTTCGACCGCATTTAGCAATCACGATTTTTCAGATCTCCGTGTTTTTCGAGGATCAGTGAACGGCTGATCTTGGGAAGTTTTCACGCTCGCCAGCACGGCTGATGTGGGTCGGACCTGGAATGGCGGCATGGGGCGGATTTGAGACGGTCTGCTTCCGATTGTGTGAGACACCGTAGCCGAGGTAGCGAGTTGGCCAGCGGATAAGAACTGACCCTAAATATAAATCTCAACAGTTTTATCGGAATTTAGATATGTTGTAATTGACTTCATAAATATTCCGCAGTAGTTTCTACAGCGAATAAGTTACAATCAACCATATCAAGCCGAATAAGAACAGAAACCAGCCTGTTGCGTATTCCCATCTCATAATGCGGCGAAATCGAACTGGATCTTCACTTTTACGAACAAAGAATAAGCCCCTCGTGAATACCACACCTTTTTGATCACGCTTAATTGAGTAAATATGCGCAATTACGCCGAGTGACATCAAAGCAAGACCCAGAGCTATATTTGAACTGACAGCCATAAAATGCCCACCTCAAAAGAACAAGCAAAATTTTATTAAGGTAAGATTTGTATAGATAGTGGATGCCTGCGCGTTAAATATCGCGTGATGTTAAAATCACGATTGATGCGCCCTGTGTTTTCGGAAAATACGCGGGAACAAGGGCTTAATATTTGCCTCAGGCACATCTCTTAGCCAGTCATTCCAAGTCGCGTCTCGATAAATGCCCGCAGGGATTATGAAGTAATCGCCCTTGTTATATTTACGAACCAATCTAAAGCTGCCGAACAGGCCATACCAAATGCCCGCAGCCTCATCGCGCCGCCATGTTTTTGTGCTAAACCAAGATTTTTGCTCAATGCGGTCGGTGTGCAATGTAATTATTCTTGAGCTATCGTTGAATTTCCATACCACAATAAATATCAGCCCGACTACTGCAAACGCCCAAACGATTGATGATGATGAATTTTCTAAATGTGCTCGTCCAAAAAAAGCTAGCAGCGTAATAAACAACACATGTGCCGCGGAGGCAATCCGCCGAAAAATAGGGGCTCGATATGTGGCCGGGTAGTTAATGGTTTCCGACACGGTGGTGTTTCCTGTGACAGATTATGAGCCGTTCTCCAGTTCATTCCGGTAATAGGAGGCGACTCTTAACCGGCCGCTTATATGGGGATTTGAACGGATCCATAGCTGTTCGCATTGAAACTTTTGCAGAATTTCGGCCTGTCAATCCGGCTGCACGTAAAATTGAACATCACAGCAACTTTGAGCTGAAAGCTCAACAACTTTCGGTTTCAGACATCCGATCTGATCTTACGTAGAAATTAAACATTCGTCGGGTTATCATTTATTATGTTGACAAATATTGCCAAATATATTGTCTCTGTATTGTTTGCTGCCACATTGATTGTTGTCGGTGTGCTTGGCTTGCTGCTTATTTGGGCCTTGCACGAATTTTCAGGGCCGTGCGTGTCAAGCGTCTTCGGCCTATGTCAAGAGGATGTGGATGGGCAGCCATCAAGGTGAGTTATGGTTCTTCAACCTTGGATGAATTCGCCGAAAGGCCAGCAGGCGAGTGTCCGCTTTCAAAAAAGCGCCGACAATGGTCGCGGCGGCTGATGTGGGTCGCATGTAGAAGGTCTGCTTCCGGGTGAGGGGCCCAGACGGCGATCCTCGACCAGCCGTTCGCGTGAGTCGGCTTATGGACGGGGGCGAAGGCAGTGGGCGGCTGCTTGCGACCCAACCCAGTTGTGCGAATAGCCGCGGCTCCCTTCCATAAGCGCTCATCAATCGGTCTTCCGATAGCTTCAGCTTGGCCTGATAGCTGTCGCCACAGCGTCTATCTTGTGGCTGGATTAAGGATCCGCTCCGGTGAGCCATGACTTCCTGCAGCTTTTACCAGATCCAGCCTAGCGGTCTCATGTTAATGCCATAGCGTCGGCACCGCAGATTATTCTAAATTGCCTCCTTTGATATCTTCAGCCTTGCTGCATCAACCGTACTGCGCCGCCGGTCTTATCACCAAACTTAACCGGGTGTTCGCGGACTCAACAACAGAACAAATTTAGGAATTTCGCGACATGCGTTGAGGCTTGCGATCACCTATGCGTTGACGATGCGTCGGCACTTCGGGAGGCGTCGAGTCGAATTGCGGGCGGCTTCTTAATAGCGCAGGATGAATCTGTCCCGTCAGCGAAACTTCCTGCTTGCGCTGATCGAGGAAGGTTTGTGGTTGCTTGATCTGGACCGGCTGCGCACGTGTCGGCCTTCGTCGGTTTGATGCCACCGAGAAGGCGGCGCACAGAAGCAAGCACGATAGGCCGATCAGCGCGTCCTCCCAGGTAGGCTCGGACCGCGTCATCATATAGCCAAGTCCGCCCAGCCCGAAGGCGGCAGCCAGGAAGCGGCTCGGAAGATCGTTGGAAGACATGGGCCTTCGATGAGCGTCCACCCGTTACGTCTCCACCAAACGGATCAGCGCAATTGTCTCTACAAATAACGAGATCCGCACTATGTAACATAAATAAAATTAGTGTATTTACAAATAAAATTCCGCGCCTCTGCGGGATTTTAATATGCATAGAGCAACAATATGACGAGTATCATTGTGCGAAACGCTATCTGAAAGACGGTCATTCAGCATATCAGCCCCTTAACTCGAAAACTGGCAGAGCAACGCGCTCGCTGCCTCAACGTTCGCTTCTACAACCCCTCGATATTGAAGCGAACCGGCAGAAATTCACCTCGAGCGGACGGCCTGCTACCGACCCAACCTAGCCGCCCGAACCGCTGTGGATGCTTCTCAAAAGCAGTCGTTCGTCTGCCTTCCGGCGGCTTCCGTTCGGGGCAGCGACCAGCAGTTGGCTTGACGCGGGGAAGCCGACATCATGCATATGGCTCAGGATACTGGCCTTCGCGACCGTAGCGAATAGAGTGGTTGGCCGGAGGCAGACTGCGCGATGCAAGGAGGTGTGAACCGCCGCCAAGCGCTCGCCGGATTGGGAGCCGCGATGGTGTTGCAGCAACCGATCCGTTCCGCCGCAGGCGAGGTAGCCTGGGCGGCAGCAGCGGCACCGAAGGACGAAGGCTTCACAGCCGACCTCGCGGCGCTTCTCGACCAAGCCATTGCCGACAAGAAAATCTGGAACGTTCACGGCCTCGTCGTTCTGCGAAACGGCAAGGTCGTCCTCGAACGCTACTTCGAGGGCGAGGATCGTGAGCGTGGTCGGGGCGCGCTCGGCCGCGTGGCGTTCACCGCCACGACGCTGCATGACTTGCGCTCCTGCTCGAAGAGCCTCGTCGGCCTGCTGTACGGGATCGCTCTGGACCGGCGACTGGTTCCGTCGCCCGATGCCCCGCTGCTCGCCGCATTCCCGGAGTACGCCGACCTCGCCGGGAGGGACGGCCGCGACCGGCTCACAGTCCACCATGCGCTGACGATGACGATGGGCACGGACTGGGATGAAACCAGCTTCGATTACTCGGACCCGCGCAACAGCGAGACCGCGATGGACGCCGCATCGGACCGCTACCGCTACGTTCTCGAACGCCCGGTGATCCGGGCGCCGGGCGCGTACTGGACCTACTGCGGCGGGGCGACAGCGCTGCTGGCTCGCCTCATCATCAAAGGCACCGGCAAGACGCTGCACGCCTACGCACGAGAGGCGCTATTCGACCCCTTGGGCATGGGGGCGACGGAGTGGACGAACGGTGAGGACGGCGAGCCGCTCGCCGCGTCCGGAGTACGCATGACGGCGCGCGACCTCGCGCGGATCGGCCTTCTGATGCTGGATGGCGGCAAGACAGACGGGCACACGGTCGTCCCTGCGGCGTGGCTGGACCGCTGCATCACGCCCTACGTCGGTGTGGACGAGGCCCGCCGCTACGGCTGCCAATGGTTCGTGCGCGACGTGGCTTTCGGCAAGCCGAAGGGATGGGCGCCGGGTCGTCTGGAGCGGATGTGGCTGGCGCAGGGCGAGGGCGGCCAGCGGCTGTTCGTTTTCCCCGCCTTGCAACTGGTCATCGCGCTGACGGCAGGGAACTACGGGGAGGCGGATCCGTGGATGCCGCCAACCTACGTCTTGAACGAGTTAGTGCTTGCCAACGTGCGCTGAGCTTCTGCGCGCGGACGTTGCCGGTTTCCGGAAACGGTGAAAGGCGGTCCCACGGGCTGTGTCCGGTTTTATGCAGCCGTCTTCCGGAAGCAGACCGGCAGGGATCCACCCCGAGCCGCCGTTCCGCCGCCGACCCATCCTTGCCTATGGGCACCGGTCGATGCGAGGCGTCTTTAAGCCCGCCCAGTCGCTATCCAGCGGGCCAGGACCGGTTGGCTATTCGCCCTTGCCTGCTGTGCCGCCTGATCCCAGTCGTAGATGACAGCGCGCAGATCCACCGACCACCCGCCGTTCGCCTCGCGCGTTATCACTGCGTAGCGAGCGTGGGGCGTTCCAGTCTCAATCGCGTGCGGGACCGGCTTTTTATCCGTATAGGCGGGCATCCCGATGCTGCCGGGATTTACTACGGTCACCTTGCCGACCTGGACCACTCGGGGCATGTGCGTGTGGCCGCATAAGACTGACCTGACCGGTATTTTGTACCGAGCCAATTGAGAGGCTACTGCATGGTCGCGGTCATGGGTAGCCGGAAGGCCAGATCCGGGTAGCTGACGGGCGCAGGTGGCCGATAGCCCAGCGAAGAATGCGGTCGGACGCGGTTGTAGGTGGTTTGCCATAGACCAATCACGATCTGCGCCTCCTTCAGCGAGTAGAAGATCTCTTGGCGTAGGCACTCATCACGAAGCTTGCCGTTGAAGCTCTCGCAGTACCCGTTCTCCCACCGGGATCCTGGCGCGATGTACTGGATCTGCGAGCCGGTCTTGGCGACCCACTTGCGCAACGCCTTCGAGATCATCTCAGGACCATTATCGCAGCGGATGTGCTCCGGGATGCCGTGCAGACACATCGCGTCGGCCAGCGCCTCGATCACGCCGACGCTGTTGATGCGGCGCGCCACCTTCAACGCCAAGCAGGCTCGGCTGTGCTCGTCGAGGAGCGTCAGGATGCGCAAGCTGCGGCCGTCGTGGGTCTGGGCCTGCACGAAGTCGAAGCTCCAGACGTGATTGCGGTGGAGCGGGCGCAGCCGCACACATGAGCCGTCGTTCAGCCATAGGCGGCTGCAGGGTTTATGTCGGCTGGGGACCTTCAGCCCCTCGCGGCGCCAGATGCGCTGAACCCGGTCCTTGCCCACCTGCCAGCCGTCTGCTTGCAGCAGCGCGGTGACACGACGGTAGCCATAGCGCCCGTACTCGGAGGCCAGGGCAACGATGGCTCGGGTCAGCCCATCCTCGTCGGCCGGCACCGTTGGCACGTAGCGCTGCGTGCCGCGGTGCTGACCGACGAGCCGGCAGGCGTGACGTTCCGAGAGGCCGTACTTCTCCCGGATCCCGTCGACCGCCTGCCGGCGTCGCTCGGGGGCTACAAGTTTCCCGAGGCGACGTCCGCCAGCACCTGCTTCTCCAAAGAGAGATCGGCGACGAGCCGGCGCAACCGAGCGTTCTCACGCTCCAAATCCTTCATCTTCTTGGCTTGATCGACTTGGAGGCCACCGTACTCCTTGCGCCAGCGGTAGTAGCTCTGCTCGGAGATCTCCGCCTCCCTACATGCAAGGGCTAAATTCTTACCCTGGGCTGTCTGCACCTCGATCTGGCGCAGCTTCAGCACAACCTGCTCCGCGTTCCTCTTCTGACCTCGCCGCATGTCCGCCTCCTTCGGTCCTGGCTGATCCTCTCAATCAGCCCGGTCCAAAACCAGCCGGTCAGGTCAAGACGAGCTGCGCGGAGCCGATACCCGTCAGTCGGGGCAGGATCAGATCTTCGGGAGCGAGGATCGCCCGGCCACTGCCGACGTCATCAAGCAGGTAATCGAGGTCGCCGCCAGCGGGGCTCCCGTGGCAGGCGAAAATCTCGCCGCCTGCGAGGCGCAATGTTGCCGGTAGGGTTCCGATCCAGGCCATGTGCGCCGCTGATAGACGACACCGTGCGAAGGCCACGGAAGTGCTGGCGTCGTCGCTCTCCAGGAGATTGCGTTCATGATTGCCGGCCAAGGTTGGGCATCCCAGCGCGATCTGCGCGTCGGCGCTTCCTGCCGGGTCGAAGGGGCCGCTGGCTAAGTCGCCCAGATTAACAACGAGGTCGGGCCTCTGCGTTCGAAGGTCAGCCAGCACAGCCTCTAGGGCGAGCAGGTTGCCATGGGCGTCAGCGAGAACGGCAACACGCATCAGCCCAGCTTCCGGTAGGAAGGCGACCGGAAGATGGCGAGTCCCGCCTCAGTGACGTCAGCCTCGACCAAACGCCAGCCGAGCCGTTTGTAGAACCCGTGCTTGAGGGGCGAGGCGCAGAGGTATGCGGGATCGAACCCGAGTGCGTGGGCCTTTTCGGCTCCCGCGTGCACAAGGGCTGCGCCGATCCCTTTCGAGCGATGCTCCGGTTCAACCCAGACGGCCGCCACCCACGGCGTGTATTGTGATCGCTCATCGAGGTCAGACACGATCAGCGAGGCTGTTCCGAGGAACGTGCCCCCAACGTGAGCAACGAGGGCAAGAGGGATCAGCTCATCGTTGAGGTTCTTCTGCACCAGCTTTTCGATGAAGGAGAGCGCATAGCCCTTCGGTTCCCACCACGCGCGCCACACCCGGTCGGCGATGATGGAGGCGAACTCTGGCCGCTCGCGGAGATCGACCACCGAGGGGAATGCTAACGTCACGGACCCAATCGTGGCCTTGTTGGCGACGGGCTGCAACAGGTCGTGGGACTGTCAGGAATTTCGTGTGCGGGCGGCCATAGTGGACCCGAAGGAGGTTCCCGATGGCACGATGCAAAGGACGACATCCATAGTCCGGTTTGGTGAGCAGCCTGTTGTCGATCTGCCGCGCAGCATTGAAAATGCGGCTCCTGGAACGGCTATGGTGCCATCCGATCATGCTGCTACGCGACTTCGAGACGAGCGACGAGGCCGCAATTGGTTGCGTCGCACTTGCGGCATTCAAGCAATTCGAGTCGCACTATGCAGACTGGCCAGCGATGGCATCCAACGTCTCCAGGATGGCTGATTTGGCAAAAAAGAGCGAACTGATCATCGCCGTAAGGAATGGTGAGGTCGTTGGCGGCGTCGCCTACGTCGGCCCCAACAAGCAGAAAGCCGCATATTTCAATCAGGCTTGGCCGATCATTAGGATGTTGGTTGTCTCACCGTCGCATCGTGCTGGAGGCATTGGTAAAATGCTCACCGAGGCGTGTCTTGAGCGAGCAAGGCGTGACCATTCGCCTATAATCGCCCTGCACACATCGCCCATCATGAGTGTCGCGCTGCCCATGTACATACGTATGGGGTTTGAGAAATTTCGAGATGCACCAGACATCCACGGCGTCCCCTACGCTGTGTACACAAAATCTCTTTGATGCCTTGCCACGAGCGCCCCTAAAGGTCGTGAGCGCGCCGAGCGAAGATGTCCGGTTCGATGCATCCACCGTCCGGAAGCAGACGGGCGGAAATCCACCCATCTGAGACGCCCGCTGACATTACCTTTGACAAGCCGCTGACATCGACTTCGAAAAACGACACGGACATCCGTCCTATTGTGCGTTATGTCTGGAAATCGATTGTTTTTCCGACATTGAGCTCGACCTGCCGGTGAGTGGCCTAAAAAGGCTCCGTTTTTGTTGGAGAAACGTGTCGGCTTTTCTATTGCCGGATAAACGCGCTTTTAGCACTGTGCCGACATGCTCGTTGGATATGCCCGCGTCTCCACTCAGGATCAGAACCTCAAGAGCTATGCAGGATTTTAGGTGACGGCTGCGGTCAGGCGGCGCGGTGATCTGGGCTCGCGACGACCTTGGTCCCGTCGCGGAAGATGACGCCGGCCACGACCTTCGGCAACTGGTTTTCGCCCTTAAGCTGCCGCCAGGTTTTCGACGCCGCCATCATCGGCTTGAACACCATCAGTTTGGCGGTCGTGGCCGAGAGCGCCCCTTTGGTCCGCACGGTCCGATGCTGCACTGTAGCGAACACACTCTCGATCGGGTTCGAGCTGCGTAGGTGGTCCCAGTGCTCGGCCGGGAAACCGTAGAACGCCAGAAGCGCCTCCCGATCCTTGGTCAGGCAGGCAGCGGCGCGGGGGTACTGGGCCCCGTGTTTCTCGACGAAGACGGTCAGCGCCACCTCGGTTGGGCGAGCAGGCGGCGGGTGCCGCTGTGAAGCACCTCGGTCAGGTCAATCGTCGAACCGGCGCCTCCGCAGCGGCGTGGCCGATGCGCGCCTGGGTCGCAAAGCATATGATTAGATTATCTTCTAGTTGAACCGCCCGGGGGCCCCGTCATCGCCGAACTTCGGTCGCGGCGACCATGGTCTCAGAGCATCTATAAAGTATCGAGTTGAATTAAATCAATTCAAATGTGCGTACTCGATTTCATGTGTCGAAATAGATACAGACTCGCCTTCGACGTGAACGTATGAGCGGCGCATCTGATCCCGTCAGATGCCGTATTCTTTCTCGGGCGCCGCGCGATGCCGACCGTCTCTTCCCCCCGTCCCGGCATCCGTCGCGTGGCCGTCGCGCCGGCACACCGGCCCGGAGCCGCGCCCCCTCGGCGCGACGGGACAGGACGCCGCGGCGCCGTCGGTCTCATCCTGGCCCTGCCCTGCCTGTTCCCGGCCACGGCCCGCGCCCAGGACGCCGTGACCCTGGACGAACTGTCGGTGGTCGGCGAGGCCGGTCCCGGCGGCGGAGGCCAGGTCGCTGGCACCGCCCGCGGCTTCGGCCCCGCGGCACCGACGCCGATTGCAGCCCCGGTGGGGACGGTCAGCACCGGCCTGAGCCGCGCCGACACGATCGACAACCGCCCGGCGACCAACATCGCCGACGTCCTGCGCAACAGCCCCGGCGTCACGGTCCGCCAAGCCAACGGCCCGCGCGACGTCGTCATCTCGATCCGGGGCAACAATGCCCGCGCCAACGGCCCCGCCCGCAACTTCGTCGTGCTGGAGGACGGCTTCCCGATCACCCAGGCCGACGGGTATTCGCGCTTCGACGCGGTGGACCCGCGCGCCTACAGCGCGATCGACGTTTTCCGCGGCCCGCAATCGGCGCTGTTCGGCAACTACGCCACCGGCGGCGCCCTGGCCTTCACCACCCGCTCGGGCGCGGCCATCGACGGCGCCGAGTACGGCGTAGATGCCGGGAGCTTCGGCTACCTCAACAACTACGCCACGATCGGCAGCGTGAGCGGGCCGTTCGCGTACAGCCTGTTCACCAGCGACGCGCGGGGCAACGGCTTCGCGGGGCATTCCTCGTTCAACACCGAGACGGTCAACTTCCTCGGCACCTACGCGCCCACGACCGATGACCGCTTCACCCTCAAGGTGCTCAACAACGAGACCCGGACCAACCTGCCGGTGCGCAGTTCCCTGCTGCAATTCGCGCAGAACCCGTATCAGCGCGGCTGCGCGACGGCCCGCGCCGCCGCGCCCGGCTGCGCGACCTACAGCCTGCTCCTCAACGGCCGCAACGGCGCGACCGTGCCGGTGACCGCCGACGAGGGCGGCTTCTACCGCGGCGACCGGCGCACCGTCGTGGGCGCACGCTACGAGCACGATTTCGACGCCTTCACGACCTGGCGGACGCAGCTTGTGTTCGACGACCGCAACGTCAACCAGCCGGTGACCCCGACCGCCTCGACGGGCGATTTCGCGGGCTTCAACGCCCTGTCCGACGTGACCCGGCGCGGCGACCTGTTCGGGCTGCCCGCCACCGGCTACCTCGCGCTGGCCTACAACACCCTCGATACCCACTCGCTGATCTACAACAGCATCGCGTATCTGGGGCCGCGGCGCGGCGCGCTGTCCAGCAACCTGGAGGCGACGCAGGACAATCTCGGCGGCCGCGCACGGGTCGAGCTGCAGCTGTCCGAGCAGTGGCTGGTGGTGGCGGGGATCGGCGCCGAGACGACCCGGATCACCGGGCGGAACCTGACCTTCGCCTACCCGGCCGCCGGCGGCTTCACCGCGACCCTCGCGCCGCTGGACCAGTCCTACCTGCACGTCGCCGAGGAGCTGTCCCTCACCTACCGGCCGAGCCAGGAGTGGAGCGTGCTAGGCCGCGTCGCCACCGGCTATGCCACCCCGGCCGCCTCCTACCTGACGGTGACGCCCGCCGGCACGCCGGGCAACAACGCGCAGCTGCAGACCCAGGAGAATCTCGGCTTCGACCTCGGCGCGACCTGGGCGCCGCTGCCGGAGCTGCAACTCTCCGCCACCGGATTCTATGAGTTCTTCCGCAACGAGCTGATCTCGCAATCGCCCGGGCCGGGCCTGCTGACCTACTTCTTCAACGCTCCGGCCTCCGAGCACCGCGGCGTCGAGGTCGGCGGCAGCTGGGTCTCGCCCGCGGGCTGGCGCGCGACGCTGGCCTACACCCACGACGATCAGGTCTACACGAATTACACCGAGCAGCTCAGCGCCGGCACCCGGACCGCCCGGTTCGACCGGGCCGGCCGCCACATCCCGGGCGTGCCCACCGACGCGGCCCTGGCCCGGTTCGGCTACGAGCAGACCACGGGGCCCTGCGCCGGCCTGGGCGGCTACGTCGAGGCCGTCTACCAGAGCGATTTCTACCTCGACAACGCCAACCTGCTGAAGGCGCCGGGCTTCATGGTGGTGAACCTCAACCTGCATTACGACCGGACGCTGTCGGGTCAGGCGGATGCGGGCTTCGCCAAGCGGCTGAGCCTCTACGTCGAGCTGCGCAACGCGTTCGACCGGATCTACACCAACTCGGCCCAGAACCTCGCCGACACGCTCAACCCGGCCACGGGCCGGCAGAACGGCGCCGCGGTCCTGGCCGCCACCGGCGGCACGATCTACGCCAGCGCTCCGCGCAACGTCGTGGCCGGGATGAAGCTCGCCTTCTGAGCCTCAGCCCAGGCTGCCGAAGCCGGCGTGATCCTCCCTTGGCATCGCGGACACCTCTGATAAACTCATCCTGAGTGGGGAAGGTGTCGAATGGCGACGACGAGAGTTTACACCTGAGTTCAAACGCGAAGCGGTCGCCCTGCTGGAGAGCAGCGGCCGGCCGCAGATACAGGTCGCGGCCGAGCTCGGGATCCACTGGGATCATGACACCGCGAACAACACGGGTGCCAACCTCGCGGCCTTCTGCCAACGCTGCCATATGATCCACGATCGGCCCGAGCATCGCAGGCGGCGCTGGCGGACACTGTTCCGACGCAAGGCACTCGGAGACCTGTTCGGTGGCCCCTATGCCTGAGGGCGTCAGCTACGCTCGCACTGCCCCTGCCTTCCGGGCTGTGGCTCCGGGGCTGGGGCGGAACTGCAAGCTCGTAGCGATCGCCGACCGCCTCTCGGAGTATCCAGGGGCGACCATCGGATAGTTGCTCGGAAGGCCCCACTTCGCCCGATACGTCTCCGGAGTCAGCCCACAGGCGGTCAGATGCCGCTTGAGCGTCTTGTAGCACTTGCCATCCTCGAAGCTGATCAGCGCCTCGTGCGTGATCGAGGCACGGATCTGGGCTGGCGTCGTCTTACTGGCCGCAGGAGCGGCGAGTGTATCGGAGTTCGCGAGGCCGATGAGAGCATCGGCCGCACTCGCGATCAGCGTAGCCAGGTCTGAGAACGGCACGTTGTTGCGCCTCACGTAGGCACTCACGAGATGGGCGGTCATCCGCCCAAAGTCCGCAGCTGAGACCGTATCGGAAATCCTGTTATGGTCCATGGTGCCCCCACCAGTAGTAGAATACCCGGGTGGTACCACGATCTGCTTGTGCGCAATCTTATTATTTGGAGATTGTATAAAAACGTTGCACTCAGGTAACAATTATCTATTTATGATAGTTTAATCACGCGACATATCCATCAAAAGTAGAGGCCAGTTAGTTGCCCTAGAGCAGCATCCGAGCGTGATGAAACGGCTGGCGCGGTGAAGGGTTGGTCGGCGAAGGAGAGCGCCGATGTCCTCAGCCCTGTCCGTCGATCTGCGTCAGCGCGTGGTCCATGCCGTCGCGGCCGGCGCCTCCCGACACAAAGCTGCCGAACGCTTTGGGATCAGCCTGGCGAGCGCCAGTCGGTGGTGTGAGCGCTTCGCCCGTGAGGGCCACGTCGCGCCCAAGCCGATGGGCGGCGATAAGCGCTCGCACCAGATCGAGGCGCAGGCCGACCTGATCGTCTCCCTCTACGAGGCGCAGCCCGGCATCTACCTGCATGAACTCCGTGCGGCTCTGGCCGA
>NZ_JBNNWO010000041.1:0-23288 GCF_050281105.1 Methylobacterium sp. NPDC080182
CCCCGCGAGAGAGCCCGCCTGCTACAGCGCTGTGAAGGGCGCGCAGGCGGGCTCTCCCGCTACCGGCGAGCTACACCACATCCAGGGACACGACCATTGCTGAAATCTGCGATCTTATTGCCGCGATCTGTAGCCACTACTGCGATGATATACCCGCTGGTGTCAGAATAATCTACGGTATTTGTAATGTTTGTGCCATCTTTATCGACAAAATGATATACGTTTCCTGAGCTATTAGATGGTTTGATGAACGGAAGCAGCGCGTTACCCTCTGGGTCGTGAGCCAGTTTTGGTTGATAAGTGCCGTCATTTCCGGCTGCAAATACCATAAGAACGTCATTTTTTGCTGCATTTACAATCGCTTCATGCTCCAAGTCCACGTAAGGCTGATAATATGACTGAGAAGTTAATTGATAATAATAGGGGTTTGGGTTGCCATTCTGGTCGCGTGGCTTGGAATAATTGGGACCATAGCTGCCGTTGAGAACCCTTGCTCCCGATGCCGCTGCATAATCGATTGCATCCGCTAATTCTATAGAGTTATACCGCGTTGGAAGAGACAATATAGTGCTGTCGAAAGCAACGCCCATCATTCCGTAGCCGTCGCGTCGCGCGCCGATCGTTCCGGAAACATGTGTCCCGTGATTAGCGCTTGTATCGGTGTCAATAAGTGGATGATTGGGGCTGAATAAGATAAAATTGCGCGACAAGGGCGAAATTGCGTCATGAAATTCAGGATGATTGGGGTCGATACCACTATCAACAACAGCCACCATGACGCCCTGACCGGTAAAGCCACGTGCATAGGCAGTTGCGGCGTTGATCCTGGCCAATCCCCAATCAGCTCGATATTCGGGCGTGTCGAACTGTGCCGCCGTCAACGGAACACCGAAGGCATCTAGCGTCGAAGGCGAGCGCGCCGGAATAGTCTGCGCCGCCACAGGTCCCAGTGCCGCGACCAGGGCTACCAGTGAAGAGCCAACCATCAGCGCATGATGAGATAAGCCCGTTCCTGCCCTGCCCAACACTCGGGCCGAACAGTCGCCGAGGTCGCGCAAGCGACGTTCTGCGCCGAGATATATGAGCATAAATCTCCCCTCATTCTTATCCGAACGAGTCAGAGATCATTAACCATAGGAGAGGTTAGCGAAATGTTAAATCGATGCCTCAGGTCGAGCCGAACGCAGTCGCGGAGTTATATGCGAAGCAACTGGTAGCGCATTGTACCGATTGATCGTCAACAGTATCAACTTCTGGCTGATTGCAGCATCCGATTGACCCAGCGCAGGCGGCCGAGGAGTATGAAGAAGCCTACCCTCTCGGACCATTTTAGACTGCGGGGCTGGGGCTCGCGGGTGGGCAACGCGACGGGCATCAACGCACCCCCACGAGGTCTAGGAGGGCTGTGCCAGCGGCGGCGATGACGTTCCCCTGACCACCCCAGCGCATCGAGGGGACGTGGATAACGGCCGAGGGGGCTTCGGCCTCGGCGCTCTTCTCAAGGATGTCGGCCGGGGCAATCGTGGGAATCGCTTGGGGCAGCTCGACCACGGCGGCCGTCGCCGGGGTCCCGTCGCCGTCCATCCGGTCCAGAACCGCGATAATGCGGTCGGCCGCGTCGAGGGCGGTCTGTGCCGCCTTCTCCAGGCTGGTGCGTAGCTCGGCCCCGGCAAGCGGCGGCAGGGCTTCCGGAGCGACCAGTTTCGGGCGCGGGGTGAATTGGAGCACGTCGCCCATGGTGTTCTGATCTCGGGTGATGAGGAAGGCCCGACGGGGTCTGCCAGGGAGGTACGCACAGCTGCAGAGGAAGGGCGATCAGCCTCCGCCTCGCTCGACCTTGGCGTGGGCGAGCAGTTCGCAGGCGAGTTCTTCGATGCTTTCGGGGTCGCCGTTGTCGATGATGCCGGCAGCCAGCATCGACAGGCGGGTCTCGCGGTCGTTCCGGTTATCCGGCACTCGGCGCGCCGCTTCCTTCTCGGCTGCGGTCTCCACGTCGGTCAGGGCCTCACCGAGCCACTGCATCAGCTCGCCGGCGGCGTTGAGTTCAGCGGCATGACCATGGGTGCTGCAACGGTCCGTCCAAACCGTGGCGTAGGCCACGCCGCCCACGAGGTCGGCGACATCACGGAGCGCCTGCAAATTCTCCAGTGAGGCAGACACGAGGTCGAGCGTGTCGATGAGGCTGATCGCACTCGATCTAGATAAGCGGAGCGGAGATGCTGCCGCCGGTTGCCCCATGATCGCGGCGTTCACGTCGAAGGCAAGCCGTCCGTCGAAGCTGAAGGCCTTGCGCGGTTGGCCCAGCCGCTCATCCTCCACCCAATCCATCCAAAGGCGTGCAAGGGCTTTGGCGACAATGTTCTCGGGCGTCGCGAGCATCCAATCGGCGCTGCAGGCGCGTCACCTGCACCCGTAGATCGCCGATATCGTTGATTTAGCCCGCGGGCCCGTCGTCCACCTGCTGTTCCGGTATCGCGCTTCCCGTCAGTCCGCTGACGGATCGTCGCCGATACGAGGCCGGACATGTACTCGCGCGGCCATCCGCAACCCGCAGCTCCGTCGCCCAACGTTTCAAGCGCTAAGTCGAAAGGCGTTCCAAGAGCCGGAGAACTTGCATAATTTGCATGAACTGCGCGGGGGGCCTTGAGCGCAGGCGCTCGATGAGCCGCTCCCATTCGCCAGGTTCGAGCGGCATTCCGGACGGCACCGAGCACGTCAGCCACCCATGGACGGCCGCCCGGGTCTTACGAGCAAGTTTCACCTTTCCAGCCAGAACCTTGCTGAGATGCGGCTGGGAAAATCCGCACGCTTCCGCAACCTCGGCCTGCGACAGTCCCAGCGCGTCCATGCGCTCCCTGAGGGATGCCAACGTTTCCTCGTCGCTCATTGACGTAGGTCTCAGATAGATGCAATTTCATGTAATTGCATCACACGAGGTCGCCATGCAACGGGTCGCGGGGGAGGTCGACGGCCGATTGGCAGTCCTCGATCTTCCACTCCCTGAGGCCGAAGTCGTCCCGGGCGTGTCCTGGGGCCGGTTCGATCATCCACTGACCCCGGCGTTCTGGGCGGCGCAGACTTGGATGTCGGACTTGCCGACCGGTCCACGCTTCCGGTTGGGGGAGACGCTGGCCGAAGAGGTGGTGGCCTGTCTCCTGGGCGGCCACGGCGCCCCGGCCGAGGTTGGCTTGGCCGCCTACACCCGTGTCCGCGACGCCCTCAGGTCGCGCGGCGACGGGACGTTGCCGCTTGACGTCGCGCAACGGCTTCTGTCGGAGCCGCTCGACGTCGGGGACCGCCGCGTCCGCTACCGGTTCGCGCGGACCCGCGCGGGGTACCTTTCTGCCTGCCTCGACGGTCTCCGCGGCGTGGATGAGGCGAGCCACGGTGACGTGGCATTACGGGACGTCCTGACCAAGCTTCCGGGCATTGGGCCGAAGACCGCCTCGTGGGTCGTCCGCAATCGGCGCGCCAGCGACGCCGTCGCCATCCTCGACGTCCATATCGTGCGCGCTTGCCAGGTGATGGGCGTGTTCGCCGTCGGTGCCGCCCCGGCCCGCGGATACCGCGAACTCGAACGGAGATACCTCGACCTCTGTCTCGGCCTCGGGTGCAGGGCGTCGGTCCTGGACGCGGTGATGTGGGCAACCATGAGGAAACTTTCTGTCCCTTTATACAACCTGATCGTTGACGCGCCCGGACGTTTCGCGGACAAACCCTCCCCAAGAACGAAGGGGAGAAACCTTTGTCAGGCACGAACGACACCCGCGGCGATCTCGGCGGCACGGGGGGCACGCCCGACGTAGACCCTTGCCGCGCCAGAAGGCGGGGGGCGCTGAACAGCCCCAATCCCGCCGTGACGGCCGGCTTGGTCCCGGGCTCGCCGCTCACCGTAGGCGTCCAGACAAGCGGTGTCGCGCCAGTCCTCGTCGTCAAGGATGCCGCCGGCCTCGTCGCAGGCTCACTCACCTTCTTTGGCTATCTCGATATCATCGACTGCATCCTCAACCGGAACGCG
The DNA here is from genome assembly GCF_050281105.1 of Methylobacterium sp. NPDC080182. Taxonomy (NCBI): domain Bacteria; kingdom Pseudomonadati; phylum Pseudomonadota; class Alphaproteobacteria; order Hyphomicrobiales; family Methylobacteriaceae; genus Methylobacterium; species Methylobacterium sp. NPDC080182. Next base: position 4,019 of record NZ_JBNNWO010000041.1, read on the forward strand.
TCGTACACTGCATCCGTGACCAGCGTGGCCGGCGGCTTCATCGAAGTCCGGGTGGACCCGGTCTGATGGGCGGGATCACCATAGTCGGGGCGATCTACGTCGAGCGTTGCATCCAGCCACTCTGGAACGCTGTCTACGGGTCCGGCGGACGGGCCGCCGCCGCCATCGCCCATCTCATTACCGGCGAGACCACGCTCGTCTCGTACATTGCGGAGCCGCTACGGAAGGACGCGGAGTCCCTCGCCGCCATGTCTGGCTTCAAGCTGGTGGCCGAGCCGGCGCCGAAGGCGATCGTCTTCGATTACCTGCATCCCCTGTCGACCCCGTCCATCCATCCGCCGCTCCACGACCTGCCGCACCTGGACCCCATCCGCGTCGTCGGCGACGTCGTCCTGCGTTACGGCATGTTAGAGGGCGATGCGGTCGTCGACGCGGCCATCGCGGTCTACGACCCCCAATCGGCTTTCGGTGCGCGGCGCTTCGGCGAGAACGGCTCCAAGGCGGGGCATCTAGCCGTCGTGCTGAACAGGGCCGAGGCCGCCGACATGACCGGCCAACGAGACCCGCACGCCGCCGCGGCGCAACTGATCGCGGACGGGGCGGAGGTCGTCGTGGTGAAGATGGGAAGCCATGGCGCCCTCGTGATCACCCGGGAAGGGGAGACCCTTGTGCCGGCCTACCGGACCGAGCGCGTCTGGAAGATCGGCTCGGGCGACGTGTTCTCCGCGACCTTCACCGCGCTCTGGGCCTGCCGCGGAATGCCGCCGGCCGAGGCGGCACACGCCGCGTCCCGGGCCGTGGCGCAATACTCCGAAACGCGGTCCCTGCCGGTCATGGAACCCGCGGCGTTGGCCGCCCGGCCTTACCAACCGGTGCGGCCCGGCCGCGGCACCATCTACCTTGCGGCTCCCTTCTTCGACATCGGTCAACGCTGGCTCGTGGAAGAGTCGCGCATGGTCCTTCGAGGGCTCGGCGCCGAGGTCTTCTCGCCGTGCCACGAGGTCGGACCGGGGCCGGCGAACGTGGTGGCGCCGAGGGACATCGAAGGGCTGGACCGGGCGGATGTCCTGTTCGCGGTCCTGAACGGACTCGATCCCGGGACGATCTTCGAGGTCGGGTACGCCGTAAGACGTGGCATCCCCGTCGTCGCCTTGGCGCAGAACGTCAAGGAAGAGGACCTGAAGATGGTCGTGGGTACGGGCTGCGACGTCGTCGACGACCTTGCCACGGCGGCCTACCGTGCCGTCTGGCAACTCCCGCCGGAATGAGGGGGCTTCTTCTATCGGGCGGCATGGACTCGACGGCCATCGCTTGGTGGACGAGGCCCGACGTCGCCATCTCGGTCGATTACGGCCAGCGCCCGGCCGCCGCGGAGATACAGGCGGCCGGGGCGGTCTGCGCTGCCCTCGGCCTGCGCCACGAGGTGGTCCGTGCAGACTGCTCGTCCCTCGGGTCCGGCGACCTCGCCGGGAGCCCCGCCATCGACGCGGCGCCCATCCCGGAATGGTGGCCCTTTCGCAACCAACTTATCCTGACCCTCGCCGGCATCGCCGCCGTCGGGCTCGGGGTCAGGACCCTGATGATCGGGGCGCTGGCCACCGACGGCGAGCATGCCGACGGCAGGCCGGACTTCGTCGAGGCGATGTCGCGGCTCATGGCGCTGCAGGAAGGCGGGATCACGGTGACCGCCCCGGCCATCGGCCTGGATGCCGCGGGTTTGGTCCGGGCTTCCGGCATCCCGCGCGAGGTGCTGGCGTGGGCGCATTCCTGCCACATCGGAAATTTGGCATGCGGCCGGTGCAGGGGTTGCAACAAGCACTATCAGACTTGGAAGGCGCTCGGCTGGGAACCTCATTGAAGGAACCCCGCCCCAGGCGCCCTGCGGTGGATTGGGCCGAGTTCCGGCCACCCCTACTGGGATCGGAGCCCTTGGCGCAGTCGCCTCCGGTCGCCCCGCGAGACTTCCTGGACGTCTTCACCGCCAGGCGCTCGGCGGTCGGCGGCAAAGTGAGTCCGGTTGCCATCGGCACGCTCCTCCGGTACGTCACCTCGGATGCCGGGGAGCCGAGGGTGGGGCGCGCGGGGATCACGACCCGGCGGCGGCCCGTTCCGTCCGCCGGGGGGCTCCATCCCTTCCACCTGGTCTGCATCGATGGCGTGGCGGGGTTCGTCCGCTGGTACGACCCGGACGCCCATGCTTTCGGCGTCCTCGATGTCGATGCGGCTCGCGTCTGCGCGCTGAACGGGTCCGCCATTAGTGCGGTCCTCGGGCGGGACACGGGATGCACCATCCGCTTCATCGCCGATGTCGCGAAGGTCGCTGCGGCCTATGAGGAGCCGTACAGCCTCGTCTGGCGAGATGCCGGGTGCCTCTTGGCCACGCTCTGCCTCGCCGCGGAGTGGCTGGGGCTGACCGCTTGCCCGCTCGGCTTCCTGGGGCAGGACATGGTCGGAGGACTTGGGTTTCCCGAGCCTCGGTTCCTCGCCGCCGGCGGCATCCAAGTCGCCTCCAGGCCAACCCAGGATCGGGGCTGATGCTCGGCTCGATCATCGTCCAGCGGTCGGTGATCCACCGGGCGGTAGGCCTGACGCGGACCGAGCCCCGAACGGGCGGTGAAGCGGAGCGGGCACGAGTGGGTGGCGCCCTCGGCGGCCAAGTCGGAGGCCATGCGCCGCGTCAGCCGGCACGATGCCGCCCCGACCCGAAACCTAGTGGACGGCGTGGCCTGCCTGTGCTGCGTCGCGCCTGGCGGACGGGCGCGTACGAATATCCACGCTCGCCGCGCCGGGCAAACCGTCGAGTGTGTCGGCTTGCCGGCCGTGATGCTACGCTTTCCCGGGGAAGCGCCTTCCATCGCGCGTTAACCTGGGCGCTTCCGCGGCACGCGAATCGACGGGGTTTGCAGGGTGGGTCTTTCGGCACAGCGAAGGTTGGGATTCAGGAATACCCTCGAATTGCGTCTGCGTCGGTGCAAGGGCGTTCGGCTGCAGGAATTCTTCGGTGCGCTCATGTCGAAGGTGTCAAAAGGCGTTGGAACGGGGCTCTTCCGCAGGTTCGGTGCTGATGGTGGGAGGCGCTCGATCTGGTTTGTCGGGCGGTTTCTGGTCCGCCTCACGCGGCGTGAAGGACGCGCTGCCGGAGCAGGTCGAGGCCGGCGCGGCCGTACATGGAGCGCTTGATCAGCTTCAAGCGGTTCACCTGCCCCTCGACCGCCCCGTTGCTCCACGGCTCGCCGATGGCCGCGTGGACAGCGGCCTCGTCCTGCCGCAGCCCGGCGACGAAGCCGCCGAGTTCACTCGCGGCGGCCGCCTCCAGCCACGGCTTCAATGCGGCCGGATCGCGGCCGCGCAGGATTGCCCCGAAGCCGCGTACCTGCTCGGCCGCGGCCTGCAGCCTGGGCGCAAGACCACACAGCGCTGCTATAAAGCGGCGATCCGCGGGCGGAAGGCTGGCCGGATCGCTTATCAGGCACCGCGCGATTCGGCGTGTCGACGGGATACGGGCCGAGGGAGGTCGGGTTGGAAGGTCCCGTCGCCGTCGCTTCGCCCAGCGCTGGACGATCTCGTAGCCGCCCTCGAAGCCGATGGCGCGAAGCTCGCGATACAGGCTCGCCGCGTTGTGCTGACCGTCCTGCCAGCGCGCCTCGACAAAGCGCAGATAAGCATCGAGCCGGCTTGGGGTCGGTGCCCGGCGATAGGGCACAAACGCCCCCACGCGCAGCCAGCGTCGTACGCTGTTGCGGGAGGCGCCGAGCGTGCGCGCGATCGTCTTGATCGCCACGCCCTCACCGTGCAGGCGTAGCGCCGCCTCGCAGCGCTGTCGTCGCCGGCCGCCCCCGTGCCCGGTATCCTGCTCCGGAGGCGGGTCAGCAGGAGCGAGCGCGACCATGGCGGCTGTAGCGTCTTGGAACGCTGCCTGGCGGGCGGCCGCCCGGATTTCTGCCTGATGCCGCTCGACGCGTGAACGCAGCGCCTCGGAAGCGTTGACGAGAAGGTGCCAGCGGTCCGCGACCTGGATCGCCTGCGGCGCGCCGAGCCGCGCAGCCTCGGCGTACGGCCCCGCTCGATCCCGGCTGACGACGGCGATGCCGGGATGCGCAGCAAGCCAATCCCGCACGGGCTCGCAGGCGCGGCCGGGCAGGAGATCAAGGACGCGACCCCGTTCCAGATCGCAGACGATTGTGCCGTAGCGCCGGCCCCGCCGCCAAGCCCAGTCGTCGATCCCGACCACACGCGCGGACGCGCACCCTTCGCTCTTGCAACGGCGGATCAGCCGCAGGACGGTGTCGCCGCTGACCGGCATGGCAAGCCGTCGCGACAGGCGGGCGCCGGCCTCGCCGCCGAGCGCCATGCCGATATCGGTCTGCGCCTCGGCCAAGCGATCGCTGCGCTGTGCCCTCGCACGGGCGAGGCCGGGAACAGGCTCGGCAAAGATGCGGCCCGGACAATGGCTGCAGCGGAAGCGGCGCACCTTCACCCGCCACGTGACCGAGCGATCTGCCAGGGCAGGTCCTTCAGGGTTCGCCAGTACGAGCTATGCACCCGGGCCGACTATCGCCCACACTGCGGGCAGGCTGCGCGGGCTGCGGTCGTCCTGGCCGTGATCGTCAGCGCATCGGCGTCCAGCGCAAGCTCGTCGACCTGCACACCTTCTGAAACCGAGGGCAATAACGGGTTCGAGATCCGCATCGCGCTCTCCCTCCGCTACCCCAGGGACCAACGCTTCACAAGGCGCTCAGCACCGAACCTGCGGAAGAACCCTTATTCCACGCCTAATCACACCATGCAGCAAGCCTATGCCGCGGTCCGGGCCTGGGTCTGGAAGGCGCTCGATGGTCGCCGGCGTGATCCGGAGCTGCGCGAGTGGTTCGACGTCCTCAAGCGTGTGACGGCCTTCCTAAGGACCAAGGACGCTGCCCTGGCGGAACGCGTCGTAGCGCTGCACGAGCTCGTCCATGAATCCATCGCCGTCTCCGAGCAGTTTCCCGTTGAGAGCGTCCTTAAGCGGCGCCATGTACGCGACGTGCTCATGATGCTGGTCTCGGCGCCTGGCGGGCGCGTCGACCGTGCCGGGATCGGGAGCAGCCTCGGACTCAAGCAGGGCAACCTGACCCGGATCCTCAACATGGTCACGAAGGCGGGCCTCGCCGAGCGCGCCGTGTATGGCAAGCAGGCCGAGTTCCAGTTGACGCGCGCGGGCGAGGCGGCGTGCCGGCGCCTCGGCTTCCGAAAGGCTGCCCCGGCTCGGGAGGCTGGGACGTGGAGGGCCAGAGGTGCGGCGGCGCCCCTCCCACGCAAGAATGCGTTCGAGATCCTCCCGACGATCCGGTTGGTCGAGGCCGTGCAGCGGCAGTTCTTCGAGCAGGCCGGCTACGGGAGCGACCGGGCTTCTGTCCAGGCTGTCAAGGCTGCGGCAGGCAGGACCTTATTCACCAAGGGACACCCGGTGGAACGCCCCGCCCGGCAAGTCGCGGGCGCTGTCCACGAGGAGTACGGCCCTTGGCCGACCTCGCAGCCGCAAGCCGCGGGGCTCCTGCTTTCGGAGGCGTTCCATGACTGACGAGGTGCAAGCGGAAGGCCTCGGTGGGCCGGACAAGCTTCCGGAGATCCCGACGGTCACCCTGAACGGGGACTTCTTCGATCGTGTGGCGACCGTGCCCTACACTCAGATGCCGCTCCTGATGGCGGTCGGGTAACTCGGCGAAGGGGGGGACCATGCCCTGATCCCGTTCGTGGAGACGAAGCTCGGCCGAGCCGTGGGTGAAGGCGCGGAGCCGGAGGACCTCTTCTCCCAGTTGCTAACGCTTGAGAACGCGGCGTTCCTGGTCTCCGACCTCGCGGGGGACATGCGGATGGCCTGCGCGCATCTCGGGAACATGGTCCAGGGACCGCTGCGTCCCGAGCCTGCACGTATGGAATATGTTCGACGCTTCCTCCTGCGGGCGCAGGAGAACGTGTCGGCGTGCTTGGCCGAGATGGACGAGGGCGGCATGCCCTGATCAAGGGGCGACGCCCGACACCCACCAAACCGCTCTCCACTGAACTGATAATGCTGGCGAATTCCTATGCGCCCGCGGGCTGAGCCATGAGGCGAGCGAATGCAGAGCGTTGGGTTCGGCTAGCGGGGGTGTCGCCGATCTAAGCAGCAAGGCGCCCGAGATTGATCGCTGTCGCCGTCGCCGTCAGCAGGTGCTGCAGATGCGTCCTGGCCAGACTGAGATAGCGACTGCGACGCAGGCCCGTCGTCCGTACGCCGCGTGAGAGCGTGCCTTCGATGCCAGCGCGCCGTCGCCGGTCAACTGCGAAGGCCGACGAGGTCTCTCGTGCCCGCGCCGCGACGAGCGCATCATATTCCTCAAGCGAGCGCGGGGTCAGCAGACGGCGCTGCGAGCGGATACAGCGAGGCTTCATACTTGCGGCCCTGCGCCACGAGCTTGATGCCGCTGCCGAGGCTGGGCGGGCGGAAAGGTTTGCGCCTCGTCGACGACGTAGACCGGGCGGCGATCTGGCGGGCAAGATCCGCCTACTCTGCATCAGCCGTGCGCGCTGACGGACCTGCTTCTCAATATTTTCGGTGTCCGCCGCCATCATCTGGGCACGGAACTTGGCGTTGCCGATGCCCGACAGTGCCTGATCGCGCTCCCGGGTCATTGAATGCCACTTGGCGCCGTTCTTATGGCGCCACGAAATGGCTGGGAGTGTACGCGGCAGGTCCTGCGGCGATGTCGCCGTCTTCGTCCGACAAGCCTCTGCCAGTTGTTCCAAAACAGCCCGTTGCGCGTGGCTCAACGTCGCCCCGACCACAGGCCGAAGGCATAAAACGCTTGTTACAGCAGGTACTTGAGGTGACGTCAGACCCAAGCCCCCCGCAACATGTCGGAATATCTTCGATGTGGACGCGACCTCGCTAGCATAATAGGCTAAGCCTTAATAAGAGGGCGATCCGGGGAGATTCTCGAAATGAATCAAGATAACAGAAAGCGCGCACTCTCGGAAGTAGTAAGTCTTGACGCGTGGCATAAGGGATTCACTTTAAAACAATCAACTGCGTCTCTACACGTTGACATCGCTTTCAGCACCGGCAGAATCGGTGAAGAAGCTGAGTCGCCCGTGAGGTTTCAAATACGTCTCAAACAGGCGGAGGTTGTTGTCATCGTTCCTCCGCACGAACCAGCGAAGATTGCAAAATCGTCGGTAAGGAGGGATGCGCCTGAAAAAGAGATGAAATTGACAGAAACGCACCGTTCCTCGACGAAAAAATCAATAGTCGGTTCGGCCAAGGCAAAATTAGGGCTGGCGGGCCTAATACCGTCACTTGAAACAACCGGAAAGCATTCCTGCGAAACAAGTTCTGACGCAAGCGTAAAGATCGTTAAAAACTTACATTCGATGGCCGTCAAGCAAATTCAGACAGCTGATGGCGATTATGCGTGGGAAATCAAACCGGTGGGCTCAGGCTTTCTGGATGGAAGGCCGTGGAATGCAAAGAAACAGCCACGGCTAAGCTTTAGTGACACCAGACCTGATCGGGACAAAGGCATTGAGCCTAGCGTAAGAGTCGAGCTTCGATGCAGGCGGGAAGACTTGGAGATATTTGATATAGTCAACAAAGAAAAAATTGGCTTCATAGAAGCCGCAACAAATCATTTTGCCAACCAAAAAATGGCTGCCGCGCAGGCGCTAATCAGGACGCGCCTTTCTCAGTCCGGCTTACTAACAGGTGATATCAATGATCCATATTCACAAATAACAATTTGCGCAATTATAGCCGAAGGCGACCTATGAGCAAACCAAAACACTGGCTGGCTCCTATAACTGATATCTTCTCGGCCTCCACAGGCGACCTCCGAAAGCTGGCACTTATTGCCGGTGAGGATCCATCATATTTCTACATCGGCACATCACTGAAAGGCACGGACCTGCGCGGACAAGATCTTCGCGGAATGAATATATCTAGGGCGCAAATTGACGGCGCTATCATCGACTGCAAGACACGTTTCGATTGGCCCGCTGAAGACAACACTCCGGATAACGCGCGCAAAATCCTTGAATACACCATTATGGCACCAAACGGACTGCGAAATTTTCCACAGAGCCAAGATTTAGAGAGGAGAGGACTGAATTTTAAGCTGTTTGACATAAACACGGAAACAGAATTTATTGAAACGATACGCACTTACGATGGGCCAATATTTGTCATACTAGAAAATAGCACGAAAGGCATGATAAGAAATTATTCGGATAAATATGGAAGGGACATAGTATATATTGTTTTAAAGCGGGGTGATTTTTCGTTTTTGACTGAAAGGGATTTCAACGACGCCACCTCCGCTCGAGGTAAAGTCGTTGTTATTCCGATACCGAAATTCCTCGGCGCTAAACCTGCGCCAGTTTTCTCAGGGGCGGTCGGCGACCTGATAGCTCTCTTTTGTGCGAATTGGGATTCTATCATCAACAATGAACACATTCCGCCTCTATCTGTATTTTTTAGAAGCAGAGGCAATGGCACCAGAAAAATCGAAGACGCCTGGTGTCGGATTTTGAGCAGTGTTCAGCGGAGCGATTTAGTCGGCTATCCAGGGACGGAAATCGTAGATAAAGATGTGCCTTTCAATCATGACAGACAGGACGTATCTGACGCGATTTTCGGAAAGCTCAGCAAACTACAATTGTCTATGCCCGGTTCTCTTTTGACGCGTGTTGATGCGGCATTGTTAATAGACCCGTCTTCGCCATACAGAAATGTAAAAACCGCCTACGAGAATAGTGTGATCGGCTTGCTAGGCTTTCTCGATCTGAAGCTGCTACGAGATGATGCACCACATCATTTAGGTGATCATTGGATTATTTCTGGCCAAAATCATAAGTTCAACTTATTCTTCGATGAGCCGCCTCCGAAGCCTATGGCAGGGACTACTCTACCAGAAGGCAGAGTCCCATACATCGACTTTGAAAGATTTCACGATTTTTTTGTAAGCGAAGAGATCGGTGACACGACAGCAGTCATCGAAATTGCTGAAAACAATCGTCTATGGGTGAGTGCAAGAGATTTCCTCGCCACACAAGCTCATGATCTTTCGATATGGAGCATCATTGCGCAACAATGCCGTCGCATTGGGCGTTCATCGAATACCGCGGCTCGAACAATGTATTTCGCAATGCTGTTGCGAAGCACGCTATCATCGATTGTTGATTCATCCCCCGACAGCATTATCTTGGAAGACATTTTAAGCGCTGATGATTTTTTGAACAATTACACGATTAAATGTGGCAAGTTCGTTGTCACCACGACCGATGTCACACTCGCAGCTCAAATATATGGCCAGCCTTCTGCCGACACGATAGAAGATCTCCCCAGGATATCGATCCAGCTGATGATAAATTCTATAGGTGTCAACATCATTAAATGTCGAGTCCCTCGCAGTCGCCTAGGCTAATGTAATTCGTAGCGTACATAGCTGAAGGCTTCGTTTTGTTCGATATGGAAGCTCCCTTTTCCTACGGAGTGGTTCGAATTCAAAATCATTGCAGAATTGGCCGCTGCTTCACCGGTGACTTGACCAATGGAGCCGGTCGGGCGAAGGCAGCTGGTCAAGCGTCATATCTACACGAATAGCTCCGGCGCTGGTGGCTTTTAGCCGAGCCCACCATGCGTGGCCGATCGCCGTGTAGTGCCGACGCCAATTTTAATGGTGATCTGCCCCTCTTTCCAGGTGTGATGAATCTCACTTTACACAGCTCATCCCGCAGCCGCGCGTTGGTGTTTCCGACAAAGTCATTCTCCCGCGGTGAGCCTAGCGCGCTGCAAGCCGTCTTCGCGCCGACGGCCGCGATTCAGGACGGCAACCACTAGGAGACTGTCTGAATAACGGGGTTTGAAGGCGGGTAAAGGGGACGAGACGGTAGCCTATGGCGGTGGATCAGCGGCCTCAGCGGCGGGCCTGTGCCAGCTTCAGCAGGTTGTGGGCCGTGCAGATCATCGCGCACTCGCCCCGGACCTGATCGAGCCCTCTCATCAGTAACTGTCGGAAGCCTCGGGCCTGCATGATCTGCCCGAACACCGGCTCGACCCCTGCTTCCTGAGACGGTACCGGCTGCGGCGCCCATCCCGTTTCAGGCTGGCGGCCATCGCGCTCATCAATGGCATCTTGGTCAGCCTCCGGCGGCGGGCCGCGTCCGCCTCACCATGAAACGCCCGGCTCAGAGCAAGGTAGCCCGTGATGCCGCGCTCTTTCAGCGCGGCGAGGTTCGCCTCGTTGGCAAAGCCAGCATCGCCCGAGACCTACCGCAGTTTGCGCCCAACTCGCAGGCTCATCATACCTCAAATCCGCCATACAGACGCGATATCAACGGTTCCGTTAGATATCTCTGCATTTATGCGCCTGATCCGTGATGACAGCCGACGACTTCACGGCCTGGACTCGGTTCATGAAGGACACCCGCGGTTGGTCGGGCCTCGAATGCGCCCGTCAGCTCCAATGCGGGCCGAACCAGATCCGCGTCTGGAAAGACAACGGCGCGCCGGGCTACATCGGGCTGGCCTGCGCGGCGCTCGCATTCGGCCTGCCTGCGTGGCGCAGCGTATGATGGAATCGGGTTGGGCCTTCTATGCGTCATCGCATGTGCGGTCACGAGCACGGGGCCTTGCAGCTGCGACGCCCTCCCCTTCCGTCGCGTGCTTGGTCGTCCCGCGGTCCATCGACACGACGGGACACACGTTGCAGCCAATCCGTAAGCCCGCAGAGAGCAGGATCGAAGGGATGCTCTTGCCTACCTTCGCTCTGGCCTACCTTCGCTGTGGACTACCTCAGTGCCGCCAGATGCGGATTGCGGCCTCACGAAGAAGGCGACCAGCGTCGCGCCTTGAACGCGGTCTTGTCGCCATCGTGATACGCGATCTCGCCGTGGACCGCGTCCGGCCCGTCCACCTCAACCCAGCCTTCGCCCCAGACCTCTGTGCCCTCGTCAGAACCATGGAATTCAAAGCCGACATCGGTCTGGCTTGAGGCGCAGTTCAGGGACGCGACGACGGCCCCGAAGCTCGCTCCCGACACCCGGTTGCTCGAAGGCGATGAAGGCGGGTTCAACGAGATCTAGATAGTCGGTGTCCCATGTGCCGGTCTCGGTGATGCGCCACTTGCCGCGCAGCCTAACTCGGACGCCGCTCATGCGACGACCTCAACCCGGATCCGGAGGCCGACCTTGACCGAGGGAACAACGCCAAGCCGCGAAGAGATCCTCGCATGCTACCGCCCGATCCGTGCCTCGATCCAGGCTGTGCTCACCGAAGCCGTGAAGCAGTGCAAAAAGCTGGATTTTGACCGGGCCGCCAAGCACCTCGATCTAATCGACCAAGAACAGCCTGACGACGACGCAGCCTTCGCCATGCTCTGCGATATCGCGCTGTTCGAGCCCAATCAGCGCGGGCGCCGCGTCGTCGATGGCTTCCTCGACAAGCGTTTCGGCGCCCTCCCCTCACCCGACCGCGATGTCGCCCATAAGCTTGCATCGGCCTTCTTCTCGATGTTTTGCGTTGCTGGCTGGCATGAGGCCGGCGGTGTCTGGCTGGATGACCTTCTCAAGCCTGGCCGACGCATTTGGCTGATGGACGAGGGCCTGGAGGCCTCGGCATCGGAGGGTCTTGTGATCGCCATGCGCGTGTTTGACGCCGGTCCGTTCTATGCAGGCTTCGGCATCGTCGTGCATCCCGATGCGGAGGCAGTCACGCTCTGCGTCGAGGCCGCCTCTCACGGGCGGCCGTTGCCGGTCCGGCACTCCCTTGCCGCAGCCCTCTACGGTGACGCGATAGCCGAGGTATCGCTGATCCCAATCTCGAGCGCGGACGTGACGGCTGTACTCGCTACGATGAACGACCGGGCCGCGCTGCCGTCTCCGAAGTCGAAGCGGCGCATTTGATGTCGACGCCCTGGTCGCAGCGGCGCCGGCTGGGGATCTGCGCAGTCAGGAGGCCTGCGCGCGGATGCCCGGTTCGGTCGAGCGCTTTGCCTGCCGGATGACCTCCTCCGGCGTCGGCGGGTTGGCCGGATGGTAGGAGAGGCACAGAGGCGTACGCAGCTTGGCCGGCCGTCCGGATCCCTCGGTAGCAAAGTAAAATTCCCCTGCCCCCAGCTTGCCGATATCGGCAGCCGCGCCTCCATTCGCCGTGAGGATCTCCTGGGCAGCCGCGATAGTCGCGGGCGCGCTCTGTCGGCCGAAGAACTGCGTGGTGCAGTTGGAAACGACCTGGTTGTGGATGCCGCGCGGCACCTGCGTCGCCACAATCATCCCGAGCCCATACTTGCGACCCTGCGCCACGAGCTTAATGCCGCTGCCGAGGCTGGGCGACGCCCTTTGGGCGGGCAGAAAGGTCTGCGCCTCGTCGACGACGTAGAGCATGCCGCGCGGTGACGGATTCTTCTTGATCCAGCTGAATAGGGTCATCTGGAGCCGGTTTACGAAATCCTCGCGGGCCGCCTCCGAGGCGAGACCCGACAGGTTGATCACCGAGATGCGGGTGTGGGCCGGGTCTTTGCCGAAAAACAGGTGCCGCGGGTCGAGCACCGTGCCTTCCACTTTCAGAAGTGGATTCGTGGCGATCGCGGCGTGGAGTTGGTCCGCCATGCCGAGCCCGAGCTTGGCGGCGTTGCCAATCTGACTGATCCCGTCGGGCAGATCTGCCAGCAGGGCCATGAAGGCCGCGAGGTTGCCGCCGCCGCGCTCCGCAAAGTGGCGCAGCGAATCGGCCAGCACCCCGCGCTGAAGATTGGTCTTGGCGCCAGCCAGCGGCCCGAGGGTCTCGGCCGCCATCTCGATTGCCTGCTGGCGCTCGTCCCGGTCCTCCCCAAGCTCCGCGAAGTCGGGCAGGACCGAGAGGAACAGCGGGTTGCCGGCATGGACGCCTGGGGTCCAGACCACCACCTCGACCCGCTCGGCGTAGAGCGCCGCCTTGCGATCGTCGTCGGGGGAAAAGCCTTGGGGCCGCTCGGGCCACCGATCACCGAGCCGCGAGAGATCGTTGTTGGGGTCAATCACGATGGCCGGAAGCCCGGCGAGAGCGGCCTCCTCCACGAGGCGGCGCAGGAGCACGGTCTTGCCGGAACCGGAGCCTGCGATGATTGCGGTGTGGCGAGGCATAAGGCGCAGCGGTAGGCTCACGCCGGGTGCGTCCGGGGTGAGCCGATGCCCGACCGGTATCGCATCCGCTTCGGTGCGAGCCGCTACGGGCGAAGCGGATCCTTTCGCGGCGACTGAGTTCTCGGGGGCGGCTTGACGGTCGAGGACCGGCGAGTGGACCGGAACCGCAGCCCCCTCCCCCACCGCTTGATCCTTCCCCTGACCTTGGCCGACTGTCGTCGCATGGGCGAGACCCGCATCCCGGAAGAACGCCGTGCCCACGAGCGGCTGCTCGGCACGGATCCAACGCTCGAAGCGATCGGACGCGCCCTCCTCTTGCGCCCGCGTGTGAAGGTCGCGCAGGGCGACGAAGACACGGAGATCCGCTTCCGAGGGGTCGATCAATAGGCCACCAGCCTTCGTGAAGGCGTCGACGAGCTGCTTCGTCTTGGCCCCGCCGGGCATGGGTCCGCGGCGAATCAGCAGCAGTGCCCGGTCAGGGATACGCGCCGAGATGCCGGAGGCCGTGAGCGCCGCCCGAAGACGAGCCTGGAACGCGATGGCGTTCTGGTGCTGGAGCGCCCGATAACAGACGTGCCGCTCGCGGTCATTCTCGTTCCGGTGGATGTAGATCAGCCTTCCGTGCAGCGGGGGGATGCGCTGGTCGGGCTCGCCCTTGCTCGCGACGTCGAGCGTGTCGTCCGGATCGTCCTCCAGGGCGTAAAGGTCGAAGGTGTCGCGCAGCAGTTGGCCGAGCCAGGTATCCTCGTCGCTACGGATGCCCGCAATGTCGGCCTCCCGGCACGCGGCAGCGAGATCGAATCCGACGTCCTGAGGCAAACCTTCTTGAGGCGGACTGGCCGTGCCGAGACTATCACAGATCGAGACCGCCCCCTCCGCAAGGCAGCTGCGGCGGAAGGCGTCGCAGCGCATCAGCAGGGTGCGCGGCATCATGCCAGCCGCCGCCGCGTCGGCGATGGCGCGCGCGCTGAACGGCCAAGTCGGGAACGGGGGCACGAAGCTGGCATCTGCGTAGGCCGGCTCGAGGCGACCGGCCACGAGGGCGGCAGCGGCAGCCCGGTCGTTCATGCCCACGAGAGCCGTGGCCTCCGCGAAGCGATCCAGCATCGGCCGAAGGCTCCGGGTACCGAGCTGCGCCCAGGACTCCTGAAGACAGGTCACCACCGTCATGCTGCGGTCGCAGACTATGTTAACCTCCAAAAGTCCCGCGGCCAGCACCTCGGCGAGGCCTGCCTCCGCATCGAGCTCGTCTTCAGCCGCGAGTCGACTGGTCTCGATGACCCCGTCGATCTGGTCGACAGCGATGAGCGTCGGCCCGCTCAGTGCCATGATCCAGCACATGCCGCGCACGAGCTCGATTGGGGCCGGCGGTGGCGTCTTGAATCCCAGGGAAGCCCGCTCCGCTGGATCAGCGTCGTAGCCCTGAAGCCAGGCGTGGGCGAGCCCGACCACGGCGAGATCCTGCGAGCGTAGGAGGCAGAGGGCGCGGAAGACGTCGAGATGCTTGAGCGCGCGGCCGGCATCGACGCTCATCAGCGCCCTGACCAACACGTCAACAATTCGGCGCGCGTCCATGTTCGGGGTATTGAACGCGGCTTCGACCTGTGCCTCGACCCGGAAGCGGCGCGCCACGCCAGCGAGTACGGCATCTGATTGTCGCCGCCCGTCCGGCATAGTCTGCAATAGGGCGGTCACGAAGCTCAGTGCCGCGCTGCGCCAGAAATCTGCCAGCCCAAGCACGTCGAGGGGCACGAACCATGCGCCTGTGCGCCAAGCCTCGCGCCGGAGCTGACCGACGAGGTGGGTCTTGCCGACTCCGGACTGACCAACCAGCACGCAGCCCAGCGCTCGGTCGGTCGGCTGGCGCGCCTTGCGGTGCAGGTCGGCGATGATGTCCGGGACGAGTCGCTCGTTCGGACTGCCGGTCAGCGCCGTATCGATCCAGATGCTGTCGAGCGTGCGCACCCAGTCGAAATCGACCCGGCGCAGGGCGTCGAGGGCATCAGTCATGATTGGATCCAGAGAATATGGAAGGGCTCGCCCGCGGGGCTGAACGCCGCCTCGCGCTCGGCGGCGTCGAGCGATTTGGGATCGCTGAATTGGCTCAGCCGCGCGGTCTTGTCGCCACGCAAGATCGCAGCGAGGCCCGAATCGACGGTTTCACGGTCAAGATCGCTGAGATGCTTCCGGAGGGCACTCAGGCGCACGGCCGTAGCCCTCTCCCCGCTCGTCAACGCGAGATATGCAGCCTCGATGCGTGCGCGGAGTTGCTTGGGTCCGAACTTCTTCGATCGCTTGGCAGCCGGTTTGCGCGCGCGAGTGGCAGATACCTCTGGTGTCGGCTCGTCTGGGGCGGTTCCGACGAGGTCGGCGAGAGTCCGACCTGTCGTGGCGAGATCGGACTGAATGCGCTCCAGCCAATCTTGCAGCACCCGGAAAGTTGGCGGCAGGGGCTCGCGCATATGCTCGCTCGACCAGTTCCAACCCCTGTCCGTGACAGTCAAGCGCAGCGAGCGCCCCTGCCGCACAGCCTCGAGGTAGCGCCCCGCGATCAGGGCTTCCCGGTCCGCCTTGTCGATGCGCGGCGTGATCGCGCTCTGCAGGGCGCTCCCATGCCGGCCGAGCAGGCACCACAGGATCAGCGCCTGCTTCGGCGTCGGCGTTGCGCTCATAGACTCAACCCTCCTGCGAACCGCGCCGGAGGCGGACGACGGTGCGAATTTTCTCGATCGCCAGGGGAAGGTCGGCTGCGACCTGATCGTTGGTCAAGCGCAGGACGAGGTAGCCCGCTGTCAGCAACTCGTAGTCCCGCTGGCGGTCGTTGCTGAACTTGGGCTCAGCCCGGTGCTCAGGGCCGTCGAGTTCGACAACGATGCGGTGCTCGCGGCAGAGCAGGTCGACGCGTGGTCTCGCGCCCCAGGCACCCACGGGTACAGGTGCATTGCAGACGAACAGGTCCTTGAGGTCGGCGTCCTGTGCCAACGCTTCCGCGACCCGCTGCTCGATGACGCTCGCATGGTGCGCTCCGACCGGCGCGATGAAACGCTCGGATACCGCGCCTTCCAACCGGATGAACTCATACGCGCCGTAGAGAATACGGTCGTAGGGTGCGGTCTCGGGTGGTTCCACGGTCAGAGCTGTCACAATCGTAGCCCCCTGCCGCGCGCACCATTCGAGTCCTTCAATCGCGGGGTGCGCGCGCGTCGCCGATGCTGGATCGACTTCCCAGACCAGAATGACGCCAGCAGGGTCCAACAGTCGGGACAGTCGGCGAAGTTCGAGATCTCGCCCCATCTTGCGGAAGCGCGGCAGCAGGCCGAGCCGGGCACGTTTGGACGCCGCCTTCAGCCATGGATCGGCCATTGCCGGATTGAGAGACGCATCGCGGCCGTTCCAATGCGGCCAGCTTTCGAGAGCCAACGCGGCGAGATCGTCGAGAAGCCGATCGATGAGCGCCTCGGCCCCAAGCTGGCCCTCGCTTGCGACCAGCAGCGCGCTGCGCTCAGTTTCATCTGAGATGAGAGTGCGGATGACATCGCGGCCGACGCCTATGACAACCAGACGCTCGCCTCGCCCCAAGCCGAAAAGGCATCGAGCCAGTTCGTCTGCCATGATCCGCGGTCGGGCCGCAGTGCCAGAAGGGAGTGGCGATAGCAAACCGAGACTGTTCTCCCCGCTCGCTGCTGGCGCCTCAGAGGCATGCAGCCGTTCTGGAGCTATTCAGCACAGCTGGTTGGTCCTGGCTACCGGTTTCGCACCTTCAGGTTGTCGCGCCTCGGAGGGAACGTCGCGCTGCCCAGCATCGAACTCTGGAACGTCGCGAAAGGCCGAGGCCGGCAGCCGCACCGCGTGCCGGAAGTTTTGGGAGGGCAGGACGCCCATGCCGACGAACTGCTTCTTCCAACGGTAGAAGGTCGGCTCGGACACACCCATCTTCCGGCAGACCTCGTCCACCGTTGCACCGTTCTCCGCCTCCCGCAGGGCGAAGGCAATCTGCTCGTTCGAGAAGCGCTTGCGAGGCATGGCATCCACCCTCCTTCAGGACTCAGGATACCCGAATAACTTGCGCTCGGCGCGGACCAGTTTGGCGGGTCAGGGTCACCTCACGTGCCTGCTCAGGACCCTCAGCGGACGGAGGAGACACGGGGACCGGTCGAACGTAAGATAGTTCGTGAGCCGGAGGCTGTGGGATGCACTACGCTCTGCTGGTAGTCATCGGCGTCGTGGTGGCTCTGGCTGTCTTGGCCGCAGTTTTCTACCTGTCACAGATGCCACGCCGTCTCGGTCGAAGGCGCTGGCAGGCTAGCGCTTCGGGCGAACGTGACGACCCCACGAAGCATTGGCCCGGAGACCCAAATTCGATGACATAACTCTACGAGGAGTTCTGCCAGAACGGTGGTTTTCCACCCAGATCAGCTCTTGGCTGCGCGCTCTACGGCGACATCCAGCGTCGTCCAGTTGAACACCTCATAGCCCTCCTCGTCATAGATCAGATGCCCATGTGCTGCATCATGCGCGGCGTGTTGGTGATCGCGGCGAAACAAGGCTTATCGCTGCTGCGCCACCCTCGCAGGCGAAGTCTGTCGGTCTTGATCAACGACCCGTCCGTTCCCGGCTTCGGTCGCATAGTTGCCACTCAAGCCGCTGTCCTTCCAGCTCCAGCCCCCCATCCGATTTCGACCCAACCCAGTCGCTCACAGAACCGTCGAGCGCTTCCACTTAGCGGACGATCCTTTTGGTCATCCGCACACAGTGGCCAGCCTTGCCCAACTGCTCCGGGACATCGGCGACGTACCGAGCCCACCCTGTTGCCGTATAGAACCCTTCCGCATTCGCCGCCGCGCTCACGAACAGCACGTCGATGCCGAGATCACGCGCGTACTGCTCCACCATCGCATTCAAGAGGCGACCATAGCCTCGACCGCGAAGGGGCGCTGAGATGGCGACGAGCCTGACGATGCCGATGCCGTTCCGCAGGTCATCCAGGCGTGTGGTGCCGCATCCCTGTCCATTTATGGTCAGCAGGAGGGGATGATTGTCGACCCACCGCTCCTCGGGGCGATCGTCGTCGTAACCGCTCATCCCCCGCTCATCCCCCGCTCCTCCCACAGGGCTGAACGTCGGATCGCATGATAGATCTGCCAGTCAGCCTCTTCGGTGACGGGGAGGAGAGCGTGTCTCATGGCAGCATCTTATCGCCCCCACGATACCTCGCCATCGTACCCACGCCTGAGTGGTGCGGCTGCATGCGACCCAACTCAGCAGTGCGGATGGACGTCAGCGCTTCTCCGAAGAGGCCGTCCGGTAATGATTTGGCAAATCCCGATCAAGGTATTTGCCAAATCGATCTAGGAAAGTGATCATGGGTCATTGATTTGAATGGTACAGCGTTCGATCCAAGCTCGCGGCAAGACATTTATGGCCGTCCTCGAAGGTAGCGCGTAAAATTTCAACCTCCGATAACTCCATGCGTAAGACTTGCAATCTTTGAGCGCTGCGGTATGTAAAAAAAACTGAAGATCAGAGGGCGCATTGCGGATGGAAGAGAAGAATGAATGCTCTTCGACGTCATCGGCTTTGAACGTGAGGACGGCCTGATGCCTAATCCCATCTGCGAGGAGCCCCACGATCATAGTCGGCATCAAAATGGCCAATATCACAAGTGCCATCGGACGGCAGATCTCCGGAAGCACATTCCTAAGGAGCCTCGTAACGACCAAGACGGCGGCCGCAACTGAGAGGGCGGCGATGCCCCGCCAGAAAGGTATGCCAAGCCGGTCGGCCCAAATCGTCGTGAGGGCAATCGGCTGCACTGGATTGCCGAATAGCGCCGAAGTCAGCATGCCGTAAGCGACCACAGCCAACAAGAGCTTATCTTTCATCAGCTTTCGGTAATCTCGCTGTCGCAGCGCCTCCGACTAGACGATCGGCAGGAAGCACTATCGCAGCTTGTACCGCAAATTTTGTGAGCGCGCCTCAAGCGTGCCAGCGATGTCCGTGTGGACTCATTTCCGTCCAGAAGCAGACCGGCTGGAAACGACCCTGGCTGTGTCAAAACCCCGATGGTGGTAGCCTTCCTCTGCACGACCGGAGGACGGCATGGGACGGTTCGTTGTCGGTGCCGAGCGCGATCAGA
>NZ_JBNNWO010000042.1:0-23007 GCF_050281105.1 Methylobacterium sp. NPDC080182
GCGGTTGGCGAGGGCGGCGTGGGTGTTGGCGCAGGCCTTGGGGGTGCCGGTGGAGCCGGAGGTGTGCAGGACGTAGGCGAGCGCGTCCGGGTGGGAGGCTCGGGTGCGGGGCCTGACGGGCCGGGCGCTGTCGTCGTCCGCGTCGGTATCCGGATCGGCATCCGGATCGGTATCCGGATCGGCGTCGAGGACGAGGGGCGCTCGCCCTGCGGCGTCGGCGAGGGCGGGGTGTCGGTCGGCGAGTTCGGGCTGGGTGAGGAGGAGGTCGGCCTCGGCGGCGAGGGCGGCGAGGCGGGCTGCGGGCAGTTCGGGGTTGAGGGGGAGGATGGCGGCGCCGGTCCTGAGGACGGCGAGCCAGGCGGCGGGCAGGTCGCAGGTGCGCTCGAGGAGGAGTCCGACGACGCGCTCGGGTCGGGCGCCGGCGCGGGCGAGGCGTCGGGCGATGGCGGTGGCGCGGGCGTCGAGGCCGGCGCGGGTCAGGCTGGTCCGGGCGTCGGTCACCGCGATCGCGTCGGGATCGTGCGCGCGGTGGTCTGCGAAGGCGGCGAGGACGTCGCCGGCGCCGTCCGGGTAGGCCCGCGCGGTCGCGTTCGCCGACCCGATCACCGCCCGGTCGGAGGCCGTGAGCGCGCTCGCCGCGTGGATGGGCCGGTCCGGCGCCGCGACGAGGGCGCGCAGCAGGGCGAGGAACCCGTCGCGCCAGCGCCGGGCTGTGGCGTCCGCGATCAGGCCGGCATCGTACTCGAGCTGGCAATCGATGCCGGTCCCGTCGGCCGCGACGTCGAGGGCGACGTCGAACTTGGCGCTCGCCACGTCGACGTCGATCCGCGCCGCCGCGACCCCCGCGAGGTCGAGGGGGGCGGCATCCCGGCTGGGGCGGAAGTTGAACGCCGCCTGGAAGACCGGCGTGGTCGCGGCGTCGCGCGCGATCCCGGTCTCCGCGACGAGGCGCTCGAAGGGGACGTCGTCCTCGGCCAGGAACGCCATCGCCTCGCCGCGCAGCCGCGCGCAGAGATCGCGGAAGCTCCCGCGCGGATCGAGGCGGACGCGGTAGACCTGCGTGTTGACGAGGAAGCCGACGAGGTCCTGCAGCTCGGGGCGGGTGCGGGCGGCGTTCGGCACGCCGACGGCGAAGTCCGTCTGGCCGCTCAGGCGGGCGAGCAGCACCTGCCACGACGCCAGCAGCGCCACGAAGGGCGGACACGCCTGCGACTGGCAGAACGCGGCCACCGCGCCGGCGAGGTCGGCGGGCAGGATGAAGTCGACCCGCCCGCCCGGGCGGTTCGCCAGGGGCTGGCGGGGATAGTCGAGGGGCAGGTCCAGGGCCGGGACGGCGTCGCCGAGGTAGCGGCGCCCGCGCGCGATCGCCGCGGACCCGGCCGCGCCGTCGAACCGGGCGCGCTGCCACGCGGCGAAATCCACGAAGCGCAGGCGCGGGGCGGGCAGCGGCTGCCCGATCCGCGTGGGATCGGCGAGGGCCGCGCGGTAGGCCTGCGCCAGATCCCGGAAGAGCCGCGCCGTCGACCACGCGTCCACCGCGATGTGGTGCATCACCACGAGGAGGACGCGCCCGCCCGCCGGACCCGCCTCCGACAGGACCGCGCGCAGCGGCGGCGCGCGGGTGAGATCGAAGGGGCGGCGGCTCAAGGCGCGCAGCGCCGCGCCCGGGTCACCGTCGAGGGCCGGGACGCGCTCGAGTTCGAACGGTACGTGCGGGTGCAGGATCTGGCGCGGGCCGTCGGCGGTATCCGCCAGCGCCGTGCGCAGGACGTCGTGACAGGCGATCAGGCTCCGGAACGCGCCCTCGAGCGCCGGGACGTCGAGGGGGCCGGTGAGGCGGAAGGCCCGGGCCGAGTGGTAGGCCGGGCTCTCCGGGTCGTAGCGCTGGTGGAACCAGAGCCGCGCCTGCGGGAACGACAGGGGCGCCGGGCCGCCGGCGTGCCGCGGGATGCTGTCGGCCGCCTCGGCGTCCTCCCGCAGCAGGCGGGCGAGGGCCGCGCGCCGCGCCGCGTCGCGCGCGCCGACCCCGGTCACGCGCCCACCCCGGCGAGGCCGGCGCGCTCGGTCTCGCTCAGGCCGGCGAGTTCCAGGCGCAGGCTCGCCGTCTCCTCGATCGCGTCCGGCGGGGCGTAGGTGCCGAGCGCCGCGGCGAGGGTCGCGGGCGTGCTGTGGTCGAAGACCAGGCTCGGGGGGATCTCGACCTTGAGCAGCTTGCGGATGCGCGCCGTCAGCTTGATGACGAGGAGCGAGTTGCCGCCGGCCGCGAAGAAGTCGCCCGCGGCGCCGAGGCGCTCCGCCGGGAGGCCCAGCAGCTCGGCCATGGCGTCGGTGAGCACGGTCTCGAGCGCCGTGCGCGGCGGGACGCCCGTGTCCGCGTCCGGATGAACGTCCGGACGGGGCAGGGCGGCGCGGTCGATCTTGCCGTTGGCCAGCCGCGGCAGGCTGTCGAGGCGCAGGATCGGGGCGGGCAGCCACGCGGCGGGCAGAGTTTCGGCCAGCGCCGCGAGGAGCGCGGCGGGTGTCCGCTCGGGGTCGGCGACCACGTAGGCCGCGAGCCCGGTCGCGCCGTCCGGCCCCGTGAACGGGCGCACCGCCGCCTGGCTCACGCCGGCGAGGCCCGCCAGCGCGGCCTCGACCTCGCCCGGCTCGACGCGGTGGCCGCGCAGCTTGATCTGGTCGTCGGCCCGCCCGGCGAGCACGAGGCGGCCGCCGGGCAGCAGGCGGGCCCGGTCGCCGGTGCGGTAGAGCCGCCCCGCTCCGAAGGGGTTGGGCGAGAACGCGCCCGCGCCGCCGGCCTCCGTGCCCGGGAGGTAGCCGCGGCAGATCTGGGCGCCCCCGAGGTGGAGCACGCCGACCGCGCCGGTCGGCGCGAGCGCGCCCGCCGCGTCGAGGATGTAGGCCTCGCTGCCGGCGATCACGCGGCTCAGCGGCAGGCTCTCGTCCGGCGGCGCGGTGGCCGCGTCCGGATGCACCAGCACGCCGACGCAGGCCTCGGTGGGACCGTAATGGTTGGCGATCCGCGTCGTCGGCGCCGCCGCCCGGATCCGCCGGACCAGGGCGGCCGGCGTCGGCTCGCCGCCGAGCACCAGCAGGGCGGGCAGCGCGGGGTCCTCGACGCCGTCGAGGAGGGCGGCGAGGTGGGACGGGACCAGTTTCGCGCAGGCGACGGCGTTGCCGCGCAGGAAGCGCGCGAAGGCCGGGCCGTCGGCCATCTCGGCCTCGTCGGCGACCACGAGGCAGGCGCCGAGGCGCAGCGCCGCGAACAGCATGGTGTTGCCGAGGTCGGCCGCCACCGTGGAGGTCAGCGCGAAGCGCCCGTGACCGGACAGGTCGAGGGCGTCGATGACGGCCTCCGCGTAGGCGCGGATCTGGGCGTGCTCGATCACCACGCCCTTCGGCGTCCCGGACGAGCCGGAGGTGAAGAGCAGGCAGGCCATGTCGGAGGGGTCCCGGGCCTCGGCGGGGTGCCGGGCCTCACCGAGGCCGTCGAGGATCGCCCCGAGGGCGTGCCGGCCGGCCGCGGGGTCGGCCGAGAGCGCCACGGTCAGCGCGGGCCGGGCGAGCGCGATCAGGCGGTCGCGGCGGGCCTGCGGCCAGGCCGGGTCGAGGGGCAGGTAGGCGCCCCCCGCGCGCCAGACCGCGAGGATCGCCACCACGAGGTCGACGGAGCGCGGCAGGTCCAGGGCGACGACGCGCTCGGGACCGACGCCGCGCGCGGCGAACCAGGCGCCGAGGCGCGCGACGCGGTCCTCCAGCGCGGCGTACGACAGGGTGCGGCCGGCGCCGACGAGAGCGGGGGCGTCCGGCGCCGTCGCCGCGTGGCGGGCGACGAGGACCGGAAGGGTCTCCGCCGGCAGGGCGCGGGCGGCCGGGCGGCCGAAGGCGCGCAGGCGCACCTCCTCGCGCGCGCCGACGAGCGGGTAGGTCGCGAAGGGCGTCGCGGCCTTCGCGGGCAGGCGGGCGAGCAGCGTCTCGACCTGATCGAGCAGGGTCTCCAGGGCCTCCACCGCGTAGCGGCGCGGGTCGGCGTGCAAGGTCAGCGCGGCGAGGTGCCCCTCCGCGTCGAGGGCCGGCTCCAGGCAGAGCTCGAACCCGGCGGGTCCGGGCAGGAGCCGGTCCTGCGCGGCCCCCTGAGCCGCGAGCGCGAAGCCGACCGCGGGGCGGCGGTCGTCGCCGGCCGCGTCGAGGGGGCAGAGTTCCTGGAAGGCGCGGTGCTCGTCGAGCCGCGCGGCGAGACCGGCCGCGGCCTCCGAGACGCTGGTCTCCGGTGGGAGGACGAGGCGCAGGGGCAGCGTCTTGGTGAAGACGCCGACCGTGCCGGCGAAGACCGCGTAGTCGCGCCGGCAATCGTGCGCCCAGCCAGCGAGGATCTCTGTCCGCTCGGCGAGGCGCGCCACGAGCAGCCACCACGCGGCCTGGAGCACGGCCTCGGCGCCGGCCGCGGCGAGGTCCGGCCGGGCCAGCGCCCGCGCGAAGGCGTCCGTGACGGCGGCGTCGACGGCCCGACTCAGCCGGATCGCGGCGGCCGGCTCCTCCACCGCGTCGGCGGCCGACCCTTGGCGATAGGGCAGCCGGAGGGGCGCCGCGCCCGCGCCGATCTGGTCCCGCCAGTAGGCTTGGCCCTCGCCGTCCGCGTCGTCGGCGGCGACCGCCTCGCGCCACTCCGCGTACTGGGCGTAGGTCGCGGCCTCGGGATCGGCGCCGGGTGCCGCGTCGTCCGCGCAGGCGGCCGCGACCTCCGACAGGACGCGGTCGAGGCTGCCGGCATCGACCGCGAGGGCGCTGGCGACGAGGCGCAGCCGCGGCGTCGCGCCCGGCAGGAGGACGGCCGCGAGGGTCTGGCCGCGCTCCGGCGCGAGGCCGACGGTCCCGACGTCTCCCTGCGGCGCGCCGGTATCGAGCGGGATAGCGGGCGCGCCGGCCTCGGCCTGCCGCAGGCCGCGGAAGCCCGGTTCGCGCACGAAGGCGGTGCGCAGGACGTCGTGGCGGGCGGCGACCGCGGCGAGGCCGCGGCGGAGGCGGTCCGCCTCGACCGGCCCGGGCAGGTCGATCTCGGCGACGAGATTCGGCGCGGTGCCGGTCTCGTCGAGGCAGGCGCGCTGCTCGGGGGTCAGCGCCCGGGTCGGCGCCGCCGCGAGGGAGGCCGGCGCCCCGGTCATCGCCGCGCCGGTCATCGCCGGGCCGGTCATCGCCGCGCCGGTCATGCCGCCGCTCCCGTGACCGCGCCGCGCTCGACCATGTCGCCCATGGCGACGACGATCCGGCGCGGCCCCTCGTAGGGGTCGCGGGCATGGGCGGCGAGCATGTTGTCGAGCATCACGACGTCGCCGGGGCGCCAGTCGAAGCGCACGGCGATCGCCTCGTAGAGGCGGCCGACCTCGTCCATCACCGCGTCCTCGATCGGCGTGCCGTCGCCGTAGAGCACGTCGCGCGGCATCCGCTCCGGCCCCACGAGGCCGAGGAGGTCGGCGCGCACCTCGGGGTCGAGGCAGCGCGGGTGGTGCAGCTGCACCTGGTTGAAGAACGACTTCTCGCCGGTCAGCGGGTGGGTGATCACCGCCGGGCAGCGCGTGCGGGTCTGGAGCGTGTCCGCGTCGAGCCAGGCGAAGTCGACGCCCTCGGCCCGGCAGCGGGCCTCCACGGCCGCGCGATCCTCGGTGTGGAAGAACCGGCGCCAGTCGACGTCGAAGCGCTCCGTGAAGGTGCGGACGTAGATCAGCCCCAGGCGCTCGAAGCGGTCGGCGATCGCCGGCGGCAGCTGCCGGTACAGCGCGCGGCAGTCGACGATGGGCGTCGCGCCGCCCACCGGCGACGGCTGCTGGCAGAAGAACCACTGCTTGCGCGGCCAGGCATGCAGGTGGCTGCTCTCGTTGTGGTAGAGGATCATCTCCCGCTCGGGGTAGGGCGTCGAGCGGTAGGTGTTCTTCCCGCCCTCGTTCTTGGGTAGGTCGCCGTACCCGCCGTAGAGGCCGGGCTGGAGCGCCTCGGCGAAGGCCTCGAATTCCTGCGGGGTCGCGATGCCGAAGCCGCGCAGCAGCAGGCCGGCGTGGCGGCGCAGCTTGCCCTCGACCCAGTCGCGCTGGGCGGTCGCCCAGGCCACCGCGTCGACGTCGGCCGACAGCGGCTCGATCACGAGGGGGAAGTCGCGCCCGGGCGCCAGGGTCGAGAGGCGGGCCGGCTCGCCCGCGGCGGCGGCGGGTTTGCCGGCGCCCAGTCCCTTGAGCTTGTCGAGCTTCGCTTCCAGGCGGCCGGTGCGCGGGAGCGACGGGGCGGTGTTCGACATGACGGGGTCCTCCGGGTCTCGTGAGGGCGGGAGCGCGGGCAGAAGGTCGGGCCGGTCGGGCAGCAGGGTCGGGAGCGGGGCCGCGGGCGCGGCGGCGGCGGCGGCGAGCAGGGTCGCGTAGGCCTCCGCGAGGCGCGCGACGCGTTCGGGGGTGAACAGGGCCGTGGCGAAGACCCACTCGGCCGCGATCCCGCCCCCCGGCGCGGGCGGGTCGAGGAAGAGCGCCATCTCGAACTTCGAGCCGTGCGCGCTGGCCGCCCGGGCCTCGGCCGCGAGCCCCGGGACCCCGAAATCGCCGGGCGGCGCGTTCTGCATCACGAACAGGGCCTGGACGAGGGGTGGCCGGGCGCGGGCGCGCGGGATGTCGAGGGCGTCGACGATCCGGTCGAAGGGCAGGGTGGCGTGCTCGAAGGCGGCGAGGACGTCCTCGCGGACGCGCTCGATCAGCGCGGCGAAGGACGGGGCGCCGTCGAGGCGCGCCCGGATCGGTAGCACGTTGACGAAGAAGCCGATCAGCCCGGCCAGCTCGGGGTGCGGCCGGCCCGCGACGTCGGTGCCGACCACGAAGCGTTCGGCCCCGCTCAGCCGATGGAGCAGGGCCTGGAAGCCCGCGAGCAGCACGACGAACGGCGAGGCGCCGCGCGCCCGGCCCAGCTCCGCCAAGCGGGCGACCAGCGGCCCCGGCAGTTCGAAGCGGACGGAGCCGCCGGCCTGCGACGGGACCGCCGGCCGCGGCCGGTCGGTCGGCAGGGGCAGCAGGACGGGCACCTCCGCGAGGTGCCCGCGCCAGAACGCGGTCTCGGCCGCCGCCGCGCGGTCCACGGCCGCCCGGTGCCAGCGCGCGAAATCCGCGTACTGGACGGGGAGGGGCGGCGCCTCCGCGCCGCGATAGGCGGCCCCGAGTTCGGAGAGCAGCACGCCGACCGACCAGCCGTCGCCGACGAGGTGGTGGAGGGCCAGGACGAGGCGGTGATCGTCGGCGGCCAGGCGCAGGAGCCGGGCGCGCAGGAGCGGCGGCACGGCGAGGTCGAACGGCGCGGCCGCCTCCGCGGCCTCGCACGCGGCGACCCGGATCTCGCGGGCGCCCGGATCGAGGCCGGTGAGGTCGTCGACGGGCACGTCGAGGGCGACCGCCTCGGCGATCCGGGGCTCCGGAAGGCCGTCCTCGCCGGTCGGATAGCCGGTCCGCAGCACGGCGTGCCGGGCGACGACCCGGCGCAGGGCCGCGGCGAGCCGGTCGGGCTCCAGCGGGCCTCCGAACCGGATATGTCCGACCATGACGTAGGCGCCGCGCCCGGCCGGGTCGCCGAGCCGCTCGGCCAGCCAGAGCCGCTGCTGGCCGAGCGACAGCAGGGGCGGGCCCGCATTCGGCAGGAGCGCGGGCGCCGGCACCGCGTCGCGGGGCAGCGCGTCGATCCGCGCCGCGAGGTCGGCGAGGGTCGGGGCCGCGAACAGGTCGCGCAGCGGCAGGGCGACCCCGAAGGCGGCGCGGACGCGGTCGACGGCGCGCATCGCCAGGAGCGAGTGGCCGCCGAGTTCCAGGAAGCCGCGCCCGCGCGAGACCTCGTCGAGGCCGAGGAGATCGCTCCAGATCGCCGCGAGGGCGCGCTCCGTCGCGCTCCGGGGCGGCTCATCCGGCGACGGGGCACCCTGCGGGCGCCGGTAGAGGTGGAGGGGGGTGAGGTCGCCGGCCGCGAGGCCGTCCCGGCACGCGCCGCGCCGGAGCTTCCCGCTCGTGGTCTTGGGCAGGGTGCCCGGCGCCAGCAGGGCCACGAGTTCCGCCGGCTCGGCCAGCACCTCCGCCAGCGCGGCGTCGACCGCGGCGGCGATCTCCGGCGCGCGGGCGGCGGCGCTCCGGCCGATCTCGGCGGCGATCCCGATCGCCTCGCCCGCCGGGCCCTCGACCGCGAAGGCCGCGACCCGCCCCGGGCGGAGAGCCGGCACGCGCGCCTCGACCGCCGTCTCCACGTCCTGCGGATAGACGTTGTGGCCGCGCAGGATGATGAGGTCCTTGGCGCGCCCGGTGACGAAGAGCTCGCCGCCGTTCAGGAAGCCGAGGTCCCCGGTCCGCAGCCAGGTCGCGCCGTCGCGGGGCACGAAGGTCGCGCGGGTCGCCTCCGGGTTGTTCCAGTAGCCACGCGCGACGCAGGGGCCGCTGAGCCAGATCTCGCCGACCGTCCCGTCGGGGCAGGGGAGGCCCGTGCGCGGGTCGACGATCCGCAGGTGCTCGGGCCGGACCGGCCGGCCGCTGCCCGCGAGGGCGGTGCCGGCCTCGTCGGCGACGGCGCGGCCGGCCGCCAGCGCCGCCGGCGCCACGCTCAGCCGGCGCCACGGCGTGCCCAGGGGCTTGGCCGCGACGAGGAGGGTCGCCTCGGCGAGGCCGTAGGCGGGGCTGAGCGCCGTCGGCGCGAAGCCCGCCGGGGCGAAGCGCTCGGCGAAGCGGGTGAGGGTCCGGGGCCGGATCGGCTCGGCACCGCTGTAGGCGACGCGCCACCCGGCGAGGTCGAGCCCCGCCAGCGCGGCGGCGCCGACGCGATCGCAGGCCAGCCGGTAGGCGAAGTCCGGGCCGCCGCTGATCGTGCCGCCATGCGCGCCGATCGCCTCGAGCCACGAGGCGGGCCGGGCGAGGAAGGCCTGCGGGCTCATCAGCACGAGCGGCGCGCCGGCGAAGATCGGCTCGATCAGCCCCGCGATCAGGCCCATGTCGTGGTAGAGGGGCAGCCAGGAGACGAAGACGTCGTCCGGGCCGGGCGCGATCGCCTCGGCGAGCCAGCGGGCGTTGGCGACGATGTTGCCGTGCGTGACCTCGACGCCCTTGGGATTCGCGGTCGAGCCCGACGTGTACTGCAGGAAGGCGAGGGTGTCGGGCGGGCACGGGACCGGCCGCCACGTCTCCGCCCCGGCGCTGCCGACCGCGTCGACGCAGACGATCGCCCCCACGGAGCTGCCCGCGCAGGTCGCCGCCACGGTCTCGCGGTTCGCCCGATCGGTCAGGACGTGGCGCGGTGCCATGTCGGCGATCATCAGGGCGAGGCGGGCCGCGTGGTGCGGATCCCGCGTCTCCGGCGGGAAGGAGGGCACGGCGACGAGGCCCGCGTAGAGGCAGGCGAAGAACGCCACGACGTAGTCCGGCCCGCTCGGCAGGGCGATGAGCGCCCGCGCGCCGGGCTCGGCGTCGCGCTGGAGGCGCGCCGCGAGGGCGCGGACCCGCCGGTCGAGTTCCGCGTAGTCGAGGGACGCCCCGACCGCGCGCCCGTCCGTGAGGAAGCGCAGGGTCAGCCGGTCGGGCGTGGCGGCCGCCCGCGCCCGCAGGATCGCCACGAGGCTGTCGTCCGGCGCGGGCCGGTGGGGCGACGGCGCGCGGTGCGCGCGGCCCACGTGCAGGCTCTCGTGCAGGCTCACGCGCCGGCTCCCGCCTGGCGGCCGCGCGGCGGGGCGGCGCGGTGCTCCACCACGAGGCCGCGCTCGAGCTTCACGACCTGGTCGGCCCGGTCGAACCAGCGGTCGTCGTGGGTGACGACGAGGATCGTCCGGCCCTCGGCGGCCAGCTCCGGGAGGAGCGTCTCGTAGAAGGCCGCCCGGGAGTCGGGATCCTGGTCGGCGGCCCACTCGTCGAAGATCATGACGGGCCGGTCCTCCAGGCAGGCGACCAGGAGGGCGAGCCGCTTGCGCTGGCCCGTCGAGAGATCGCGGGTCGAGAAGACCCCGTCCCGGAGGCTGACGCGGCCGTCGAGGCCGAGGCGCGCCAGCCACGCGCGCGCCTGCGCCTCGCGCGCGGCGTCCGGCCGGCCGAGCAGCGTCTCGAACAGGTGGAAATCGGAGAAGACGGCCGCGACGTGCGCGCGGTAGCCGGCGAGGGCCGCGCCCGCCACCGGGCGGCCGTCCAGGCACAGCGTCCCGCCGGTCGGCGGGTGCAGGCCGGCGATCACCCGGGCGAGGCTGGTCTTGCCGGAGCCGTTGCCGCCGACCAGGAAGGTGATCTCCCCGGGGCGCAGCGTCAGGTCGACCGGGCCGAGGTCGAAGCGGTCGCCGGTCTGCGGATCGGCCCGGTGATGGGTCACGCCCCGCAGGGTCACGGTGGCGTCGCGCCGGGGCGCGGCCGGGCCTGTCCCCGGATCGCCGACCGGCTCGGGCGGCAGCTCGGCGAAGGCCGCCTCGATCCGCCGCGCGCCGACGCGGGCGAGGTTGACGAGCGGCATCGTGTTCAGCACCGCCTCGAGCGGCCCCATCAGGTAGAGCAGGGCGATGACGTACCCGGTCGTCACCGCCGGGCTCTGCGCGCCGGTCCCGGGGACGAACAGCGCGAGCCCGATCAGGGCCAGGAACAGGATGCGGCCCCAGCCCGCCGCCAGCGCGAGGAGGGCGAGGCCGCGCCGGCGGTGGTCGGCGACGCGGGCGATCGCGGTCGCCAGGACCGCGTCGAGGAAGTGGCGCCCCTTCTCCCGGTTGAGGCGCAGCTCCTTGGCGCCGCCGTGCAGCGCCTGGAAATGTCCGACGAGGCGGTCCTGCTCCGCCCCGGCCCGGGCGAGGTGGCGCGTGACGCGGCCGTAGCAGGCGGAGTAGCCCGCGGCCCCCAGGGCGATCGTGAGGGCCGAGGCCAGGAACAGGGGGAACGACAGGTAGCCGAGATAGGCGAGGGTCGCCGCGACCACCGCGCAGTTGGTGACGAGCACGGGCAGCGCCGTGAGGAAGTTGGCGACTTGGTTGGCGTCCTCGGTCACCAGCGCCTGCACCCGGGCGCTCCCCACAGCCTCGAGATCCGCGAACGCGGCGGCCTGGACGCGCGCGGCGATCGCGGACCGGAGATCGGCGAGCCCGCGCTGCCCGAGATCGGCGAAGAGGGCGCGCGAGACGACGAGCGCCGCGCAGGCGAGGAGGGCGGTCGCCGCGAAGGCGGCGACCCGGTCGGCCCGGGCGGGCTCGGACGCGTGGAGCGCCCCGTTGATGAGCACGATCAGGCCCGTCGTGGCGATCCCGCCGACGAGGCTCGCCGCGCCGGCCAGCACGAGCCGGGCGCGGGCGCCCCGCGCGAGGGCGCGCCACAGCGCGGTCCCTGGCGCGGACCCGGGCTCCGCGAAGGCGAACGCCGCCGCCATCACTGCGCGCGGCCGGCTTGCGCCATCGCCACCACGACCTTGCGCGGGCCCTTGAAGGGTGTCCGCGCGTGGGCGGTCAGCATGTTGTCCAGCATCACCACGTCGCCGGACTGCCAGGGGAAGACGACGGTGTGCGCGGCGAGCACGGCGCGGATCGCGTCGAGATCCGCGTCGGGGATCGGGCTGCCGTCGCCGTAGTAGACGTTGCGCGGCAGGTCCGGCTCGTCGACGAGGTCGAGGAGGGTCGCGCGCACCTCCGGCTCGAGGTTCGAGACGTGGAACAGGTGGGCCTGGTTGAACCACACCGGCTCGCCGGTCTCGGGGTGGCGGGCGGTGCCCTGGCAGACCTGCCGGGTGCGGAGGTCGCCGTCCGGCTTCCACTCGCAGGTGATCCCGTGGCCGGCGCAGTACGCCTCGACCGCCCCCCGGTCCTGCGTGCCGAACACCTGCTCCCAGGCCACGTCGAGCCCGTTGCCGTAGTTGCGCACGTACATCAGGCCCCGCTCGGCGAAGCGCGCGCGGATCGGCTCGGGCACGGCGCGGTAGATGGCGCGGCTGTCGGCCAGCGGCGTCTCGCCCCCCTCAGGCGCCGCCTGCTGGCAGTAGAACCAGATCTTCATCGGCCAGTCGCGGGCGTAGGCCTGCTCGTTGTGCAGCGGGATGTGCTGGTGGGGCGGGTACTCGGTCGAGGTGTAGACCCCCTGGGTCACGGGGCTGCGCGGCGTCGAGCCGAACTCGTAGCTCAGGAGGTCGTGGCCGAAGCCCGCCGCGAAGCTGCGGAACGCGTCGGGCCCGTCGAGGCTGAAGCCGCGGAGCAGCAGGCCGCCCGCGGCGTGGAGGTGCGCCTCGGCCGCGGCCCGGATCGCCGGCAGCGCGTCCGCGAGCGCCGCGCCCGCGGCGCCCTCCGGCGGCGTGACCAGGAGCGGCAGAGGACCCTCGTCCCGCAGGGGCTTGGTCACGAGTTCCATCACGGCGTCCTCCATGGTGACATCCCGTTCGTTCGCGCCGCCGGCCCGCGCGCCGCCGATGGGCGGGCGCGGCCGCCTCAGGCCGCGGCCTCGGCCCGCGCGCCGATCCGCCGGCCGACGAGGTCGAGCACCGGCCCCCGCCGCGCGTGGATGAAGAAGTGGTCGCCCTCGAACAGCGCGAGGTCGAAGGGGCCGCGCGTCTCGCGGCCCCAGGCCTCGAGGTCGGCGCGGGCGATGTCGTCCCGCGTCCCGCCGAGCGCCTGGATCGGGCAGTCCAGCGCCGGGCGCGCCGCGTAGGTGTAGGCGCCGCGCAGCCGGAAATCGGCCCGGAGCACCGGCAGCACCAGGGCCATCAGGGCGGGATCGGCCAGCGCCTCCGGCGGCGTCGCGCCGTAGGCGGACAGCGCGTCGCGCAGGTCCGCGTCGCTGCGCGGGCGGCGGAAATACGCCCCGTCGCACACCGCCGGTCCGGCGCATCCGGAGGCGAACAGCGCGCGCGGCGCCGCGATCCCGCGGTCGCGGAGTTCGTGCGCCAGCTCGAAGGCGAGCAGCGCGCCCAGGCTATGCCCGAACAGCGCGTAGGAGCCCGTGACGGAACCGGCGACCTCGTCCGCGAGGCGCCGCGTCAGCGCCCGCGGGTCGGTGCAGGGCGCCTCGCCGATCCGGGAGCCGCGCCCCGGCAGCTCGACGGGCCTGACGTCGACCGCGTCGGGCAGGCCGCGGCGCCACTGCGCGAACACCGCGGCGCTCGCCCCCGCGTAGGGCAGGCAGAACAGCCGGACTCGTCCCGGCACGGTCACGCCCGCGCGCCGCCCGCGTCCCGCTCCTGTGCCTCCATGTGTCGGCGCAGGCTCAGGGGCCGCATGTCGGTCCAGACCTCGTCGATGTAGGCCAGGCAATCGGCCTTCGCGCGCGGATCGCCCACGGCGCGCCACCCGTCAGGGATGTCGCGGTAGCTCGGCCAGATCGAGTATTGCTCCTCGTGATTCACCACCACGTAGAACAGCGTATCTTCGCGATCGAACGCCATCGATGCATCCCGTTCAGGTGAAAGCTGCGAGCAGCCTCGCCAATGAATCAATGAACTTCGCTTGTCGGCGCATAACATGGCCGAAAGATCGCCGGACTCAAGGGCCCTTTTACATATTTGAAATGTTCTAATTTAATTCATTACTGCTCGATCGTCAGAAGTTTTTTCCGGAGACCTTGAATCACTGTGGCGGTTCGCGCTACGCAGTGCGGCCGGCGGGTGCGGCCGGCGGGTGTTTCGTGGTCCGGGGCTTGGCGGGGGACGCGGTCAGTGGCGTGTGCGCGAACCAGCTTCCGGTCGCCTGCGAGCGGTCCCGCCGGGGGAACGCGCGGCTCCCCCGAGGGAGGCGCCGCCCCCGTGCGCCGCGGCGGCGAGGATCGCCGCGCACCTCGCCGCGCGCCCCGGCGCGCACCCCGTCGTGCGGACGAGGAGACGATCGGATGACCGCGCGCGCCGCACCGCTCTGCGACGTCATCGGGGTCGGCTTCGGGCCGTCGAACCTCGCCCTGGCGATCGCCCTGGCCGAGACCCCGGCGGCGCGCGGCCTCCGGTACCGCTTCCTGGAGCGGCAGCCGCACTTCCGATGGCACGGCGGCATGCTGCTGCCGGGCAGCGACATGCAGATCTCGTTCCTCAAGGACCTCGTCACGCTCCGCAACCCGACGAGCCCGCTGACCTTCGTGAACTACCTGCACAGCCAGGGTCGACTGCACGATTTCATCGATCTCGGGACGTTTCATCCCAGCCGGATCGAGTTCAACGACTATCTCCGCTGGGTGGCGGACCATTTCGCCGACCGGTGCGACTACGGCGAGACCGCGGTCGCGGTGGAGCCCGGGCCGGGACCGGACGGGACGGTCGAGACCCTGTGGGTCGTCACCCGCGACGCCGCGGGCCGCGAGATCCGCCGCCAGACGCGCGACCTCGCCCTCGCGGTGGGCGGCGCCCCGCACGTGCCCGCCGCCTTCGCCGCCCTGGCGCGCGATCCCCGGCTCTGCCATTCGAGCCGCTACCTCGACCACGTCGACCGGCGCGGCCCGGGCAGCCCGCTCGACCTGTCGCGCCCGGGCGCCCGCGTGGCGGTGATCGGCGGCGGCCAGAGCGCCGCCGAGATCGGCCACGATCTCCACGCCCGCTTCCCGCAGCTGCAGGTCGA
Source organism: Methylobacterium sp. NPDC080182 (assembly GCF_050281105.1). NCBI lineage: Bacteria > Pseudomonadati > Pseudomonadota > Alphaproteobacteria > Hyphomicrobiales > Methylobacteriaceae > Methylobacterium > Methylobacterium sp. NPDC080182. Next base: position 14,534 of record NZ_JBNNWO010000042.1, read on the forward strand.
TCTCGTCTTCCGCGGCCACGCCCTCCGGCCCTCGGACGCGACGCCGTTCGTCAACGAGATCTTCCACCCCGACCGCACCGACTTCGTGTACGCGCAGCCGAGCGAGCGGCGGGCGGCGATCGTGCGCAGCTACCGCAACACGAACTACGCGGTGATCGACGCCGACCTGCTCAAGGCGCTCCACGTGATCGTCTACCGGGAGAAGGTCTCCGGGCCGCAGCGCCTGCACCTCCGGCCGCGCAGCGAGATCCTCTCGGCCGTCGGCGACGCAAGCGGGATCAGGCTGCGGACCGTCGACCGCTACGCCGAGGTCGAGGCGGAGCGCAGCTACGACGGCATCGTCCTGGCGACCGGGTACGCGCGCGACCCGAACCCGGCGATCCTCGAACCGCTCGCGCCCTACCGCGACGGGCCGGACCTGGCGCGCGACTACCGCGTGCCGACCCGCCCCGGCTTCGTCCCGCGCATCTACGTCCAGGGCTACTCGGAGACCTCGCACGGTCTGAGCGACACCCTGCTCTCGGTCCTGCCGGTCCGCGCGCAGGAGATCGTCGACAGCCTGCTCGATCAGGACGGGCACGGGGGCGCGGTCGCCCCGGCGCGCGCGCCCGCCGCCGGCGGGATCCGCGCCTGGGAGCGGCAGGGAGCGCATCCATGAGGCTCGCCGTCCCGCGGACCGGCCGGGCGCGGCGCGCGGAGGCGTGCCGCGGGTTGATCCGCCGCCCGCTCGCCCGAGTCGGCGCACGGGTCGGCGCATGGGTCGGCGCATGGGGATGAGCCGCCCGCGCGGCGATCGTCGCGCCCTCCTCGCCGGCCTCGCCGCGGGCGTCCTGGGCCTCGTCCCGGGCGGCTTCGCCGCGTCCCCCGCGGGTGCGTCCGACGACCCGCGGCGCGCGGAGACGGGCGGCGCGCCCGCCGCCCGCGTGGTCGCCCTCGACGGGTTGTTCGCCGAGACGCTCCTCGCCATCGGCCTCGTGCCGGTGGCGATCGCCAACCGGCCGCTCTACGAGAAGCTCATCGCGCAGCCGCCCCTGCCGGACTCGGTCCTCGACCTCGGCCCGCTGCAGGAGCCGAACCTCGAGTTCCTCAGCCTGATCGCCCCCGATCTCATCCTCGCCGCGCCGTGGCAGGCGCAGATCCAGGTCGCGCTGACCCGGATCGCCCCGGTCGTGGCGCTGCCCATCGTCGCGGGCGCGCGGGAGCCGATCGACCACCTCGACGCGCTGACCCGCGACCTGGGGGACCGCGTCGACCGCGCCGCGGCGGCGCGGGCGCTGGTCGCCGGGACCGACGGGGCGCTCGCCGAGGCCCGGGCCGCGCTCGCGGGCCGGACCGGGCGCCCGGTCTACATCTGCCGCTTCCGCGACGACGGGCGGCAGCTGGCCGTCTTCGGCACGCGCAGCACCGTCGGCGCGGTCGCCCAGCGCCTCGGCCTGACCAATGCCTGGACCGGCCGGCAGAGCGGCGCGGGCACGGTGCTCGCCGCGGTCGAGGACCTCGCGGAGGTGCCCGACGCGACGCTGATCCACTTCGACCGCGGCGCCGAGACCGCGCGCGCCCTCGGGCGCCTCGACGACAGCCCGCTCTGGCGGGCGCTGCCCGCCGTGCGCGCCGGCCGCGTGATCCGCATGCCGGTCGTCCATCCGAACGGCGGCCTGCCGTCGGCCGCGCGCTTCGCCCGTCAGGTCGCCGCGGCGCTCGGGAAGGCCCCGGCGTGAGCGCGGCCGGGGCCGGAGCGCGGCGGGCGCGAGCCGACGGGTCCGGGGCCTCGCCGCTCTGGCGCGGGGCGGGGCTTCTCGCCCTCGCGCTGGCGGTGAGCGCCGCGCTGCTGCACGCCAACCTGGCGGCCGTCCTGCCGCCCGGGCAGTGGTGGGCCGCCCTGCTCCACCCGACCGACGGCGACATGCCGCAGCTCGTCCTGCGCGACAGCCTGCTGCCGCGCCTCGCCATGGCGGTCCTGGCGGGCGGCGGCCTCGGCCTCGCCGGCGTGCTGTTCCAGCAGGTGCTCGACAACCCGCTGGCCGAGCCCGGCACCCTCGGCGTGTTCGCGGGGGCGAAGCTCGCCCTGGCCCTCGCGACCCTGTGGTGGCCGGCCCTCCTGATCTACGGCTACGAGCCCGTCGCCGGCGCCGGGGCGGCCCTGTGCACGGGCCTCGTGCTGCTGCTGAGCGGGCGCAGCGGCTACGCACCGTCCACCGTCATCCTCGCCGGACTGGTGGTCGGGCTGTCCGCCGAGGCCGCCAACCGGATGCTGGTGCTCGCGCATTTCGACGCGCTCTCCGACCTCTACGCGTGGCAGGCCGGCGCGCTGAACCAGAACAACTGGGACGGCGTCCGCGGCCTCGTCCCGCGCCTCGCCCTCGCGGCCCTCGCGGCCGGCCTGCTGGCGCGCCCGCTGACCCTGATCGAGCTCGGCGATGCCGGGGCGCGGGGCCTCGGCGTCTCCACCGCCGGCACGCGGCTCGCCGCCCTCGCCCTCGGCGTCGCGGTCGGCGCCAGCGTGACCGGGTATCTCGGGGTGATCGGCTTCGTCGGCCTGGCGGGGCCGGCCATCGCCCGCTACGGCGGCGCCCGCCGGCTCCGCGACCGCCTGCTCTGGGGGCCGGTGGCCGGGGCGGTGCTGCTCGTCCTGACCGATCAGCTCGTGCAGCGGCTCATCGGCCGCAGCGGTGTCCCGACCGGCGCCGTCACCGCCCTCGTCGGCGCACCCCTGCTGGTCGGCCTCATCCTGGGTCTGCGCACCGCGCGCGAGGCGCCGCCGGCGCCGGGGCCTATCCCGGTCCGTCTCGCCCGGCCGTGGCCCGCCATCGGGGCGCTCGCGATCCTCGCCCTCGCGGCCGTCGGCCTGTCGCTCACACTGGGGCGGGATGCCCAGGGCTGGCTGTGGAGCCCCGATCCGGGCGCCCTCCTGGCCTGGCGGGCGCCGCGCGCGCTGGCCGCCCTGGGGGCCGGGGCCATGCTCGCCTACGCGGGCGGGCTGCTGCAGCGGCTGACCGGGAACCCCCTCGCGAGCCCCGAGCTGTTCGGCGTCTCCGCGGGCGCGGCCCTGGTGGTGGTGCTCGTCCTGTTCCTCGCCCCCGGCCTCGGCCCGGCCGCGATGCTGGCCGCCTCCGCGGCGGGCGCGCTCGCGACGCTGCTGGCGATCCTGGCCCTGGGCCGCCGGGCGCGCTACGCCTCCGCCCGGATCCTGCTCGTCGGCGCGGCCCTCACCAGCCTGATCGGCTCGGTGATCGCGCTCCTGCTCGCCACGGCCGACCCGCGGACCGCCGCCCTGCTGACGTGGCTCTCGGGCTCGACCTACAACGCCACCGGGACCGAGGCCGGGCTCGCCTGCCTCGGCGCGGCCCTGGTGCTCGGGGGCACGCCGCTGCTCGCGCGCTGGCTCACGATCCTGCCGCTCGGGGCGGAGACGAGCCGGGCCGTCGGGCTCCAGGTCGCGCGGGCGCGCCTGACGGTCCTGTCGGTCGCCGCGATCCTGACCGGCGCCGCGACCCTGCTCGTCGGCCCCCTGAGCTTCGTCGGGCTGATGGGGCCGCACCTCGCCCGCAGCCTGGGCTTCAGCCGGGCCGCCGAGCAATTGGTGGCGGCGACGCTCGCCGGCGGCCTGATCATGGTGCTGGCCGACTGGCTCGGGCGCGTCGCGGCCTTCCCGTGGCAGTTGCCCGCCGGCCTCGTCGCGACGGTTCTCGGGGGCGCCTATTTCGTCTGGCTGATGCTGCGCCGATGATTCTCTCCCCGCTGAACGCCCTGTTCGTCGGCCCCCTCGAGGGCTACCGGGATCGGATCGTGTCCGCGGAGGATCCGCGCCCCTCCGTGAGGGGCGCCGACCTGCTCGATCCGCGCGTCCTGACCGACCAGCTCGACCGGTTCGCCCGCACCTTCGCGGCGCCGGAGCCCCGCGCCGTCGCGTCGATCTGGGCGAAGCAGCACTTCTCGATGCTGGTGGTGCCCGCGCTCGCCGCCAACATCGTGCTCGACCTCGTCCTGCCCGTGGCCCTCGACGCCGTCGAGATCGTCCCGGACGACGGCGGGCTGACGCGGGCGCTCAAGCTGCGCGACCCCGCCGCGGGGAGCGACGGGCCCGGCGGGCAGACCGGGGCGCGGGCGCCGGCGGATCGCTTCGGCGCGCTGATCGACGCGCACCTGGCGCCCCTGGTCGGTGCCCTGGCGGCGGTCTCGGGCGTGGCGCCGCGCGTGCTGTGGAGCAATGCCGGCAACATCTTCGAGTTCGTGGTGCGCCGCACCGAGGGGCTCCCGCAGGCGGGCCGGACCGGGCACGCGGCCGCCGCGAGCGTCCTGACGAGCCGCCGCCGGTCCGGCGCGCCCAACCCGCTGTTCGCGCCGATCCGCTACGTCCCGGAGGCGGGGGACGCGCCGGCGGGCGCGCCGCCGCGTCGGGTGCGGAAGGTCTGCTGCCTGCGCTACCTCATCCCCGACCAGAGCCTCTGCGGCGCCTGCCCCCTGCCGGCACGCCCCGAAGCGGGTCCGGCGGGAACGGACGGCCCGAGGAGGCCCGCATGAACGGTCCCGATGCGCCGGTCGTCGCGCGGCCGCGGGGCGCGCCGACGGCGGAAGCCGCGGGCGCCCCCCCGCTCTTCACCCTGCAGGGCGCGAGCTTCGGTCTCCCCGAACGCACCCTGCTGCATCCCCTCGACCTCGTGATCCAGCCGCGGCAGGTGGTGGGCCTGATCGGCCATAACGGGTCCGGCAAGTCGACCCTGATCAAGCTGCTGGGCCGCCAGCAGGCGCCGACCGCCGGCCGGATCGCGTTCGCGGATCGCGCCCTCAGTGCCTGGGAGGACCGCGCCTTCGCGCGCGAGGTCGCCTATCTGCCGCAGGCGCTCCCGCCGGTCCCGGGCATGACCGTGCGCGAGCTCGTGGCGCTGGGGCGCTATCCCTGGCACGGCGCCCTCGGCCGCGTCGCCGACCGGGATCGTGAGGCGGTCCGGCGGGCGCTCGCCGCCACCGGCGTCGCCGCCTTCGCGGACCGCTTCATCGACACGCTGTCGGGCGGTGAGCGGCAGCGCGTCTGGCTCGCGATGATGATCGCGCAGGAGCCCGCCTGCCTGCTGCTCGACGAGCCGATCTCGGCCCTCGACGTCGCCCACGCCGTCGAGATCCTCGCCCTCGTGCGCGATCTCGCCCATCGTGACGGGCTCGGCGTCGTGGTGGTCCTGCACGACGTGAACATGGCGGCGCGCGTCTGCGACCGCATCCTGGCGCTGCACTCGGGACGCCTCATCGCGGACGGCCCGCCCGGCACGCTGATGAACCCGGACACGCTGCGCGCCGTGTACGACATCCCGATGGGCGTCATGCCGCATCCGGATACCGGTCGGCCGCTGAGCTACCTGCGCGGATCGTAGGCCGGCGCGCGACGACCAGCTGCTCGCGATCCGGCACGCTCGGACCCAGGGTCCGAGCGCGAATCGGCCGGACACTCGGGTGGCAGCGCGCCGCGGACCTCGTCGTCGCCCGGCGGTGACCCCGTGTCGTCTGGACGATCGAGGCGTCGGGAAGAGCGCGGCCGTTGCGGCGGCTCCGACAACGCTGGCGGGGACGGAGGGATTCCGAGACGGTGACCGGCCCCCGCGGGGTGGTCCCGTGTCAGGCTTGGGTGCGATCGGAGTGGCGGCTCGGGGCGGTTTCCTGCCGGTGCGCTTACCGACGGCATGGGTTGAGACGCGGACAGAACCGCCGCGAAGCACCCGGCACCGCGGTCTTGAGATGATAGATTATATACAATAACCCTGCGGATCCGCAGTCTGCGCTTCGGGACGGCGCGCAGCGTGCCGAGGCTACGCATGCAACCGTTCTTCTCGACAGAGGGAATTCACCCCAAGGACGCGTTCCGGCGCTGGCGCGAGACGATCTGCGAGCGATTGATCCCGATCGACCAGCAACCCCTTCACGGGGTTCCGTTTCAGGGCAGGCTGGATGTCACCAGCATCGGGCCTGTGCCGATCTCCAAGATGGCACACACCGCCATGCGGACTGAAGCGACCCCCGACGCGATCCGGCGCTATGGGCAGCCCGACCGCCTCTACGCGTCCATGAAGCTCTCCGGCCAGGACGCCATCCAGCAAGGCGATCGGGAGGCTGTATTCCGGACGGGCGACTTCGTCGTTATCGACGCACGCCCGGCCGTCTGCGAGGCCGACACGGGCATCTCCCTCGTCATCGATCTGCCGCGCGAGCGCTTCGAGGCCATGCTGGGTCCGTCCCGGCTGTACTGTGCACTCACGGTCGGCGCGGACCTCGCCTCCACGACCCTGGCAAACACCTTCCTCCAGGAGCTGGTGCGCATGGGCGATCAGCTCACGCCCGACGCGGCCGTGCGCATGGCGGCGATCGGAACGGACCTGATCATAGCGAGCCTCGCCGAACGGATGGCGCAGGAGGTACCCCGTTCCGTTCACGGCAACGTCACGGTCCAGCGCGCCAAGGCCTATGTCGAGGCGAACCTGAGCGACCCGAACCTGGATCCGCCGCAACTCGCCGCCGCGATGAGCGTGTCGCTGCGCCGGCTCCAGGAACTGTTCCACGAGCGCGGCCGGCACATCTCCGACTACATCTGGGGACGCCGCCTGGAGGCGGCAGCCAAGCGCCTGGGCGATCCGGCCTGCGCCCACCTGTCGATCGGCATGCTGGCTTACGGCTGCGGTTTCAGCAGCCAGGCGCATTTCGCGCGCCGCTTCAAGGATCGCTACGGCATGAGCCCGTGTGACTACCGGCAGGCGCACAGCCGAGACAAGCAACCGGGCGCGTCCGCGTCCCGGCCGTCATTCTCGTGACCTGAGTGACCGGTTCGGGTCGCTCCCGGAACGGCAGTTCGGGGTGGTCTTCCGCCTGTCCGCTTCTGGGCATCGAGTGCGGGAAAGCCGACCTCGGCTTCCATTCGCGCCCAATCTCGAGAAGCGGCGGACTCCGCCACGATCCGGCGCAGGGGATTTCGCATCGCCCTTCGACTGTGCGCGGCGAACGCGCACCGCGTGCGCTGGCTTGCGGTACCGGTCATCCAACCCCCATTCGCCGAGGGCTGTCGGGCGCGGTAAGGTTGATACCCTGCGGCGGGTCGCATCCCGGTCAGGGCAGGCGACGGTAGACACGGGCAAATTCCGTGCCGCGCCGGATTTCGCAGATGCCGGCTCGGCTGACCTTATCGAATACGCCAAGGGATGACTTCACCGTGCGGCGCGGACCTTCCGGATCGGATTCGCGGCCTTCTGCTCCTCTTGGTAAGCGGCGATAGCCATCGAGCAATTCGGTGTCAGGAGGCCGGCTCTCTCGCGGAAGCAGGCCTGGACTTCCCCGCCGTCGGGCGAGAACTGGCCGCAATGTTCCAGGTAATCTCCTATGCAGTGGCGCTTCAGGTTCTCCTGGCTCGCCTGTGGCTGGGCAAAGGCCATGTCGGAGACGAGGCCGAGGACAGCGGTGAGGCAAGCGGTCTTCGAGATACTCATGATCGGCTCCGTAGGGTGAGAGATCTACCGAGGAGACGCCTTCAGGCTCCGGTCATCGCCAGATACGGGATGAGGAAGGCGCAGGCGAAGTTGCCGGCGATGACCAGCAGGATGACGGACTGCATGCCCATGACGGCTCACCTCGTCTGCGCGAGGAGGCCGGCTGCGGATGCGGGCGTCAGCATCGGCGCGCAGGCGATGGCGCCGATCACGCTGATGACGATCAGCAGTCGTGCGATGATGGTGGTCATGTCGGTTCCCCCTCGTGGCCGTTCGGGCCTTTGGTTAATGAAGGATTTAAGAGCTCGGCCTTACGCGCGTGTTGCTTCGATTGTTGCGTCGAGCCGGGGCCGGCAGACACCGCTGGCGCGACCGCTTGCCGACCGCTGTGGGACAGGCCGCAAACTGACACGTGTCGGGAACGGTCAAGCATTCGCTCCGCCGTGCACTCTGCCGAAGGAGGCGGCGACTTGGCCGACCAAGGTCGCCCAGGGCATGTCCAAGGCCGCGTAGACCGGGCCCGCCTCCGGGCGGGCGTTGTCCTTCAGGATCTCGACCATCAGCGTCGCGTAGTCGGACAGGACCACGCCCGCCTGCGCCATACGGAGAAGGCCGGCCTGGCGCTTGGTCTCGCTGAACGTCCCGGAGGCGTCGACAGCCACGTAGGCGTCGAGGCCGCGGGCGACGGCTGTCATGGGCGGGAAAGCCGCGCAGACCTCCAGCGAGATGCCGGCGAAGATCAGCTTCTCGCGGCCCGTGGCCTCGATCGCCCGGGCGACGCGCGCGTCGTCGTAGGCGTTCACCGACGAGCGGTCGATGATCTCGTTTCCGGGCAACGCCGCGACCAACTCGGGGAAGGTCGGACTGACCTGCCCCCACGAGGTGGTCCGAGTTCAAAATTAGTGCAGGGTCGGCCTGAGGGTCCCCCAGATTTTGGTCCGGCCGGAAGGTGAGCTTCCGGATCTCATTCGGCGGCCTGCAGGGCCGCCGCCAGGGCAAATTCCTGGGGCG
>NZ_JBNNWO010000043.1:0-19323 GCF_050281105.1 Methylobacterium sp. NPDC080182
TCAGCCTGCCCAACCTGGCAGCCTGATCAATCCGGCCCCGGCCGGTGATCGTGGTGGCCACGCCGAAGCTACACCACGCCAGGGGACACAACCTCTGCGACGGTCGCGATCGGCTCTCGCTCCACTAGCGTCGGGCAGCAGACAGGAGCCCGGTCATCCGCCAACGTCCACCGTGAGACGAAACCCATCTGCTCGGACGGGCCGCGCCGGATGGCGAGGTCGAAGGGCTCTAGGATGGCGTCCAGCGGGTCGTTCGAGGTGGTGAGACGGACCTCGATCCCTGGGTTCAGCCGCTGGAAGGCCGACAGTCGCGGGATGAGCCAGCGCAGGGTGAAGGTCGGTGTTGCGTTGATCCGCAGGAGTCGGGGTTCGCGCCGGGTTCGGTGCGCCGCCGTGGCGACCGAGAGCCGGTCCAACGCTGCGCTGACCTCAGGCAGGTAGGCCAGAGCGGTCGCAGTGAGTTCGATACGTCGGTTTAGCCGGCGGAACAGGGGTGTACCGAGGAAGTCCTCAAGGATGCGTACCTGCCGGCTCACCGCACCATGCGTGACGCCGAGTTCCTGCGCGGCGAGCGTGAGGCTGCCAAGCCGGGCCGCAGCCTCGAAGCTTCGCAGTGCGTTGAGCGGCGGCAGTCTGCGCATCCCGCGTCAGATTTCCTCGTATGACGCCGCAGCATTACTCGTTTGTCGGCCGATAGGCACGATCGCATACCGGCATCATGACGTCCGCCCTCGATCATGCGCGCTCCGCGCCCCCGGCCCCCCATCTCGGTGAGCTGTTCCTCGCTTTCGCGAAGATCTCGGTTTCCGCACTCGGCGGCGCACTGCCCTGGGCGCGCTACGTGCTCGTCGAGCGCCGAGGCTGGCTCACGCCGGACGGCTTCACCCGCACGCTCGCCCTATGCCAGTTCCTGCCCGGCCCCAACATCGTCAACCTCTGCATCGCGGTCGGCGCTCAGCTGCGCGGGCCATGGGGTGCCTGTATCAGCCTGCTCGGTCTCGTCCTGCCGGCCTTCGCCATCGTGCTCGGGTTCGGCGAACTATACCTGCGCTACGGCCACCTCAATGGCCTGCGTGGCACCTTCGCCGGCATCGCAGCCGGTGCAGCAGGCCTGATCGTGGCGATGACGGTGAAGGTCGCGCGACCGCTCCTCGCGGAGCGACCGCTTGCGACGCTGCCCTTCATGCTGATGGCCTTCATCGCCGTGGGCCTGCTGCGCTGGCCGCTCGTCTGGGTGCTGCTCGCCCTCGCGCCGCTCAGCATCGCGCTGACGGGGAGGACGGAGCGGTGAAGGGGGCGGGCGCACTCGCCACTCTCGCGCTGCACTTTTCCGGTCTCAGCCTGCTCGCCTTTGGCGGGGCGAACACGATCATCCCGGAGTTGCACCGGCAGGCAGTCGAGGTGACGGGCTGGATGAGCGAGGAGACCTTCGCCGACCTGTTCGCCATCGCGCAGGCCGCGCCCGGCCCGAACACGATGATCGTGACGCTGATCGGCTGGCAGGCGGCTGGACTCGCTGGCGCCGTGGTGGCGACGCTCGCGATCTGCCTGCCAGCGGCGCTGCTGACCTATGCCGTGCTGCACGCCTGGGAGCAGTTCGCGGACGCCCCCTGGCGCGAGGCGGTGCAGCGCGGGCTGACACCAGTGACGGTCGGCCTCGTAGCGGCGAGCGCCTACCTGCTCACCCGTGCCACCACGCACGGCTGGCCCGAGTTGGCGATCACCGCCGGGGTGGCAGCCCTGGCATCCATGACGCGGATCAATCCACTCTGGCCGCTCGGGGTGGCGGCCCTCGTTGGCTACGCCGGGCTGCTCTGACGGGGCGGCCCATCTTGTCGAGTACCGACCTGGCGCGGTAGACGTAAACCATCGACAGAGTGGCAACTAGGGTTCCGGGTGGCCGTCATGGTCACCGCTGGACCGAGCGTTGCAGACACCGTGGTCAATCCCACGGCGGCACCCGAGGGATAAAAGCCCAGAGGCGGAGACGTCGAGACCCACTCAGGCCCATCCCGGGCACGGAGGTCTCATGTCGTTCGCGCCGTTCGTCCTCGTCGTTTCCGCTGCCTTCATCCACGCCTTCTGGAACCTGCTCTCGAAGCGGTCCGCCGATGCCGGACCGAGCTTCGTCTTTGCCTACAACCTCATCTGCTGTGTGGCCTACGCCCCCTGGGTGGTTTGGCTAGGGCTGCACGATGAGATGCCGCGAACGTGGCCCGCTGCCATCGGCATCGTGCTCAGCGGCTTGGTTCACCTCGCCTACAGCCTCTGCCTCCAGCGCGGGTATCAAGTCGCCGACCTCTCGGTGGTCTACCCGACAGCGCGGGGTACGGGGCCGCTGCTCTCCTCCTTCAGCGCCTTTCTCCTGCTCGGCGAGAAGCCGACGTCGCTGAAGGTCATCGGTCTCTTCGGCGTCGTCGCCGGCATCGGCTTGATCGCGACGCAAGGTGATCTCACAGCATTTCGCCGCCCTGGCGGACAGGCAGGGGTACGCTGGGGGATTGGCACTGGGGCACTGATCGCCTCCTACACGGTTGTGGATGCCTACGTGGTCAAAGACCTCGGCGTGCATCCCGTCATTCTCGACTGGTGCTCGAACCTGCTGCGCTTCGTCCTGCTCGCGCCTCTCGTGCTGCGAAACCCCGACTTGGCTCTCGCGCGCATGGCGGGCCGCTGGCACCTCGTCGTCGCGGTCGGACTGCTCTCGCCACTCTCCTATATCTTCGTATTGCTCGCCCTCGACATGGGCGCGCCGCTCAGCGTGGTGGCCCCGGCCCGCGAGATGTCGATGATGGTCGGTGCTCTCCTCGGGATGCTCGTCCTCCATGAAGCAGTCGGACGCTGGCGGCTGGTCGGTTGCCTCGTGCTCGTACTCGGCGTCGTGCTGCTCCGCCGGAGCTGACTTGTGTGATCGGTCCGCGCGTTACTGCAAGAGCCCGGTGACCCGCTCGCATCGAGGAGACAGCCAGCGAAGTATTGCGAGTAGCAGCTTTCCGCCGTCGCCTTCCCAAAAGCTGCCGGACCGGTTTTCACCCTGAACGGCCCTTTCGTTGCCCACCTTTGGCAGCCAAATTAGATGAGTACCACCTGCGGTATTTCATTTTACTAGATGCGCTCCCCCGCCATCCGATACCTAAGCATATCCACAAAAGTCCTGGTCCGGAGCGGCATCACCGAACTTTCCGCCCACATTGCGTGAACAGGAATGGGGGGAGGCTCATGATCTGGCAATAAAAGCTCTAACAGGCCTTGGTCGATCTCCGGTCTGACTTGCCAAAGTGGCGCCAGACCGATGCCAACCCCTTGCAAGACGGCAGCATTGGCAGCAGCAGCATCATTGCACCGAAAACTTCCTTTGACGGAGATTTTTGTCACTACCGCTTTTTCAATTAGGGGCCATTCTCCGCCCTCCGGCCCAGATGTCCGTACTACACAAGAATGCCGTCGCAGGTCGTCTGGCTTCGCCGGTCGGCCGTGACGTTCAAGATACTGCGGCGTCGCGACAACTACGCGCCTGAGCTTTGCGAGCAGGCTCGACTTGAGCGACGACGAGGCGGGCTCGCCGATCCGCACGACGACGTCCAGCCTGTGCTCGAGAAGATCCATGAGAGCATCGGAGAGGACAAGATCGACTTTGACGCCGGTATGACGCTGCATGAAGGCGGTTGTTGTCGGGACCACGTACCGTGGGGCAAATTGGACGGACGCGCCCACTCGGAACAGGCCAGTGATCTCAGACGTGCCACGCATCACTTCGCTGCTGGCCTCATCAATCTCCCGCAGCGCAGTCCGAATGCGCTCGTAGAAGGCCATCCCAACAGACGTCGGCTGGAGGCGGCGCGTCGTCCGGTGGATCAACTCCGATCCTAGTTCCGCTTCGAGGCCGATGAGGGACCGACTGATGGTCTGAAGCGAGCAGTCCAGCTGGCGCGCTGCTCCGGTGAGGCTGCCTGCCTCGATGATCGCAACGTACGCACGGTATTGCTCCAGGCTCGCCATTCTCACTTTTTCCGAGAGTGTGCCTTCGACATGGGCCCAATTATCATCATTCGGATCTCAAGTACCGTACGGCTTTAGGTTTCAGGCGGAGGAACCGTTTTGCCCTTGAGAGCCAATCATAAACCGCAGCCCGAAGGTCGAGATATCGGGTCGCCGCCGGTCGCCCTCTTTGCGTTAGCCGTCGGGGTCGTGGTGCTATCGCTCTATGCCTCTCAGCCCCTTGTTGGGATCATTGGGCCAGAAATCGGCCTATCCCCCGTCACTTCGGGCCTAGCCACAACCTTGACGCTGCTCGGTTATTCAGCGGGTCTATTTCTCTTGGTCCCGTTGACGGATCTCTCGGAGAACCGAACTCTCATTCTCGCTACCCTTGCCGGCAACGTCTGCGCCCTCCTGACGCTGGCTGCCGCTCCCACTGCAGCTGTCTTTCTGAGCATGTCATTCCTCGTCGGCTTGTCGACGAGCGCAATCCAGATGCTCGTACCTATCGCCGCATCGCTGAGCTCCGAAGCACGGCGGGGGCGTGCCATTGGGAATGTGATGAGCGGTTTGATGCTCGGGATCCTCTTCTCGCGCCCACTGGCCAGTCTCGTTACGGAAGCTGCCGGTTGGCGGTTGCTCTACGCCATCCTGGCAGGAGCGGTCGCAGTGTTGGCGCTTGGTCTCGCGCGCTTCATCCCTACGATCCGGCCTGCGGGCAAATCGAGCTACATGCAGCTGATCGGATCTCTGGGATTGATCCTTAGGCAGGAACCGATCCTCAGGCATCGTGCCGCGACCCAGGCCATGTGCATGTGCGCCTTCGGCGTTTTCTGGACAGCCATCGCATTGCGTCTCGCTCAGCCTCCGATATCTCTCGGACAGATGGGTATGGCTCTCTTTGCATTCGCGGGGGCAGCAGGGGCGATCATCTCGCCGATCGCCGGCTGGGCGGGGGATCGCGGTGCTACCAGACCAGCGACGATGTTGGCGCATGCTTCGGTCATTGTCGCCATGATCCTTGCCTATTTCGGCGGTTGTGCTTTTACGGGAAACCGCGCAACATCGCTCGTAACTCTCCTGACCGCTGCCATTCTCCTAGATCTCGGCGTCATCGCCGACCAGACCTTAGGGCGTCGCGCGATCAACCTTCTCCGGCCCGAAGCGCGCGGCCGGATCAACGGGCTCTTCACTGGCCTGTTCTTCATTGGGGGGGCGGCCGGATCTGCCCTGTCGGGAGTTGCCTGGAGCATGTGGGGATGGGAAGGCGTCTGCGCCTCAGGGCTGACATTCGGGATCAGCGCGATCGTCATCTTCCTACTGGGCTACCGCGCTACAGAGGCCCGACCGTGACCGGCTCGCGCGTTTTGCAAGAGCCCGGCGGCGGCCAGCTCGCGCCCAGTGGACGGCGAGCGACGTATCTCGAGTGGCAGCTTTCAGCCGTTGCCTTCCCAAAAGCCTCCGGACTGGTTTCCACCCATCTGAGACGCTCGCGCAGACGGTCTATGGCGGCTGATGCTGGCCGTAAGCGGAATGGCTGGTTCGGAGCCGGGCCTCCGGAATAGCGGACGAGCTCCTACCGACCCAACTCGGTCGCCTGCACGGCGCTCAATTCTTCCCGGAAGCGGACGCTGTTCCCTCGTCTGACGCCTATGGATCAGGCTGGTTGAGTGACGTTCACTCGGCTACCTTCGAAGCCCTGAGAAGGTCCCTCGCGCATGAACGACGCCTCGTGGATCGACGCAACAGGCGCAGCGATGTGGGCGCTCGTGGAGCGGTACACCGGACAGGTGGGCTATAAGCGGGGAACCAAGGCGAGCGGGCTGAACGATCATCCTCCCGTCATCGACTGCTCGGGCTGGACCGCTCTGCTCCTGTCCGAAGGTATGGCTGCTGCGAACCTAAAAGCCGGACGCCTGCTCTTCAGCGAAGCAGACGTGGCGGCGATTCACACTTGGTCGGACCGCCTGATCGAAAACTTGGAACGACGCTCCGGCGTCATAATGACGGGTGACCATATCACCGTTGCGGAACTGCCGCCCTTTGCGACGATCGGCTTGCAGCAGGGCGGAGGTACATGGGCGAAGAACCACCCTCGCCCTCGTGGCATCACGCATGTTGTTCAAGTCGTCCATCGCCCCGGCGATCATGCACCGTATGTTTCGGAGGCGCAGGGTATGGCCGAGCCCTACGGCCTTCGGCTGGTGCCTTTAGCTGAGTGGATCGCAGGAACGCGGGACAATCTGAAGCCCGGCATGGCATGGGCAGTAGCCCCGTTCGCGGGATAGGACTTCGGCTGATGACAGAGGACCTTAGCGGGGGAGGTGCGGTGTCCGTTTCAACGTCCTGTTGATTGGGAAGCAGGCCGTCGCTAAGACAACCGCATCGTCAGAAGTCGATCGACGCAGAGAGCAGGAAAGTTCGCGGGGTGCCCTGGCTGAGAATGCCTCGGCCTGTCGACGCCCAGTAGTTGTTGCCGGTTGCGTTGACGACGTTCGCCCGAAGCGTCAGCGGTCGGTCCTGGAAGGTGGTAGCGTAGCGCAGGCCGACATCGAGTGTCGCCCAATCCGGGATCTTCTGGCTGTTGGCGAGGTCGTAGTACTGCGCCGACGTGTAGATCACCCGGCCGGTGACCGTCAGGCCTGGGATGAAGCCCGGCGGCAGGTCGTACTCGCCGTAGAGGTTGAGCTGCACGTCCGGCACGCCGACTGCGACGCGGCCGACGTTGCGGGGATCCTGGGCCCGCACCTGTACGCCGTCGAGTAGGCTGACGCCGCCGAGAACGCGAATGCCCGGCGCCGGTTCGCCAAATACGGTGAGCTCGACGCCGCTGTTGCGCTGGCGTCCGTCGACCGAGAACACGAGGGTGCGGGCGTCGAGGAAGCCGGACGGCTGCTCGATCTCGAAAGCCGCGAAGCCGACGCCGACGGCGCCGAAATCGTACTTGGCGCCGACTTCAGTCTGACGGGAGACGAACGCCGGGAAGGCCGCGCTGGCATTGACCGCATTCACAGGTGGGGCCGGCGAGGTCAGACCTTCGATGTAGTTGGCGTAGAGTGAGAGGCGCTCCCACGGCTTCACCACGAGGCCGACGCCCGGAGAGAAGGCGCCACTTTCGCTCGAGCCGGCCCGGAACCCTGTGACCGGGTTGTAGGAGTTCACATCGAGGCTCTGCCACCGGCCGCCAAGCGTGAGCAACACGCGGTCGTCGAAGATTGACAGGGTGTCGGCGATGGCGATGCTGCGGTTGATCCGGCTCGACGTGCGCGGCGTCGCATCCGACAGGCCGAGGGTCGAGCGCGGGGGGGCATAGACCGGAGCGTAGAGGTTCGAAACGATCGTCGCGCCGACATTCTGCGCCGGCGGCTGGGCGAGGTCCTGCCAGAACCCAACCGCGGCCAAGCCGAAGCTGTGCTTAATGGGTCCGGTCTCGACGGTGCCGCGCAGTCCCGCCTCCGCCGTCTGGTTGACGATGTGGAACGGCAGGAAGCTGACCGGGTCGCGATAATCACCCCGGGCGTTGAAGATGGTCAGGACACCGCCTAAGTACTCCTGACGGAAATTCGAGGCGCCGTAGGCGCCGTAGACGGTGAGATCGGGGGTGAGATCGTACTCGATCCGCGTGGCAAGCTGCTGGTTGGCGCTGTCGCGATACTCCCACGGCTGCTGCTGGTTCAGGGTCAGGTCCGGCGCGCGGGGGATGCGCACGCCTGCCGCCACGTTGCGGTTGCGCAGCGGCGAAGTGAAGTCGAGTTCCTGATATCCGAGATCGAGGCTCACCCGCAGGCGCTCGCCGCGATAGTCGAGGGCGAGAGCCGCGACGCCGAAATGGACGCTCTGGTTGTCGATTGGGGTGTTGCCGTTGTTGAAGGCCCCGTTGAAGCGGATGCCCCACTCCTTCGCGTCGCCGAAGCGGCGGCTCACATCGACGGCCTTGTAGACCTGGGCGTCCGAGCTGTAGCCGAGGGTGACGCGGTTGAGCGGCTCCTCACTGGCGCGCTTCGGGATCAGATTGATGATGCCGCCGATATTGCCGAAGGGCGGGACGCCCGACAGCAGCGTGGAGGGCCCGCGGAGCACCTCGACGCGCTCGATCGGCTCGATCGCCGGGTTGAAGGCATCGGCGACGCCGAACAGGCCGTTGAAGGCAATGTCCTGGGCGAAGACCGGAAAACCGCGGATGAAGAAGCCGAGGATGCCGGAGAAGGCCGGTACGTTGGTGCGGATGGACGGATCGTTGTTGGCGACGTCCTGAACGTTGCGGGCCTGCTGGTCACGGATGAGCTTATCCGTGTAGCTGGTCGAGCTGAAGGGCTGATCGAAGACGTTTCGGTTGCCGAGTAGCCCGAGCCGCGAGCCCGAGCCGACCACGCCCCCGGGATAGGCGGGCGGCGGCGGTCCAACGATCGCGGTCGAAGCGAGCGGAACGCTCCGTCCCTGACCTCGTGCCTCCACCGAGATTTCATCGAGCTGTACCTCCTGTGCGATGGCGTCAGACATGCCACCAATCGAGCCAAGAAGCGCAAGCCAAACGCCAAATTCTCGCCCCGTCTTAGGTACGGTGTAGCATATTTCCAGAAGCCGCATCTCAACACAACTCTAGATAGACTTAAGTTATTAAGAGGCTCTTATCTGAAAGTTCCTCGCGTTAGTTACTTGCCCAAATCGCGCAGCTAAGCAATGCGGAAATTTAATAAGAAATGAGAAATGGCGAGTCTGTTGCTCGAATGTTTCATTATTAAAATAGAATAATTATAAACACGCCAATCTTGCGATTAAAAATTTCGAACTACCACAGACTCGATCGCTACAATACAAATAACTTGCTTATATGGATCAAATTTCTATTCGCTATGAAGGATAAACATTCAGACACGGTAGTGGATCTTGTCTGCACGGTGGTGAGATACCATTCGGAAGGGATGTCCGCTTCGATGCCATCACGACTCAGAAGCAGATCGGCGGCAATCCACCCTGAACGGTCGTTCCGCGTCCGACCCAACCCAGCCGTTTAGACATCTGTCGGAGCATCTCGAAAGCCGACATTCGTCAATCGCCCGTCTGTTTCGGTTTGGGGTGATCTGCGAGTGTCTCTGCCAGAGGCTTAGCCATGACCATGGAGATATACCCCTCTAGTGGTCGATAGCCTCGCGCGAGGTAGAACCGCTCCGCCGTCTTCGTGCTCTCCAGCAGACACATCGCGACCCCATGTTGGGCGCTGACATCTTCCATCGCCTCAAGGAGCGCAGTGCTGACCCCTTGGTATCTAGCTTCCGGTGCGACGTAGTTGAGTAGGATTGTCCCCCCTCTATCGACCATACCCACACCGATGATCTCGGTCGCACGCTCGATCACGAGAAGCGATGCGCCGGGTTGGGCCAGCCAAGCGAGCCAACTGTCAGGGGTCTTATTGGCCGTCCATGCCGCGATGGTAGCCGGATCGCCGGCGTGGTCGGCATGGCAGAGTTCGGAGATTGACCGCCGGAGGACGCTGCTACCAGCCTCGGCATCTCTTGGTGTAGCAAGGCGCGTGTTCATGGCCCATTGTTTCTAGCTGATAGGCCACCCGCTAGCTATCCAACCCAGCCATTGAGGGCGCTACCTGTACTTCCACGAAGCAGACATCCCACTTGTTCTAATCGTCGTACCCATGGCAGCGCTTTCAACGCTAGTCATTCCATGTGACAATATTCGACCGGGCAAGATCCGAATGGTCAATCACCACGGAGGCGGCCTGCCTAGGTTTGCATTCTTCGAAATAGATCCTGTTGCCTGCGATGTAGCGTTGGTTTGATGTCGCTGCAGGATCGGGATCGCCGAACCCCGGACCTCGGCTTGCTCCCCTGGGGATGGTGACCTCGAACGGCGCATCAAGGAAGACCGTGAAGTCCCAGTAGCCGCGCAACTCCGGCCGATGCAGAAACAGTCCGTCGAATACAAGGATCGCGTCGTCGGACGCGATTTGCTCCTTTGCCTCGATCGGCCTGTCCGTTGCATGATCGAAAGCAGCGAACCTGAAGCGCCGGGGACCCTGCGCCGTCAGCGGTTGCAGCAGCACGCGTTGGAGAAGCGGGTAGTTGTAGGAATGGCGGTAGAAGCCTTCGGCCGACAATCGACCGAGATGGTAGCGAACTGAACGAGGATTGTGGAACCCATCTACCGAACTGCGGATGACCTCGCGTCCGCGTGCCCGCAGCGCGTCCCCAAGATCATCGGCGAAGGTCGTTTTGCCGACGCCGTCTACGCCGTCTACGCCCACCATGAGCCCGCGCTTCGGCTGAGCATCGAGGTGGGCTGCGATACGATCAACAGCTGTCACAATTGGACCTCCACGCGACACGGGACAATCAATTTCCATCGGACCCATTCCACCGCTCGCAGCGCCGGCTTTAGGCCAATCCTGCTTCGTAGCGTGCGGTCGTTTCTCTAGCCACAGCGTTCCTACGGCTTGCAACCCTAGCCAGACGTACCAGAGCCGTCGGGGCTCGCTAAAAGTTGACATCCGCCCGATGCCCTCGGCCTGGTATGAAAAAACTCTGTTACTTGCGGCAAAATATAAAGTGCTGTGGGGCACTTCGCAGAGGATACTAGCCTTGAACCCGGAAGTTAACATCAAGCGCTTGGGCCGGGATGATGCGGCCGCCTTCAAGGCAATCCGCTTGGAGGCACTGAAATCGGCACCGGAATTGCTGCGCAGCACATTCGAACTGGAAGATAAGCTAGACTTAGATTGGTTCGCTGGGCGACTTGCAGATGCTCACGTTCTAGGGGCTATCCGCAATAACCAACTTGTTGGAACAGCGGGATTTGCGGTTCAGCAGGGGCAGCCCAATCTTCATAAAGGCAGGTTATGGGGAATGTTCGTTCAGCCAAAGGTTAGAAATCTTGGCATTGGGCGACTTTTGCTAGGCGCTATTTTAGACGTTGCTCGCGGTAGTGTGGAGATAGTTCAGTTAAGCGTGGTCAAAGACAATTGTCCTGCGAAAAAGCTCTACGAAAGTTCCGGATTTCGAGAATTCGGCGTAGAATACAAGGCATCGAAGTATGGAAATACCTACTACGATGAAGCGCTTATGGTTATCGATTTTAGCTGTCGGTTAGACGTAGCCTAGTAGCTGCGAGCGGCTTCCGCGAATGCGTCCGCATCGAAGCATCCTCCGCCCCAAAGCGGACCGGCAGAAATCCACCCCGAGCGGTCCTTCCGCAAGCGACCCAACCAAGCCATCCACACCGCTGTCGAGGCTTCTCCAAAGCAGCCGTTCGGCTCGAACTCTAGATCGTTGTGGACCGCGGTTAGCCAGCTTGACGAGCGGCCATGATGGCAAAGGCACCGAGAACAGCCGCCGATGCTGCAACGGCAAACGCCAAGGCGAATGAACCTCCTTCTGTCCCGGTGCTCTCAACTGCGCCTAGCAA
Organism: Methylobacterium sp. NPDC080182; assembly: GCF_050281105.1. Lineage (NCBI taxonomy): Bacteria > Pseudomonadati > Pseudomonadota > Alphaproteobacteria > Hyphomicrobiales > Methylobacteriaceae > Methylobacterium > Methylobacterium sp. NPDC080182. The sequence goes on from NZ_JBNNWO010000043.1 coordinate 11,395, forward strand.
CGCGATGCCGAGGGCGAAGCCGATCTGGCGAAGGGTCGATGAGAAGCTTGATGTCATCCCGGCCTGTGCGGCTGGTCCCGAAGCGATCAGAGCGCTGGAGACTTGCGCGTTGATTAAGCCGGCGCCGCTCGCGGCAACCAACATCGCGGTGAGCGTTTCGGCGAGGGGCCGGTGCCAATGGAGCATCAGGGCCAGCGCGGTCGTACCCGCCGCTAGAACCAAGAGACCAAAGGCGAAAAGCCTCGGCCATCCCCATAGGACGGCGAGGCGTGCACCGAGCGGTGGCAGCCCCAGCATCGGCATAGTCAGCGCGAGCATCGCCAACCCGATCGCCTCGGTGCTGATTGCATAGACGGCTTTGAGAGCTAACGGCAGGTAGACTAGGACGGACCAGTATCCGATTGAGAGGGCCACGAGCACGCAGGCAATGCCAAGAGGCTCGCGCCGCGTGACGAGTGCCGGATCAAGCATCGGGCGCGTTTGGCGGAATTGCCTGCGGACGAAAAGAAAGCCTAGGCCGAGGGCGCCGGACAGCAGCATGGCGCGGGTCAGGACCGAGGCGCTTCCATCCAGCAGGGCCAGCACACACGCGAGGAGGCTGCCGCTCAAGAGGGCGACCCCGGGAATGTCCAGGGGCCTGCCCTCGGGATCGAACGTCTCTGACACCCTCAGAGGAACAGTGCGCGCGACCGCAAGACAGATCGGCAAGTTGACGAGAAACACCGCTCGCCAGCCGAACGCGGCAGCGAGAAATCCTCCGAAACTCGGCCCCAGGACCATGGCGGCCCCGGTCGTCATGCCCAGCAGTCCGAAGGCTCGCGCCCGCTCAGTGGGACGCGGATAGGCTAAGGAAAGCGAGGCTAATGCCCCGGTGATGACGAAGGCTGCGGACGCTCCTTGCAATGCTCGCGCCGCGCAGAGTGTAGCCGAGCCCCCGGCGAAAGCGCAGCCGAGGGACGTGACGGCGAAAGCCATGTTGCCGGCCAGCAGTACACGGCGTCGGCCGTATCGGTCCGCCAGTGCCCCCGCGATCAGCAGCGTGCTCATGAAGGCCACGCTGTACGTCTCGGCGACCCAGGCGGCCGCCGCCACGTCGAGATCGAAGGCCGCGGCGATTGCCGGCAAGATGAGGGCCACCGCCGTTAGGTCGAGCTGAGGTAGGCAAGTGGCGATGGTCAGGGTCCGGGCGGTCCCCAGGGTAGGAGAAAGCCAGCCTAGAGGCTTTGCCTGCGAATGCGGTCCGGTGGATGCCATCCTCATGGCATGAGGCGAAGGCGGAGGCGAACCAACTTCCAACCCTTCACTCGGCCATGAATTTGGTTCATGCAGGCTCGATGCGTGGCTTACCCCCTTTCGACGCGCTGGTTGCCTTCGAGGCCGTGCTGCGACACGGCAGCATGACCCTGGCGGCGGCGGAACTCGGCGTGACACAGAGCGCTGTGAGCCATCGTCTGCGCCGGTTAGAGGCTTTCGTCGGGACGCCTCTGCTTCGACGCCTTCATCCCGGCCTCCAACCAACTGCGGCAGGGCTAGCCTTGGCCGAGGGCTTCGCGGAGGTTCTCGCTGGGATGGCGAGTTTGCGGACGCGCTGCCGTGCTGCGACGGGGCCTGAACGATTGCAAGTCGGCGTCGGGTCAGCGGTCGCTCAGTATTGGCTCGTCCGACGTTTGCCAGCCTTCATGGAGGCCCATCCCGACACCGACGTGGAACTGGTTCTGCTGCCGAACTGCGATGCGGTTCGGGCCGCCAGCCTGGATGTGCGCCTTCTCTGGCTGCCCGTCACGGAGGCTCGGGCGAGCAGCACTCGGTGTTTGCTCCCGCGTGAGACCGTCTTCCCGGTTTGCCGAACCGATCTGTTGAGCCGTGAGGTCGCCCGCGGCGACCTCACGGCGCTGCTGCGTCTCCCGTTGCTACACAAGGGGCAGGATGCCGGGCTCGGTGCGGCATCGGAATGGGCTTGGCGAACTTGGTTCGAGCGCTTGGGATATACAGTCCCTGTACCGCGGGGACTGCGTCTCGACGATATCGGACCGGCCATCGGCAGTGCGATCGAAGGCGCAGGCGCTGCTCTCGTTCGCTCTCTCCTCTGTGCGGATGCCCTTGCGGAAGGGCGCCTCAGCCGAGTGCTTCCTCCTGAGTGGGATATGCCCAGCGCCAAGGTTCAGGTCGCAACCTGGTCGGCGGCTCAGATTGGCAACGCCCGTGTCCGCGCCTTCGTGCGCTGGGTCGTCGAAGCCGCCGAAAGGAGTTCCGCCGCGTTGGCGCCGCTCGCTGCCGAGAGGCAGTCGCACCCGGCCGCAGCCAAGCCACACAACGAGTACCCGACTGTCGTGACGTGATAGCAACCTTCAGTCGCAAAAGCCCTTCGGTCCCCGTTTGCCACTGTCCGCTTTTCCACCCTTTTTCGCCGGAAGCAGACCGTCGCAAAACCACCCGATGCGGAACATCCGCTTTAGAGAAGGCTCACCTCAGAAGCGGACTGAATTATCCGATCTGGCACATAGTGATGTCTATGCCGTAACGCATCTGACTGCCCCTCCTGGATCGTCGCGATTATCACACGCGCTAAATCCCAGTTTGGCTGCCTCGTCGGCCAGCGCGACGACGGGCTGGCCTCCCGAGCCGCCGACCACGGTCGAGCCATGCGCCCCCTACCGGCGTTGCACAGCCTCCCGGAGGAGCGCGCCGAGGCGGGTGCCGTAGCGGACTAGCGCGTCGCTTGGGAGCGACGAGTACCCAATTACGATCCCGTTCAAGTCATCGGCCTCGCCGCGCTCGGTTGCGCTGGGCACGCTCACGATGTGTGCCGTCATGTCGTTCCGGGTGCACGCGTCTTTTAGTCGATTGACGCAGGTTCCCGCAGGCATCACCAGCAGGAAGTGAAAACCGCCGTGTCGTCCGAGCGCGTCGAGGGGGCCGCCGTATCCCTGGCAAAGGGCCTTGTAGACTAGCGCCGCCTTACGCTCGTAGATTGTCGTCAGCCTACGGATGTGCCGCCCGAGATGGCCCTCGCTGATGAAGCGACTGACGGCATGCTGTTCCAGTGCACTGTTGCTGCGCCCGGCCTCGAAGCGAACCGCACTCACAGCGTCCTTCAGCCGCTCCGGCACGACCATGTAGCCGATCCTCAGGGTCGGGAAGAGCAGCTTGTTGAAGCTGCCCGCGTAGATGACGCGATCGTCGGCATCCATCGCCTTCAGGGCCGGCAACCTCAGGGCATCGAACGCGAACTCGCTATCGTAATCGTCCTCGAACAGGTAGGCATCGGACCGCTGAGCCCAGGCCAACAAGCTTTCGCGCCGCTGGTAGGACAAGCGGACGCCGAGCGGAGACTGATGCGATGGGGTGACGATGCCCATCCTGGATCGCCGGGCGGTCTCGTCAGCGGCACCGAAGTCCCCGCCGTCCCGGTCAACCGGAAGCCCGATCGCCCGCATCCCGTTCAGCGCGATGAGTTGCGCGGCGCCGGCGTAACCGGGCTCCTCCATCCAGACCGGGCCATCGCGATCCCTAAGCGCCCTTAGGCATACGTCCAGGCTGTGCCTAATCCCGGTTGTGATGATGATCGAACCTGCCTCGCATCTGATCCCGCGGGAGGCACCGAGATAGATCGCAATCTGCTCGCGAAGGCCGGCATATCCATCGACGTCGATTGCGGACATAAGCTCTTCCGCCCCCTCGGCCAGGATCTGCCCGATGATCCTTTTCCAGATCTGGACCGGGAACTCCGCGACATCGGTTTCGCGCGATATGAACGGACGGTGGGCTTGGATCCTGTGACGAGCCGTCCGCACGTTCGGATCGACCAACGGCTCGTCGCGCACGGGAACCTCGACTGCCGGGTTCTGTTCGATGGCTCGGCGCACGTAGGTGCCCGACCCCTGCTTACTGTAGATGATGTCCTCCGCTTGCAGCGCCTCGTAGGCCGCGTTGATCAGCCCGCGACTGATGCCCCACTGCCGCGCCAGATCGCGACTGCTCGGGATCTGATCGCCGGGGCGGACACGCCCCTCCCGGATCGCTGAACGAAGCGCGTCGAGGACCCAGCGCCCCTTCGGCTGCTGGGCGCGAAGCGGCTCTACCGTCAGTGGCAGCGGGTTCGATACGCGCGCCATGAGAGGTCAAAGATCTCCAAGTGGTCCATCCGAGCCCAGCCTATGTGGCCCTTCAAATCTGGTGGCCACCATAGCAAGGCATCCAGCAATCTCCACGGCCGGCGCTCCCGTCTAGCGGCGCGGAACAAAGATCCACGGCCGATGATCGTGATTCAGGAAAACCTGAATTTTGGAACACGCGGCCGGTCAGCTCGCACCGAGCCGGTCAATTCAGCTCGAGTTTTTGGCATGGCAACCATACATCCATTGCTTCCGACACCACTTCATCGCCCGATCGCCGTCTTCGACGCCGGGATCGGAAGCTACGCGGCGGTCCGGGAGATCGGTCGGATCTTCCCGGCACAGGACATCGTCTACTTCGCCGACCGGGCCAGCTTTCCCTACGGAGACAAAAGCCGGTCCCATCTGCTCACGATCATGGAGCGGACGCTGGCGTTTCTGGACGGATTTGACCCAGCCGCGATCCTCATGGCGTCGAACGCGCCGTCCATCACGGTGCTCGACGCGCTGGCCGACCTAACCTCGACGCCCGTGTTCGGTGTGCGCCCGCCAATCGTTGCTGCCCTCGAACAAGCCGGGGACGGCGACGTCGTCGTGCTCGGCGTCAAGTCCATGACCGACAGTCCCGAACTGCGCGACTACGCGAGGCTGCACGCGCAGGATCTGATGGAGCGCGTCCATCTCGTGAACGCCTCCGCCCTCGTGGATCTCGTCGAGACCGGCGCCTTCCTGTTCGACGAAGCCGGTACGCAGGCCAAAGTCGACCGCTTCTTCGCGACGCTCGAGGCGACGATCCCGGCCATCGCCTGCGCGACGCTGTCGAGCACGCACCTGCCCTGGCTGAGGCGTTACATCGCGGACGCACGTCCGGGCATCAAACTATTCGATCCTCTCCAGGAAGTGATCTCGGGCCTGGACCGGATCTCGTCGGCGGGATCGGGCAGGATCCTGGGCCTTGTCACGGAAGACGAGAACCTGTCGGCCGAAGATTTCTCGAGAATGTTTCAGAAATTGGGCATCTCGATGCCGCTGCACGTCGTGCAATTCTAATTTTTAGAACGTGAACGCCATATCATACGAGAGATCGAGAGTTTGATGACCCTCATGAGCACCGCAAAAACAATAATCTTGGTAATCGTCTGTGCGCTTATCTCAACGATGGCTGCGCACGCGGAACCGTTGACGGGGACTGCCAAGAAAATCAGCGACCAGAACGCCATCGCTGTGGGCTACCGCGAAACGTCAATCCCGATGTCGTATCTCGGCGCCGACCTGAAGCCGATAGGCTACGCGATCGAGATCTGCTCCGAGATCATCGATTACCTGCGGGTGAAGCTTCAGCGACCGAAGCTTGAGATCCGCTACGTTCCGGTAACGTCGGCCACGCGAGTGCCGCTGGTGGCGAACGGAACCATCGACCTGGAGTGCGGCTCGACGACCAACAACGAAGATCGACAGAAGCAGGTCGCGTTCTCTGAAACGTATTTCCTGACCGCAGCCCGGTTCGCGCACAAGAATACGGTCCCGTTGGATCGCCTCGAAGACTTGAGAGACGCCACCGTCGTCTCGACTGCCGGGACGACCAACATCAAGGAACTGCACCGGCTTAACAAGGACGCAGGCCTGAACCTGACCATCCTTACGGCGAGCGACCACGCGGAAGCGTTTCTGAACTTGGACAGCGGCCGCGCAAAGGCGTTCTTCATGGACGACATCGTGCTGGCTGGGCTCATCGCCAACGCGAAGGACCCGTCGGCCTTTGAGATCTCTAAGGCGGCGTATTCCCACCCCGAGCCCCTGGCCGTCGTGTTCAGGAGGGACGACCAGCAGTTCAAGTGGCTGGTCGACGAGGCGACGAGGGCGCTGTACCCGACCGAGAAGATGCTCGCCATCTACCACCGCTGGTTCGAGAGCGCGCTCCCGCCCCGCGGCACAAACCTTCAGATCCCCCTGTCCGAGCCCCTGCGCCGGGCCTTCAAGAACCCAACATCGTCGGCCAAGCCCGACGCCTACGAGTAGAACGGACGAAGGGTCGGCGCCGCGACCGTGCTCGGCACCAACGTTCGATAGCAGCTTACAAATCCGTGATGACCGGGGAGGTGCCTCGCTGGAGGCGGAGTCGCGGGAGCGCGGGGAAGTCGCCCTCAACGGCATCGAGCCGGAGGGCTGCGGTCGGGGTGGAGGACGCTCCACCCGCGGGTAGCGCGTCGGCAATCCCGACCGCTCGTCAACGATGAGGCGATCCATGCAGTACGAACCAATCCTCGGGATCATCGGCAACGTCGGCCCCGAAGCGGACGAGTTCCTCCAGAAGCTGATCCGGTTGCGCGCGATCCGGGAGGGCGCCACACGCGACCAGGACTTCCTGCCGATGCTCGTTGTCAAAAATCCTCTCATCACGGATCGGACGTCCGCGATCTTCGACGATGGACCGTCCCCAACTATCGGCATCGTCGAGAGCTGCCGCGTGTTGGAGAAGGCCGGCTGCTTCCTGGCAGCGCTTCCATCTAACACGTCTCACTACTTCCGCGCCGACTACCAATCGCGGACGGCGGTTTACGTCATCGACATCATCGCCAGCACCCTGCGGTCGTTGCATGCCGGCGATTGCACCACTGTCGGCCTGCTCGGAACGACGCCGACGATCAGGACGGGCGTCTTTCTGAATCACGCGGAGGCAGGCGATCTGACATTCGTCGCGCCAGCCGATCGAGATCAGGAGCGGCTGATCCAATCCGCGATCTACGGAAGCCGAGAGGACGGGCGGGCTCACACCGAACGGCGGAGCGACGGGCTCAAGGCGGGCCGGCACGACATCGCGCTTGACAAGATTCTTCAAGCCGTCGATCGCCTGACGCACGAAGGAGTCGACACGTTCGTCTGCGCCTGCACAGAGATTTCCCTCATCGGTGAGACACTGCGCCGTCAAAGACCGTCACTGCGCTTCATCGATCCGATGGAATGCCTCGCGGATGACTGCTTCGACATCTCGACGCTGGTCATACAGCTGAAAACTCGTTCGCGGGCATTCGATGATCTCAACGTCAAAGATATTCTGAAAATCCATTCCCACGAGCAGATTGCTAAATACGTCAGCCACAAGGCTCATGTGAACGCACAGGCTGGACCTCTCATAGCGACGGATGTCCGCTATCAGGCTCCACGAACAGTGCCCTGAACGTCTCAGTAGGGCCCAGGCCGTGTCAAAACGCCGGGTATGGGTTTTGTGCTGGGGTGCCGCCCCAATCTTGCGAGAATGGGCGGTCCATCGCTTGGAGCGATCTTTTGTGGCCGTGTGACGATCTGTTTGAGATGAAGGCGCTGTTGAACGGCTATTTAGCCTCTCAGTGAGTAATCCAAGGCCCTCGCTCAGGCGGGGATCGCTGCCAGGAGCTTTCGGCTTCCCATAAGGTTGAGAACGCGCGTCAGATTGTAGGCCAGGACCTGGAGTGCCATCTCGATCGAGACGCGCGGCAAGGTCTTGGTCAAGAAGTGCGTCGCCCCCATCCGCGCCTTCAGCGTGCCGAAGGGGTGCTCGACCGTCTCGCGCCGGACCCGCATGGCCAGCGGATCGCTGTCCAACCGGCGCTGCACGGCCTCCAGCACGTCCTCGTGCTCCCACCGGGTCACCCGGCGCTCCTTGCCTGTCGTGCAGGCTCCCTTCATCGCGCAGGCCGAGCAGACATTCGTCCAGTACCGATGCAGGGTCAGGCCATTCTCGACCGAGGTGTAGCGATGGAAGAGCGTCTGACCCGCCGGACATCGGTAGGTATTGTCCTGACGACGGTAGAGGAAATCATCCTTGCCGAAGCGC
>NZ_JBNNWO010000044.1:0-15817 GCF_050281105.1 Methylobacterium sp. NPDC080182
CAAGGCGAGCGTCATCGTCGCGGCGAGGCGACACGCAGGTTCGCGTTGATCTGGCGGTGTAGGATGCGGGTCATTGCGATCTCCTCGCGGGAGGGAGTGACCAGTGGATGCCGAAGGCGGTGAGCTGCGCCTCGCTGCGCTTGATCGCGGCGAGCGAGGTGTCGCCGCCCCGACCGGCCACGAGGGCGGCCAGGATCTCACCGACGACCGGGTCCGGGGCGATGGTGTGAAAGAAGGAGGGGCTGTCCGCCGGGACCAGAATGGTCTCCCGGGCAATCGACGCGAGCGGCGAGACGAGACTGTCGGTCACGGCCACGACCGGCACGCCGGCGTCATGCGCATAGCGCGAGGTCTCGACCGTCGCCCGAGTGTAGGGGGCAACCGAAGCCACGAGGGGCACGTCCTTCGAAGACGCAGAGCGTATTGGGTCGAGTCCGGTACCGGCCCCGGTATCGAGCAGGATTGCGCGCTCGCCGAGGAAGGACATCACGTAAGCGAAGTGCGCGACGACTGGACTTGCCTCGAGAAAGTGGAGAGCTCTTTTCCTGAAGGAGGAGGGTTCCGATGGCAGACCGGAAGCAGACCTTTACCCCTGAGTTTCGTGCTGAGGCGGTGCGATTGGCGCAGACGAGTGGGCGGTCCCGCCGCGAGGTCGCCGCCGATCTCGGCGTCGGGCTCTCGACGCTGCGCAACTGGATTGACGGTCGACTTGAGCGGGAGATGGACAACCCACCGACCGACCGGCAGGAGGACATGGCCGCCGAGCTCAAGCGTCTGCGCCGCGAGAACGAGGTGCTGCACCAGGAGCGGGAGATCCTGAAGCGGGCGACGGCTTTTTTCGCCAAGGAGGGAAGTCGATGAGGTTCCGCTTCATCGACGCGGCGAAGAAGGACTTCCCGGTCGCGCGCCTGTGCAAGGTCCTCGACGTCAGTCCGAGCGGCTATTTCGCCTGGAAGAACCGCCCGGCCTCGACGCGGCAGCGCGAGGATCTCGTGCTGCTTGCCCACGTCCGATCCGCCTTCACGCTCTCGCACGAGACGTATGGCAGCCCGCGCATGACCCACGAGCTGCGCGAGCAGGGCCTGGCGCAGGCCGGGGGCGCGTGGCCCGGCTGATGCGGGAGAACGGGCTCAAAGCCCGCCAGCCGCGCCGCTTCCGGCGCACGACGGACAGCGGCCACGCCTTTCCAGTCGCGCCCAACCACCTCGACCAGGACTTCGCGGCGGCCGGGCCGGATCGCAAGTGGGGAAGCGACATCTCCTGCATCTGGACGCGGGAGGGCTGGTTGTACCTGGCGGTGGTCCTCGATCTGTTCTCCCGACGAGTCGTGGCCTGGGCGGCGGGCGACCGGCTTCACAAGGAGCTCGCGCTGACCGCGCTGCGACGTGCCCTTGTCGTCCCACAGCCCGGACCGGGTTTATTGCATCATTCCGATCGCGGCAGTCAGTACTGTTCGAACGAGTATCAGGCGGAACTACGAGGACATGGCATCGTGATCTCGATGTCCGGCAGGGGAAATTGTTATGATAACGCGATGGCCGAGACGTTCTTCAAGACGCTGAAGAGCGAGCTGGTCTGGCGCACCACGTCCCAGACGCGAGCCGAGGCCACCGTCGCGCTGGCTCATTACATCGATGGCTTCTACAATCCCCGCCGCCGTCACTCGGCGCTGGGCTACACCAGCCCTATCCAGTTCGAGAGGGGCTTCACCCACCAAACCGCTCTCCATTAAACCGGAGGAAGTCTACAACACCTCTACAGCATAATAATGAATGTTCATTCTAATGTCAATGAAAGTCCATTCACTTCCCATCTGCGCCTAAGCGACAGATCTGCTTCAATCGCCGACGACCGGCCGACTTGTGTGAGGGGGTTGCACAGATCGGCCAGCGCACCATGCGCCCTCGTCGAACCCGTGATCTTCAGGCCGTGCCAAGTGAACGGAACATCGCGATGATCATCGCGCCGGCGGCGATGACGGGGCTCGGGGGGGAATCTTCGGACTGATGGTGCTACTCGTCATCGCAGGGGTGGCGTATGACCATTCCCGGTCCGCCCGCGGACCTCCCGGGCCATCCGTCGGCCCGATCAGCTGGCCGGGGGCCATATCGGTGACGCGCTTCCAGATCTGTGTTTGGCAAAGGTACGAGAACATGCAGCCTCGGACCGACAGCGCAGCCGGCGTCTCGCTCCAGATCGTCACGTCGTAGGATTTGCCGTTGTCGGCGTTGTAGATCCGACCCTCGTACTGACGCTCCGCGTTCGGCACGAGCCCGAGGATCATCTGGTGTCCGAGTACTGGACGCTTTCGCTTCCCCACGTCCGGGTTTTCCTCGTCGAGGCGGGGCTTGGCCTTTCCGTCGTCCGATTTCCGCGCCCAGACGACGTAGCCACAGAGTTGAGCGTCCCGCGGCCCGCAGTGTTCTGTCCGCACCCGGGCGCGGCCGTCCTCGGTCAGCCACGTGCCGGTCGGGTCCGCTGCGGCAGCCCGTTCGGATCCGAAGACAGCGATCGCGACGATTGCGCCGGCAGAAAATGGGACAATCCGCATCATGGGTCCTGCTCTCTTCATTGGGACGGCGGCCTGCGCGGACGCGACTTTCTGGAGCTCGAGACTGTGCCGTGCACGGTTTCAACCCGCTGCCGGGTAAGCCGACAGCACATGTCGATAGAGTCCCCCGGGACGAAGGCGGCGGCCGATCTCGGCGGTCTGGGTAAACTTGGTCGAGCTCGCTTATGGGGCTTCAGCGATCCGGCCTGCGAGCCCGGCCTCGATCAGAGCGTGGAGCTGAGCCACGGCCGGTGTCGGGTCGTAGTCCGGTAGAAACGCCCGACTGACGACAACGCCCTTCAGCTGGGCGGCGATGGCGTCGCACAACCCCTCCGCGTCGCAGTTTGGGGAGGTGGCGATCGCCGAGAGGATGCCGACCATCCAAGCGCGGCCGAGGGTCTCACGCTCCTGAAGGATCGCGGCGATGGGCGGATTGCGCGTGGCCTCAGACCATAGCTCGACGCGCAGGATGGCGGCCTCGCGTGGGATGGTCAGATGGTAGTGCTCGATCACGCTCATTAGGGCGGCGCGCTTGTCGCCGACTCGTTCGAACCCCTCGATCCGCTCGCGACCGCGGCGGCGTTCCCGCTCGGCCATGCCGAGGAGAACTGCCTCCTTCGAGTCGAAGTAGCGATAGATGTTGGGCGCGCTCATCCGCGCCTCCCGGGCGAGGTCCTGCATGCTGGAGCGGTGGAAACCGTTGCGGACGAAGCAGGCTTCGGCGGCGTCGAGGATCTGCTCCTGCCGTACCGAGAGGACATCCGGCGCTTTGATTGCCGTTTGGGCGAACGCGTTCATGGTGCAAATGCTCATCTCAGCATCGCCGGCGCGAGGGCGGGATCGCTCGACCGCAAGCTCCGGCTCGGCGTTGCCGACGGTCGCCAGCGATGGGTATGAACAGTCGTTATCGGGTCCAGCCTCCGGCAGGCAAGCCACAGGATGCCACATCAGTCGAGCGCGTCGACGATGCGCCCGGTCCGAGGATCGACGATCAGGATGCGGTCGTTAACGATCCCGTACCGATATCCGCGGGCGGCGTAGCCATCTGGCACGTCATGGAGATCGATGCCGTCGTAGCGCAGGACAGAGCCCAGCCGGGTGTCACCCGGATAAGCGTATGACGGCTCGCCGCGCTCGCGAACGTATCGGCTGAACCGCGGCCGCTCCTCGACGCCGAGGAGGCCCCCCACCGCTCCAGTCGCGGCTCCAACGGCCCCCCCGACGATGGCGCCAAGCGGTCCCGCGATGGCGTGCCCATCGCTGGCGCCCTGCTCGGCTCCGTGCAGGAGACCCTGGGCGTGGGTCTGCGGAGACATGAGGATGGCGAGCGTGGCCGCCGATAGAAGCTTGTGCCTCATAGGTGCTCTCCCGAAAGGACCCGAGGCGGCGGTCCAACGACTTTTGCGCAGCCCCGGGACCGCTGGCCCGGCTGAGGGGGTGGGCCGTCTGCCTGAAGGCACGTCAGCGACCCGTCCATGCCGGGAGGTCAGAACCGGTAGTTCACGCCGGCCCGTACGATGGCGACATCATTGTCGAGCTTACGTCCGTCGTAGTAGAAGCGCCCGGCCGTGTCCGTACCGACGACGCCCACCGCTGCCTTGCCGAGGTTGACGTACAAACCCTCGACCTTGACCGACCAGTGCTGCGACAGGGCGTACTCGATGCCTGCGCCGGCCACATAGCCGATCTTGCCATCGTCGCACTTCTTGCCGATGCAGTATTCGCCCTTGAGATTGCCGTAGGATAGGCCCGCGGTCCCGTAGACGAGGAGGTTGTCGAACGCATAGCCGATGCGTGCGCGGCCCGTCGCGAAGTAAGTAGTCTGCTTCTCAGGGCCGACGTAGTTGAAGCCGGCCGGTACAGGACCCGAGCCTGCAAACGAGTAGCTGCTTCGGCGCTTGCCCAGGTCGAGATATTGGAGGTCGTTCTCGGCGCCGATGACGAAATTGCCGATCTGCAGGTTGTAGCCCGCCTGTCCGCCCGCAAGGAAACCGTCGCCCTTACGCTCCGAGCGGATCGCGCCGACCGCCGCGGGGGCCGATGGGAAGTAGCCGGGACGTACCGCGAGGTTATAGTCCTCGCCGACCTTCATGGCGTAACCGGCGTTCGCACCGACGTAGAAGCCGGTCCAGGTGAAGGTCGCGGGGCGGACCACAGCCATCGGTGGCAAAGGCCGGGTCGGTAGGTCGGCCGCCTGAGCCGAACCCGCCGCGACTCCCCCAAAAGCGGCCAGGGCGGCGAGCGCCCGCGAATTCAACAACATCGTCTGGATCACCTGTCTGTCTTTGAGGGTACGGCATTCGCGTGACCACGCTTCTCAGCAGTCCGAACGCCGTATCGCTCGCAGTGGCTAGTGGATGCACCTGTTGCTGCCGTGGTCCACGGTCATGCTCCTTAGATGCCGACCAGTGATAACGAACGGTCATTATCATGTCAATCCACGACACGGTTTAATCCCTGCCTCGCCGAAAAAGCTGCGTTGGGTGGCTCGAGCGCGGAGCGACGCTGTTTCAACAGATGATCGAGGTTGAGGCAGGCGGCATCACGGTGCGGATCGGCGACGGCGCCTCGCCCGCCATCATCGCGGCGGTGATCGGTGCGCTGAACGGCGGCGCGTGATCGGGCCGGCGGGCTTGGTCCGCGTCATGGTGGAGACCCGGCCGGTGGACTTCCGCAAGGGCGCGGACGGCTTGGCGGCGCTGGTGCGCGAGAGCCTGGGCGCCGACCCGTTCAGCGGGGCGGTCTACGTCTTCCGGGCGCGGCGCGCCGACCGGGTCAAGCTCGTCTACTGCGACGGCACCGGCGTGTGCCTGCTGTCGAAGCGGCTGGAGGACGGCAAGTTCTGTTGGCCGGCCATCACCGACGGGGTGGTGCGGCTGACGGCAGCGCAATTGCAGGCCCTTCTGGAAGGGCTCGATTGCGGCGCGTGCACGTGGCCCGGCCAACACGCGTTCCCGTCGCCGTGAGCTGATTCGCGAGGCCGATCACTCTGGCAAAGCCTTGTGATCCATGCTGAAATCGGTTCCGTGAGCGAACCGAGCGCGCGCCTGCCCGATGATCCCGCCGCCCTGAAGGCAATGGTGGCGGCGCGCGAGGCCGAGATCGACCGGCTGCACCAGATCATCAGGGAACTGCAGCGTCACCGCTTCGGACGGCGTGCCGAGAGCCTGCCCGTCGACCAGTTGCTCCTGGGCCTGGAGGAGGCCCTGCAGATCGAGGCTGAGGGCCTTGCCGAGACCGACGCCGCCGATGCATCGGGCCCGCGCGGCCCGCACCCGGCAGCGCCAACCGCGGCGCCTTGCCGGCCCACCTGCCGCGCATCGAACGGATGATCGACGTCGACGACCGCACCTGCCCCTGTTGCCGTGGCGACCTCCACCTCATCGGCGAGGATGTCGCCGAGCGCCTCGACATCGAGCCGGCCCAGTTCCGCGTCGTCGTCACCCGCCGGCCGAAGTATGCCTGCCGGGCGTGCGAGGACGTGATCGTGCAGGCCCCCGCGCCCGCCCGCCTCGTCGAGGGCGGGATCCCGACCGAGGCGAGCGTGGCTCACGTGCTGGTGTCCAAGTACGCCGACCACCTGCCGCTCTACCGGCAGGCGCAGATCTACGCCCGGCAGGGCGTGAACCTCGACCGTTCGACGCTGGCCGACTGGATGGGCAAGGCGGCCTTCCTACTATGGCCAGCCCACGCGCGGCTGTTCGATCGGCTGAAGGCGTCGGACCGGCTGTTTGCCGACGAGACCACGGCACCGGTGCTTGATCCGGGCCGCGGGCAGACCAAGACCGGCCAGCTGTTCGCCTACGCCCGCGACGAACGGCGCTGGGGCGGCCCCGATCCGCCCGGCGTGGCCTACCTCTACGCGCCCGACCGCAAGGCCGAACACCCGATCCGTCACCTGGTCGGCTTCGAGGGCACGCTGCAGGTCGATGGCTACGCGGGCTACAAGGTCCTGGCTGCGCGCAAGGCTGTGAGCTTGGCCTTCTGCTGGGCGCACGTGCGCCGCCGGTTCTACGAACTGGCCAAGGCTGGCCCGGCACCGATCGCGACCGAGGTGCTCGCCCGCATCGCCGAACTCTATCGGATCGAGGGCGAGATCCGCGGGCGCTCCCCCGACGAGCGGAGGGCCCTGCGTCAGGACCGCAGCCGGCCGGTCGTGGCGGCGCTGGAGCCGTGGCTCACCACCAAGCTTGGGCTGATCAGCCAGAAGAGCAAGCTCGCCGAGGCGATCCGCTACGCGCTGAGTCGCTGGGCCGGCCTGTCTCTCTTCCTCGACGACGGCCGCGTCGAGATCGACAACAACACGGTCGAGCGGGCGATCCGGCCGTTGGCCCTGATACGGAAGAACGCGCTGTTTGCCGGCTCGGATGGTGGGGCCGGGCATTGGGCGGTCGTCGCCTCGCTGGTCGAGACTTGCAAGCTGAACGGAGTCGAGCCGCAGGCCTACCTGACCGACGTCATCACCCGCATCGTCACCGGACACCCGCAGAACAACATCGACGACCTGCTGCCCGGGGCCTACGCCCCACAGGCCCTCAAAGCCGTGGCCTGAGAACGACGCTTACGAAGAACCAGTGCTTTCCATCGTACCAGCGAGCACGCCTTGGGTGACTTGGTTCCGGTCCGCGAACTCCCATACGGGCCCCCAGCCCACGGCTGCAGCAGAGGCCGGACAGATTGCAGCAACCGACATCGTGCCTACCCACCAAAAGCCACTTGCGTTCCAGGGGGCGTCCAAAGATGGTTAGCAGACCGTCTGCTCAGGATTGCACGCAGACGGTTCACATCTCATTCTGATTGATCTGCGTGAAATTCTCTCGATTGTGGGCTCGACGGATGGATTGTTGCTGCGCATCATGGGGGCGTCCTCCCGAGGACACCCATTGGCCCGATCCAATTGCCCCCCTGCCTGAGGGTCGGGTCGATGGACTGAAATCAGTTGGAGCCAATTGCGGCTGGTACCAAGCGCAGCAGCGTATGTTGACGCGGTGCAGCGAGGTGCTCATACGCGCTGCACCCTTCTCGGGTATTTCCTCCCTAGACTTCGAGCCGCTCCTTCGGGAGTGGCCTTTTTCTATCAGAGGTCCAAGCCTGATCCTGGCCCAGCTGTTCCGCAGTCCTGCATCGTCCTCAGGCTGCCCGTACTGTTGCGAGGAAACAGGCGACCTCAGCGCCGAGATGCTCGGATTGGCGTGAAAGCTCCGAGGCTGCAGACAGTACTTGGGTAGCGGCCGCGCCCGTCTCCTCCGACGCCTGTGCCACGCCAACGATGTTGCTGGTCACCTCACCGGCACCCATAGCCGCCTGGCTGACGTTGCGCACGATCTCCTGCGTGGCCGCGCCCTGCTGCTCGACCGCTGCAGCGATGCTGGTGGCGACGGAGTCGATCTCCCGGATCTGGCCAGTGATGTTGCCGATGGCCGTAATGGCCTGATGGGTGACGCCCTGCACCTCACCGATTTGTCGGGCAATCTCATCGGTGGCCTTGGCGGTCTGTTCGGCCAGCGCCTTTACCTCCGAAGCAACCACCGCGAAGCCGCGCCCGGCCGCACCAGCGCGAGCGGCCTCGATCGTGGCGTTCAACGCCAGCAGATTGGTTTGGCCCGCGATGCCCGAGATCATCCCGACCATATCGCCGATCCGAGCCGAGGTCTGGCTGAGGGCTTGGACGAGGGTTGCCGTCTGATCCGCCGTCAGCACGGCCTGCTGTGCCAGGCGCGCCGAGCCGCTGACTTGCCGGCCGATCTCCTGAACCGAGCTCCCAAGTTCCTCGGCGGCTGCCGCCACGGTGTTGACGTTCGAGGCGGCCTCTTCCGCCGCGGCCGCTACCGTGGTCGACTGGCTGGCTGTTTCGGTCGCAGTGGCAGTCATGGTGCTGGCGGTCGCCTGGAGCTGGGTCGCCGACGACGACACAGTGCTGATGATGCCGCCGACCGCCCGCTCGAAGCCGTCCGCTAACTCGACCATCGTGCGCCGCCGCTCGGCCGCGGCTGCGGCATCGGCGCGGCGGTTGATTTCGGCCTCCTCGGCAGCCTTTCGGGCCACCATGGCCTTGATGCCTTCGACCGCTCGGCCGACCGTGCCGATCTCGTCGCCCCGCACGGCCTCCTTGATCTCCGAGTCGATCTCGCCCTGTGCCATGCGCTGCAGCACGGCGACTAGAGCTGCGCCCGAGCGTGTTGGGACGGCTCGGGCTCTGAGACGTTGAGGGGTGAAGGAGGATGCCGATGCCTTCACCGTTGTCCGTCGATCTACGCCAGCGTGTCGTCTCCGCCGTTTCGGAGGGGGCCTCCTGTCATCAGGCGGCAACCCGGTTCGGTGTCAGCGTGTCCAGTGCCAGTCGCTGGTCGGAACAGTTCCGCCAGTATGGGCGGCTCACGCCCAAGCCGTCGGGTGGCGATCATGCCTCGCACCGGATTGAGGCGCAGGCCGAACTGATCCTGACGACCTACGAGGCGCGGTCGGCGATCTTCCTGCACGAGTTGCGCGACGCCTTGGCCGAGCGCGGCGTGCAGACCAGCACGAGCAGCTTGTCCCGCTTCTTCGCCCGGCACGGCATCACCCGTAAAAAGGGGCGATCCACGCTGCCGAGCAGGCGCGCGAGGACGTAAGGGCCGCTCGCGAGGCTTGGTTCGAGAACCAGGACGCCCTCGATCCCGACAGGCTGGTCTTCCTCGACGAGACGGCTGCGGCCACCAACATGGCGCGCCGCTACGGTCGAGCCCCGCGCGGTGAGCGCTGTCGCCTCGCCGTCCCGCACGGACACTACAAGACCACCACCATCACCGCCGCCCTGCGCAGCGATGGGCTGTGTGCCACCACCCTGTTCGACGGCGCCACCAACGGCGCACGCTTCCGGGCCTACATCACCGACACGCTCGTGCCCGTGCTCAGGCCCGGCGATACCGTCATCCTCGACAACCTGCAGGCCCACAAGGTGACGCGTGTGCGCGAGGCCATCGAGGCTGCCGGGGCGAGTTTGCTCTACCTTCCGCCCTACAGCCCGGACTTCAATCCAATCGAGCAGATCTTCGCCAAGTTGAAGGGCCTGCTCCGAACCTCGGCGGCCCGCACTGTCCCAGACCTCTGGCACACCATCCGGCAGGCCTTCGCTCGCTTCACAGCCGACGAATGCCGCAACTGCATCGCTGCCGCCGGTTACGATACCGACTTGGCCGTTGCTACCTGAGCGGGCACGGCTCTAGGTTGGCGAGCGGACTGGTGATGCCCTGGATGACGATCGCGCCGAGCAGGCCGAACGCGACCAGCAGACCAATGACCGAACCGAGCGTCAGCGTCAGGCGCGCGGTCTCGGCCGTCTCGGCCGCCTGGGCCTTTGCGGCCTCCAGATCCCGAACGTTGGATTCGACCCGCTTATTCATCGCGTCGGCGATCTTTATCCGTGCGGGACGGACCTCGTTGTTGGACACCTTGGCTGCTGCCTCGCTCTCGTTTTTGAGCCCGAGCCCGACGGAGCGCTCGGCAAGAGTGAAGAAATCGAGCAGACTCACTTTGATGCCCGCGTTGGTCGTCCGGCGCGTCTCGGTATCGGCCAAGGCGATGAGCCGATCGATGACCGTAAGGGCACGCCTCTTGCTTGTTTTGAACAACGCGAGATGCTCTGCCATCATAGCTGGATCCGTCTCGATGATGATGTTTTTCTCCTGGATTACCGCCTCATCGACAGCAACCTCCAGCTGCAACGCGCCGATTGCCCGCATCGCCTGTACATCGACCATCTGGCGCGTGTTCCCTTCAAGCGTAGTCAGATTGGCGCGCGCGATGAGCACAACACTCCCGGCCACGATCGCTAAGATCAAGGCCGGTATGGCTAGTTTGACGATAATTCGGAAATTGCGGAACAATGACATGCTCTGAGCCTAGTTGAGGTCCCAGGCCGCGATCCGAGGCCTTGTAGGAAACGGCAGAAAATTCATCTCTTTTGGTTAAAAATTTACTAACACCGATTTGTTTCGACTGAAACCAGAATATTTGACGATCTGAGATTTTCCGATGACAGTTCTTAATGGCGCACTCGATGACACTAAAACAATGTTCATTTCTAAGAATAGAACCGGTGCATTTGGGCAAAAATTTTTGTCGACAGCAAGCTGCCTGTTTGAAGTTGGGCGTTACCCCCTCCCGGGCATCGAGCACCCGCCGCATCGACGTCCCGATCGACCTTGAGACGCCGACCGCCGCCGAGATCGATCTCGGTTACACCGGTCTTGTGCCGCGCGCGACGGGACTGGGCCGCAGCACCCGCATCATCCGACCGCAGCGCCGGAACCACCGACGACGGTTCCGGAGTGATGGCCACGGGCACGAACACCGAAGCCTGCTCGCCCCGACGGCGCGGAGTACGCCATGATGATGGGCGACGATCGCACGCAGGGCGACGCTGAGGTTACGCAGCAGGTGAAAACGATCGAGGACATGCTGGGCTTGCGGCGCGCCCGCGCGGGCGCCCTCGGCGAAGACGTCGGCGCGGTCGCGAGCGATGACCTCGATGCCCGGATGGGCGCGCAGCCAAGCGGCGACGCTCCCGGCGTCACGGTCGGGCAGGAGATCGAGGACGGTGTGACGTTCGAGGTCGACGACCATGGTGCCGTAGCTGCGCCCGCGCCGCCAGGCCCATTCGTCGATGCCGACGACGCGCGGCTCGGACTTTGTCGGCAGAGGCGCCGCACGCACGAGGCGCACGAGGGTATCGGCACTCACCGGCATCGCGAGACGCTGCGCCATACGGGCGGCAGGCGCACCGCCGAGGGCGAGACCGAGATGGCGCTGGAGCACGCTCAGCCGCTCGGACCGGCGGGCATGAGCGACGGCGACGTCACCGACACTCTCGCTGAATGTCTGCCGCGGGCAGGCTGGGTTCGCACAGCGGAAGCGTCGCAGCCGGAGGCGCAGGCGGACGGACCGGCCCTGCCAAGGCAAATCGGCGAGGGTGCGCTCGCAGTGACCGTGCTTGCGGCCCGCCGACGATCGACAGGTGGGACAGCACGTCGGGCCCGGACGGGGTACGACGCGCACGACGAGCGGATCGGTCGCCGGCTCGATGCCGACGACATTCAAGCCATCGGGCAGGATACGGCGGGGCATGGCCTCCTCCGGAAAGCCGATCTCCAGAGATGGGGCAGGTCACGCCGGCAGGCACACTTCGCCACACGAAGTGCGGAAGAACCTGAAAAATCCCCAGTTCTGCGCGCGTCCGCAGGGTCGCGGGGGTTGATCTGGGCATCCGGGCGTCGTCACCTCGCCGATGATCGAACCTCGTGAGCGCACGAGGAGTGTCGGCGGTGATCCAGCTCGGAGAACTCGTCATGATCCTGGACCTGCACCGCCTGGACCTGTCCGTCACGGCCATCGCTCGCCAGCTCAGCCTCGACCGCAAGACGGTACGTCGGTACATCGCCCGCGGCCTCAAACCCCTGGCCTACACACCACGCCCGCCCCGCGAACGTCGCCTCGACCCCTTCACCGCCTACCTGCGCGAGCGCGTCGCCGCCTATCCCGCACTGACCGGCTCGCGTCTATGGCACAGGCTCCGCGCCATCTCGATCCCGAACTCGGCGAGCCGGCCGCGGATCATGTTCACCAACTGCGTGCGTTGCTTGACCAGCAGGTCGCGCGTCCGGTGCAGAGCCAGCGCCGCCTGCTGATCGGTCGACTTCACCGGCACGAACCGCATGCTCGGGTGCGTCACCGCCTCACAGATGGCTGCGGCGTCGTTCGCATCGGTCTTGCCACGCTTGACGTACGCTTCACGTAAGCCGGCGGCGTCAGCCGCACGTCGTGGCCGAGGCTCATGAGCTCCCGGGCCCAGTGGTGCGCCGTGCCGCACGCCTCCATGCCGACCAGGCATCGCGGCAGCTTGGCGAAGAACGGCACGACCTGCGCCCGCCTCAAGGCCTTGCGCACGACGACGTGCTCAGCCGCGTCGACGGCGTGAACCTGAAAGATGCTTTTGGCCAGATCGATGCCGACGGTGGTGATCTCCATGGGGATGGCTCCTGCATGAGCGTGGCTGCTGCTTTGACAGCAGCCACATCTTGGCATCGAGATGCCGTCAGTCGGAGCGGGAGCCATCCACCCCATCTGCTCTTTCGGAACCAAGATCGGAGGAAGCCGCCGCTCGCCGCATGCAGATCCCCAAACCAAAAGCGGCAGTGCTCCTGGGGAGCTTGATCAGTCGGCGATCATGCTGTACCGATTGGTACATCATGATCCTGAAAGGTGATCCCGATGTGCGGGCTCTGGCTTCCCTCGTTCAGCGAAGAGCCCGCGATCCAAAAGGTGCAGCTTGTGGAAGACGGCTGGAGCAGCGCGATGCGACCAAGGTCGCGCCGGCGTATACGTCTGACACGCGCGGGCGGAACCGTGTTGAATTCGCGATCAATCGGGAAGGGCGCAAGCTTTTCTTACATGCAAGAGGATCAAGTAGGACGAATACTGAATGATCAAGGGGTTAAGATCCTTTTCTGGCGGCCGTATTGCTGCGTGCTACGCATATGAATATCTTGACGACGGCGGACACTAGTCCGATTTTACGGAAATTAGTACTGGGGATTCGCTGAGGAAGGATTGATGGCCCACTGCTATGCCAGCATCAATGAGATGCCGATCAATGAGACGGAGCGGAAATTCCGTTGGTCTCTTGGCCACAGACTCAACGATCACCCCTCGCTCAGCGACCTCGGCCTGTGAGCGCTAAGCGCGTCCAGACCGGGCGTTCCGGTACCGTCCCGGCACTAGCGGAAGCGTTCCGCGAGCACGGGTTCGAGGGCGCGAGCTTGTCGGTCTTGTCGAAGGCGACCGGCCTCGGCAAGGGCAGCCTCTACAACTTCTTTCCGGGTGGGAAGGAAGAGATGATGGAGGCGGCTCTTGCCGACGTAGACGCTTGGTTTGAAAAGGTAATCTTCTCGACGTTAGAGCATGCAAATGACCCAACGACAGCCATTACGTCTATGATCGAAGACGTTACCCGATATTTCCGATCCGGCAGAAGAGTATGCCTAGTCGGCTGCATTGGTTTGAATGCCTCTGGAGCCATTTTTGCGGATCGAATAAAAAACTATTTTGCGCGCTGGATATTTTCTCTTGCTCAGTGTTTAGAATCGGGTGGTGTTTCCAAATCACAAGCCTCGCAACTTGCGGAGGAGGTGATTTCTGGAATACAAGGCGCGATTGTGCTGGCGCGAGCCTTGGAAGACGACGCCGTCTTTCTCCGGGTTGTTCATCGACAGCATTCGAAATTAGTCGAAGCAATAAATAACCATAGCGCAGACTGACAAGAAACATTATAGACGCCGTGCTTTAAAATATACCCCGGCCTCAGGGAAACAAGGAGGCGACAAAGCTGCTTGCACCCGAATGTCCTGTGTGGACGCACCATCGGATTCAAGGGGGTGTTTGAGAGATCTGTGCGCGCAGGTTCAGGTGCTTCCGTGTGTCCGGCCTGTTGATGCAGCCATTCTCACGGCTGCTGGCCTGTATGGAGAATGAAAATCGGGTCCAAATCGCTTTTGCGCGCTCGAGGCGCCTGGACATTCACTGGTTTTCCCGACCCCGTCTTCTGACCGTTGCGCCTTACCTCATGACTGACCTTCCCTGCCTCCCTGACGCTTCAGGCCGTGGCGATCACGCCGTGGCCGGAGCTCTGTAGGAGCCGCCATGGGCCACCAAAGCCCAGACGATCCTCGGCATCTTTCTCGCCAGGGCGACAGTGATTAACATGCGCGGCTTGCGCGACAGCATGCTGGCCAACCATGCCCCAGCTTTATCGGGACACGCGCCGCGACCTTGGTCGCAGAGCTCGCGCCCAGGATCAGCAACCGTCGCAAGCTGCGCTTGGACTTCCTCCGGTTTAATGGAGAGCGGTTTGGTGGGTGAAGCCCCTCTCGAACTGGATAGGGCTGGTGTAGCCCAGCGCCGAGTGACGGCGGCGGGGATTGTAGAAGCCATCGATGTAATGGGCCAGCGCGACGGTGGCCTCGGCTCGCGTCTGGGACGTGGTGCGCCAGACCAGCTCGCTCTTCAGCGTCTTGAAGAACGTCTCGGCCATCGCGTTATCATAACAATTTCCCCTGCCGGACATCGAGATCACGATGCCATGTCCTCGTAGTTCCGCCTGATACTCATTCGAACAGTACTGACTGCCGCGGTCGGAATGATGGAGCAGATCTGATCCGGGCCGCCGGACGACGAGGGCTCGTCGCAGAGCGGTCAGCGCGAGTTCCTTGTGAAGACGGTCGCCCGCCGCCCAGCCCACGACCCGTCGAGAGTACAGGTCGAGGACCACCGCCAGGTACAGCCAACCCTCCAGCGTCCAGATGTAGGAGATGTCGCTTCCCCACTTGCGATCCGGCCCGGCCGCCGTGAAGTCCTGGTCGAGGTGGTTGGGCGCGATCGGGAAGGCGTGGCCGCTGTCCGTCGTGCCCCGGCGCTGATCTCATCCGGTCGAGCCCGAAAGATGCCGGGGGCGACAACCCGGCGCGCGTTGCAACGACAACCCGGGAATGGGTATTAGATACCCATGGCCGACAAATCTCATCTCAGGACAGTTTCGGACCGGTCGGCTAACGAGCGGCCATTTTCGGCCGCCTCGATCGCAGAATTGGATCGCGTGACCTTGTCCCAGGAGGTCGAGGGCGACGAGGGCGAGAAGATCCCAGCAGGGTCTACGGGCACGGTCGTCGGGATCTGGGCCGGAGGCGCGGCCTTCGAAGTCGAATTCGCCCAACCGTTATCTGCTCTTGCGACCGTGAAGGCGGATGCCATCGCATCCCATCAGCCGCGCTGATCCATGATCGATTTCGTATCGTGGCCAAAGGGTTTCCACGTTGAAGTTCGGAAGTTGACCGATTATCTGCTCAACCCGGCCTCCGACGATGGCGCATCGAAGGGCAGGTATCTAGCGAGCTATGGCTTCGATACTGATTTAGTACATAGGCTCGCGGGTGCTCTTCTGCGGCACGCTGATCTATCCAACTTCGCAGGGATCAAGGTGACACCCTACGGGCTCAAATTCATGTTTGACGGATCGATGCCTGCTCCGAACGGACAAGACGCAACCGTGCTCACAGTCTGGCAGGTGGATGCAGGCGGGGACGGAACGGCGCGGTTCATCACCACAAGGCCGAGCCGGCGACGCCGCGCCCCTTAGAGTAGCATCCGAGCGTGATGAAACGGCTGGCGCGGTGAAGGGTTGGTCGGCGAAGGAGAGCGCCGATGTCCTCAGCCCTGTCCGTCGATCTGCGTCAG
>NZ_JBNNWO010000045.1:0-14376 GCF_050281105.1 Methylobacterium sp. NPDC080182
ACCTGCATAGGCATCGACCCTTGGCGCACGTTTTTGAGCATCCGCTGCGATGACCCCTTCCGGCGGGCGCCGCGGGCCACGGAACGGTCTGCGCCGATTTTGTTGAAAAACTCGCGGTCGAGTTGGATCGGGCGCAGGTCGGATGAGGGCGGCGGCTGGATGAGAGGGTGGCCCCGGCCGATCAGGCCGGGCTCGGCTGCGGCACCGGGATCAGCTTGGCGAGCTTCCTGAGGTTCTGGGCTGCTGCGGCGAGGTGGAACTCGTCCCGAGCCCCGTTCGGCCCCCGTAGCCGGAGTCGATCCAGCTTCAGGATCCGCTTGAGGTGGGCAAACAGCATCTCGACCTTCTTGCGCTCCCGCCGTGAGGTGCGGCCCTCCTCCGAGGCGCAGATGTCGCGCGCCATCTGCCGAGCGCCTTCGTGGATCGAGCGGGGGATCTTGCGGGCGGGTGTGTTGGGACAGCACCGAGGCTTCAGCGCGCAGGCGTCGCAGTCACGCTTGCTGGCGTGGTAGCGCATCATCCCATCCGCATCGACCAGCGGGGGCGGCGTCCGGTAGACCTTCTGGCGTTGCCGCAGTGGCTTGCCGGCCGGGCAAGTGTAGGTGTCGGCTTCAGGGTCATACGTGAAGGCTGACCGGCTGAAGGTGCCGTCGCTGCGCTCGGACTTGTCGAAGACAGGGATGTGCGGCTCGATCCCGCGCTCGTGCACCAGCCAGGCGAGGTGTTCGGCCGAGCCGTAGGCGCTGTCCGCCGCCAGCCGCGCCGGCCATAGCCCAAAGCGATCCTGCGTGCGCGCGACCATGGTACGGGCCGCCCCGACCTCCGCCTGCCGGATCGCACGGCTGGCCTCGACGTCGACGATCACGGCGTGGTCGAGGTCGATCAGGTAGTTGGTGGCGTAGGCGAAGAAGGCATGGCCCTTCATCGCGCCCGTCCACTGCGCCGCCGGATCGGAGCGGGAGATGAACTTCGGCGTGCTCTCGCTCGCGGCTCCCCAGGCAGCCTCGTCGAGAGTGTCGAGGTACTCGCGCACCGACCGGCGCGTCCGGGCCAAGTCGTCCCAATCGACGGACTCAGAAGCGTCCGCAGAGCGCTGCTTGTTGGCGTCGGCCCGGATCAGGCTAGCGTCGACCGCGAAGCCCTCACCACCCACGAGCCCCGCGTCGATGCAGCGTTGCACGGTGATCTCGAACACCTCGCGCAGCAGGTCGCTGTCGCGGAAACGGCCGTGGCGGTTCTTCGAGAAGGTCGAGTGGTCAGGCACCGCGCCTTCCAACCCGAGCCGGCAGAACCAGCGGTAGGCGAGGTTGAGGTGCACCTCCTCGCACAAGCGGCGCTCGGAGCGGATGCCGAAGCAGTAGCCGACGAGCAGCATGCGGATCATCAGTTCGGGATCGACCGAAGGCCGACCCGTCGTGCTGTAGAAGGGCCGCAGATGCGCGCAGGCCCGACAGGTCGACGAAGCGATCGATGGCGCGCAGCAGATGATCGACGGGAACGTGGGTATCGAGCGAGAACTCGTAGAACAAGGCACCCTGCTCGACTTGCCGAGGTCCCATCATCTGCTTCGATCTCCGTCTCTCGACAGGAGTGAATCACCTCACGATTACCGTTGCAACACCCGAGTTTTTCAACAGAATCGGCCCATTCCGGCGGACCGGTCCAGGTCGAGGCGGCGGGCTGGGCGAGGAAGGCTCGTCCCGGCGACCTCGTGCTGTTCGATCTCGCCGAACCGGTGCGGCTCGCGATGCCGGCCGAGACTGGCATCGCCGTCATCGTACCCCGGCATCGGCTCGGAGATGCCTTGGCGGACGGTGGCGCGCTGCGCGGGCAGGTCCTGGACGGCGGCCAGGAGCCGCTGGTGCGCCTGCTGTCCGGCCACCTCCACGATCTCGCCGACGCGCTCGGAGCGGCCACGCCCGCACAACTCGCCGAGCTGGTGCCGGCTACCCTGGCCCTGTGCAGGGTCGTCGTCGGGATGGCTGTGGGATCGAACCAAGATCTGGATCCCGATGGTGGGGCCGCGGCGACGCGGGACTGGCCCGACCCGCTAGCGCTGGCGATGCGCCGTTACATCGAGGCGCATGTGGCCACGGTCGACGTGCCGGCGCTGAGCAGCCAGTTCGGCGTGTCGCGGAGCACGCTCTACCGGCTGTTCACCGATACCGGGGGCGTGCACGCCTACATCCGCCAGCGCCGCCTCGCCCGTGCCCTGCGCGAACTCAACGAGCCGATCCTCGGCCGCCGGCCGAAGCTGGCCCGCCTCGCCCACGAGTGCGGGTTCTCGGGTTCACAGGTGTTCAGTCGGGCCTTCCAGCGGCAGTTCGGCATCTCACCGATGCAGGTCGAGCCACGACGGGTGCCGACTGCTGCCGGATCGCCTGAGCCCGCCTTGCTCGCCTGGTTGCGCAATCTGTAGGGGCGGCTGCGGCGAGATACTGGACGGCAGCAGGAGGCGGTGTGCTGAGACCGCCAAAGAATGGCCACCGCTGGAAACTGCCGATCTCGATCTGGATGGCCGACATGGTGCGCAGGTGGACCTTAGGCGGTTCCATACATGCGTCTACGCGAGTTTCCTGCCCTCGCGAGCGCAAAGCTCGGCTACCGCCGCTTGGCCTTGAACCCCACGCGCCAGCTCTCCTCCATCTCGCGGTCCTCGGCCTCTTCTTCTTCATCTGGAAGCTCCAGGTGGAGAAGCAGGAGGCCGAAGCCCTCGCGCTGCGGATAGACCTGCTCGTATAGGACCGGCGCTCGTTCGCCTCGCCGCACCTCGATCCAGTTTTCGGGGAGGCACACCGCGAAGTCGCTCGCGATCCCTCGCTCGTGCGGCCCGCGGTGATAGAGCGAGCCCGCCGGCACAGGGGCGTTGTTGCGACAGGTGACGAACGGAAAGCTGAGCTTCTTGTAGTGGCGCAGCACCTTGCCGTCATGCGTGACGACGATCGCGATCGGCTCGTCGTGATAATGCGCGTAGGTCCGGGCCATCGCTTCCCGGCTGACGTTGAACTGCCGGGCCAGCGTTGGGATGTGCTGAAGGCTCGGCTCCGTGCATCCGCGCATCGCTTGCCGGAGCGCCGGCGCTGGCATCAGGATAAGGGAGGCGAACCGGTTAGCCTCGACCTCCATGCGCTCGCGCCGGTCGCCCTCTCTGGCGCTCGTCCGGCGCAGGTCGCTGCTCTTGCACAGGAACCGGCCGGCCTGATCGGGTACGTGGCTCGGCATGAGGAAGTGACCGAGCTCGTGCGCGATCGTGAACCGGCGCCGGACCTCCATGGTGTTCTTCACCAGGATGATCCCCGCGGACCGTTCGGCGTCCGTGATCAGGCCGCCCTCGAAACCGTCCGTCTCAAGATCCTGGATCGCCGCAATGTCGAGCTGCCGGCACAGATCCTCGATCGGTACCGGGATCGGCAGATCCGGTTCGGCCTGCAGAATGAGCCTGACGAGGGCTTCCGGTGAGCCGACGTCGGCGAGGTCCATCCGGCAGGCCGGCATTGCGCCTATCCCTGCTTCGCCTGAAAGTGTTTCATCAGGGATAGGACGGCCTGCTTGTCGTTTTCGTTGAGTTCTTTGAGATTTCTGTACAGAACCATTGCGCCTTCGTCTTCTTCCGCCGGTGCCTCTCCTACTAAATAGGAGACCGTGACCGAGAAATGTTCGGCGAGCTTCTTCAGAAGCTCCATAGACGGATTTTTGCTACCGCCGCGCTCGATTTCCCAGATGTGGGCCTTCGACGCTCCGAGCGCGTCCGCCAGTCCCTGTAGCGACTGGTTGTGCCTGACTCTCAGCTCCTTGATCCGAGCCCCGATGCTCATCCCTACCCCGCCTATCGCGCCGTGGACCTGTCCTGCGGCGCGTTCCGTGTACCCGTTTTGTTCACGGGCGCGAACGACATCGTATCGCTACACCTTGACGCGCGCAATCGTTCGATCTGTCTATACGGAATTGGCCGATGCAGTTGACGGCTCGGATCGTCTGTTATATCTGTACGGCCATCGGCCGCCCGTAGGGGGCAGGAACGAAGATTGTGAGGATAAAAATGTACGGCGCAACAGCAGCGAAGGCCCCGATCGGAACGCGGGTGGCTACGGGCAGCCTCTGCCCGGAGAGCGGAGTGTGGAAGGTCGAGGGCACGCCGAGCACCACGGCCCCGATCGCGAAGCACAACCGCATGCCCCCCTACGGCGGCAAGGCGGTGATCTGGGTGCTGATCCAGTACGCCTGATCGATCTACCTGCTTGGAC
This sequence comes from Methylobacterium sp. NPDC080182, assembly GCF_050281105.1. Classification (NCBI taxonomy): domain Bacteria; kingdom Pseudomonadati; phylum Pseudomonadota; class Alphaproteobacteria; order Hyphomicrobiales; family Methylobacteriaceae; genus Methylobacterium; species Methylobacterium sp. NPDC080182. The sequence continues at coordinate 4,245 of NZ_JBNNWO010000045.1, forward strand.
CAAGGGGCCCGCTTCGGCGGGCCTTTTTCGTTTGCGAGATCGGGCTGCCCTCACCCTCAGACCGCACCGGGTCTGGCGTCGCGCCGACCGCCCATGCATGGAGCGCCATGGCCTACTTCGAGCACTCGATCGGCGGCGTGGCGCTCGACCTCGCCCACTTGGAGCCGCGGACGCTGCGCTTCTTCGTCAAGAACGTCGGCCGCGAGCTGGCGATCGACGTGAAGTTCTCCAACCACTGCTTCACGGTGGCCTATCTGCCCTGCGTCCACAGCCCGACGCACCGGATCATGGATGCGTCGCGGGCCCGGGCATACGATCCCGAGCGGCACGACCTGTCCCACAACCTGCCTGCCCTGGTGGACGCTCTGCCCAACGCGTCGGTCTACCTCACGGCGTCAGATCGGAATTATGTCTACCTAGCCAACGTCGCCCTGACGGGCGGCCGGATCTACCCGATGTACTTTCGCCTGAAGCGCTTCCAGGCGGATCCAAGGGAGCAGCAGCGCCAGCAGCAGGCGTCACACCAGCTCCAGATGGTGGTGGAGAGCGCCTATCCGATTGAGGATCGGCAGGAAGCGCTGGAGGGCGCTACCAAGATCAACTTCGCCGTGCTGTGCGCGAAGGTCCACAAGGGCGAGCAGGTGCGGTCCCGCCTTCGCCGGTAGGCATGAAAAACCCCGCGACTCACGAGGAGCGCGGGGTGATCACTCGCCGAAACACTTGGTTATCCCGCGTTGCGCGTGGACCGATGGCGGTTGCCCGTCTTCGGCGGCTGGGGCTGTCACGAACCTTGCGGCGCGCTCAGGCGATCTGTCCCCGTTGATAGGGAATATGCAGATCGGATCTTAAAGTTCAACCCGCTGCTGCTGATGCTGCTGGTGAACGCAGGGCCGCACGACGCCAAGCGTCCCGATCCTGCCGAACCTGGGCGAGTTCCTCCTGTAGCACCTCGATCTGCGCGTGCAGTTCGCCGGCGTCCACCGCCAGCTCAACGCACTGATCCTGGACCTCGGCAAGCTGGACGCGCAGCTCGGCGCGCTCGATCTTAAGGGCAAGGGTTTTGGGTTCGGCCATATGGTGCGATCACACCGTGGTGTGATGGTGCGTCAGCATCGAAGTACTGAGGTGCGACGTCATCGTGACTTCGCCAACCACGCTTCCGCGGCCTGGATCAGGATCGCGTTGATGCTCGTCTCATCCTTGAATGCGATCTCTCGAAGAGTCCGGTGGAGCGCCTTCGGCAGGCGGATGTTCAGCGCCACCACCTCAGCCTTTGCCGCGGCCTCTGACTTATCAGGGACCCCCAACCCCTCGCCTTCTGTGGCGGCGGCAAAGCCAGCGGCCACAGCGCTCACCGCCGGGGTGGCCGCCATCCGCGCGCCGAGGCCCGAACCCGTCTTCTTGCCAGTCACGCCAGTACCCTCTCGATTACGTCCGCCACTGCCTTCACCTCGCTGTCAGCCGGCGAACCGGTGGCGAAGGATCCCACTGTGTCGCCGGTGTTGAAGGCCCGCACGAAGGCGGACCGGTACGCCAGCGCCGGTCCCACGGGCTCGCCCAGCTTGCCCAACTCCTCCACGATCTCGCGCCCCTCGGCTGTTCGCCGGTCTACCCGGTTCGGAACGATGAGCGCGGCCGGCTTGCCTGCACGGTGCTCACGGGCCTGACGGATCACGGCCAGCACCTCGCTCATCGCCATCATGTCGAGGCCGGAGGGACCGCACGGCAGGAGAGCCAGGTCCGCGAGGCCCACGGCAGCGCCAAGTGCGGCGTCGAGGTGCGGCGGGCAATCGAGGATCAGGATCTCGGCCGCCACTTTCCGCACCTGGCCGACCCACGCCTTGAGGCTGTCCACCGTGACCGGCAGATGGTCAACAGGGAGGCGGAGGTTGCCCGGCGCGGCCCATTGGGCGGCCGAGCCTTGAGGGTCGGCGTCCACGACATGAACGCGCCTCCCCCGCGCGGCGAGTTCGCCCGCGAGATGGACCGCGACGGTCGTTTTGCCGATCCCGCCCTTGCGCCCGACAACGGCGATCACCTGCACCATGGCACCGCAACACCTCCGCACGATGGTGCCGCGGCACCGCTGCATCACCGCACGCTAGTACCGAAGTGTTAACGCACCGTTATGCGATAGCACCTCGGTACCATAATGCTCCGGTTTTGACGCACCTAAGAGCCATGGTACCACAGCACCGGAGGGCGGAGGCGGCGACCGCGGAAGCGTGAGGGTACGACAAGAAGAAGTCGTAGCGCGGGCGGTCAAACCCGATCGAGGTAGTACTGATCCAGGAGGCCGCCGTAGCGCAGGAGGGCCTTTACCGCACGGTCTAGAACCGCACGCTGGCCCGCCCTGCGTCGATCAGCTGGTACCGGCCGTTTATGCTCTCGGTGAAGCTGTTGTCCTGCATGACCCGGTGCTAGTTGAGGATCTCGACCTCGTATTCCCGGACCATCTCCAGCGCGCGGCCCATCGGCTTCATCACCCCGGTTCAGCGACCCTGGTCGAGCTGATCGAACTGCGCGGAAGCCCGCTCGGCATCCTTGAACCCAAACAGCCCCTTCAGCGCCTCCTTCAGCATCCAGGCGCGCTGCAGCTCCGGCTCCGATCGCAGTATGCCCTTCAGCTCGGCCCACTCGGCACGGGTCAGCTCGCGGCGGGTCCTGTGACCCCTGGGAAGTGGTAGGGCCCGGCTGGCGGGTTGCCGTATGTAGGCGTCGACTGCCGCGATGACCTCTCTGCTGGTGATGATACCAGCCTTCCTCAGGCCCGCTAGGATTGAAGGTCCAGCAGGTATCGGCGCGCTGTTCATTCCCTAGCGTTGACTTAGCCGTGCGCTCCGGCCGACATGCCATGTCCGGTCGGAACGCGCCTTGCGCGAGTCGCCGGCATCATCAGGAGCACCGACCGCCGCAGTAGGACCCTGAAAAGCCAACGGGCCCCCCGTCGCCAAACGAGGAGCCCGTCGAATTCGAGATGGTCTGTGGGGACCCAATTTCCAATCCCCACAAGCCATGAAGCGCCCTCGGGCGTCAAGTCAGAACCCTGGTTCTGGCAACGATATCGGCTTGTCTTGAACGGAGCGCACAGCCTGCGCCGCCGATCGTCCCCCTGTGGCCCTGTGGAAAGGGCCGAGACACGTGTTTGCAGACGAGATCCGCCGCGCGATCGAGGCGGCCGACCGAATCACCTTGCCCCAGGTGACAGCGCTGCTGTGGCGCGCGTTCGGGGACGGGAGGGTCACGGAGGCCGAGGCCGAGGCACTGTCCGGGCTGATCGAAGCGCGGACCGATGCCCCGGCCGCGCGACGGATTTTTCTGGCCGCGGCGACGGCCCCTAACCCAGACGATAGCGCACCCATCCAGGATCGAGCAGGATCCGGCAGGAGGGCCGTCGGCTCGCGCCCGCGCACGGATGCCTCGATGGAGCGCCGTCGCCGTTGGGCCGCCTCGGGGCGGCTCCCGCCGGGGCTCGCGGCCCGGTTCACGCTGGCCGAGCAGGCGGTCCTCGCCCTCGTGGCAGCCGAGACCACCAGGCGGAAGGACTGCCGGCTGTCGATCGAGAACATGGCCGCGGTCGCGGGCGTGTGCCGCTCGTCGGTGAAGAACGCCATTCGTCAGGCGCGCCGGCTCGGCCTGCTCACCGTCGAGGAGCGCCAGATCACCGGCTTTCGCAACGACACCAACGTGCTCCGGATCGTCTCGGCGGAGTGGCTGGCTTGGATCCGGCTGGCGCGGCGCGGCGATCCTCTCCCCGACCGACGTGGGCAAGTCGGGCCTGCCTCTCATCAGGGGGGAGGGGTCAAAAGCGTAACCAGCACGCCTACTGAGGTTCTAAACCTGTCAGATTCGGGGAAAACCAAGACGTCAGAGGGCTGCCGAGGGGCAGCGGTCGACCTCCAGCGAAGCGCACGCCCCAGAATCCGCGCGGGTGGTGGCACGGGCCGAGCCATGCGGTAGGCGCACGCGGATGGACGATATGACGAACGATGCCGATCGAACCCTCAGAGCGGGCCTGCTGCCCTGCTTTGCTCTGTCGGTTCAAGCGCTTGCCGTCGCGATCGGGAGCGCCGCTGGCTCTGGCGCATCGGACGGCACGGCGCGGCGCACCGCTGAAGCGCACCTGCTGACCCTCCGACGGAATGCGGCGAGGGACACACCGGGGCTGTCCCACGCGCTCGACGCGGTTCGGTCAGCCGTGTGCGGTGTCGAGGAGATCAGCCGCCTTTCCTCGGGCTTCGATCCAGGCCGTGACGAGCTTCTGGCTCTGGCGAGGACACACGGCCTGCTCGCCGTCGGCTTCCTCGCGGAGATTCTCCGCAGAGCCAAGCCGAAGGTGGCAGGTTCAGAGTTCGATTAGTTGAAATGTATATTATCATATAAGTATCTGTATTTCCGATGTGGCCCCATATAGATCGCGTATATAATATGTTTTTAACCAGCTGAAAGAGCTCCAAAGCATATTTGTATTATGTACGGTAGATATAATTTGTGTAGTTGAAAAATAAATTTCCAATCGAGACGGACATTATGTGTCGGCCTCATTTTAGGTAAAATTTTGTTTAGACTTGCAATTCGACTGAAAGATTGTACGCCGCTATCTGGCGGACGATCGATCTGAACTCTATCGGGCGACGAGTGATTGTACGTCACGCCATCATCCTTCCAGCACTGTGCTGGCTCAGCGACGGGACCGAGTTCCACGCTATTACGGTCGATATCTCAACCGAGGGCATCCGCCTGCGTTCGGCGACCATTCCGCCTGTATCGGTGCGGCTTGGGTGCTCGATTCGCAGCGTCGGAACAATGCAGACCCGCGTCGTGCGGTCAGATGCTACCGACTTTGCCGTCCGGGTCGTAGGCCGCGGCGCGATGCCTCGCGAAGTCGTCTCTAGCCTCTTGGACTTGGTGCGGCTGCAGGCTCCTCTTCACCAAGAGGTGCGGATCCACCGTCGGTTCGTGCCCATGCACAGGACCGTGCAGGTCGCCTTGCCTGACGGAACAGGCGTGCCGGCGCGGATCCTGAACCTGTCGGCCTCAGGTGTGGCGCTGCAATTGAGCGCCACGCTGGAGATCGGCGAAGCGATCGTGGTTGGGCGGCACCGGGGGCGGGTAGCGCGCCGGATCGACGGCGGCATTGGTGTGGCCTTCCTCGCACCGCTCCATGAGGCGACGCTAAGCGCACATACGGTACTCTGACGGCTTCTTTCAGATGAGTGCCTCAGGCCAAACGAGGGCGTGATAACTGGCCTGCTCGCCGTCGGCTTCCTCGTGGACATCTTGCTCAGACCCAAGCCAAAGATTGCTGGTTCAGCCAGCCATGGCGGCCTCGAACCCCTCCGAGGACGACAATCCACCTGAGGCCTGCTACAGCGCCAGCCCTTCCCGCACACGTGCCCGAGGCGTTCGCGACACCGCAAGGTCCGGAGTGGGCGAGCACGCGACGACAGGTGTCCCCTGGGCCAGTTCCCTAGGGGCCGCTCGTGAAGCCTCGGCCGGGCTGTCGTGTGAGGGTCGGCGCGGCGGGGGAACTGGACACCGCCCAGCGCCGGCTCACGGCCCCGGATCCTCTCGCATTCGACCGCGTTGGTCGCTTCTCTCGCCCATCGCGGCGGTCGAGCCCCGAACGGCTCCCGCATGCGAGTGCGCCGGCCGCCATGCCTACCCTGGCACATGGGCGGCCGGCGCATCCTGACCCTACGCGGTTTCAGTGCTAGCGATGGCGGCGATGATGGCCCCAACGGCGGCCGTGCCGATGGGCGAAGCGGTGACCGCCGCCACCCCAGCCGACGAAGTGCTTGCCAGCCATGCCGCGGTGGCAGTGATGCCGTGCTCCATGGCCATGGCAACCGTGACGATCCAGCGCGCCAGGCGTGGCATGGGCTGCGTGGGCCATCAGCGCAATGATCGCCGCGGTGGCTATGGTCACCAGTGTGGCGCGCATAGTCAGTCCCGGTGCGAGGCGCACTTGCCGTCCGCCCGGCGGTAACCTGGACCGCCACGAGATCCGCATCGCGCCTCGGCAGCGCTCGAGGCCACGACGCTGAGGACCATCATGGTCGCCACGGCCGCAGCGGCGGCTTTGATCACGGTCAGCCCGCGAGCTGCGGTATGTCGACGTCGCATCGGTCACCTCCTATTTAGCCGATACTGCCGTGCTCTCGCTTAGGTTGTCTATGGGCGCGTCGTTGCTACCCGGGGGAATGGTTGCGGAGCGTCGGCTCGAAACCGTGTGGGATAAGGACCGTCGAACAGGTCACCGAGTGCTTTGCGCCGGAATAGCGTGCGCCAGCGTCGCCGCCGATGCTCCGGCCGGTCGTGGATCATGTGGCACCGCTAACAGAAGGCCGCGAGGTTGGTGTCTCCGTTGTTCGCGGTGTCGTGATCCCGATGGGCTGCTGCCAGGACGACCCGGGTTCGCCTGGCACGACCGAGGATATCGGCGTCCGATGCGACGCGGGTCCGTCTACCCCGCCCGTCACGCCATCGCCTGGCTTCAGCGTCCCACCAGCGTCCATCGCCAAGGTGATAGATCGTCTGCCCGTGTGGCCCTTCGCTCGGCCGAACCGGATCACGGCCGAGAGCTGCGGCCAATCGATGGGGTAGAAGAAGCGGTGTTCAGGCCGGATCGGCATGCGGCGGCAGTGCCGTGCCCATGGTGAAGAAAGCGTGACGGCCGCTGGATCTGAGCCCTGGTAGCCCTCGGGGGGCAGCCAGCGCTAGGACGGTCCCGACCTCCGTTCCTGAACACGCGGATGGCCCGAAGAACAGGAGGCCATTCAGGGGCGGCTGGCGCCGCCCCTGGGGGTGGATCACCCAAGCCTATGCGTCGCGCCGCGGTCGAGCCTGCGACGTGACGCACTCCGACCTGGCACTGTGCGAGCCGGCGGCGGATCGGGCCTGGTAGCCGCCCCGCCGTGCCGGGGCTGCCGTAGGACCAGACCAGCCACCACCATGCCCGGGGCTGTCTGCCCCGCTCGATGTGACCCTCAATGTGACCCTCCCTAGGCCCCTGAATGGTGGTCACAGACGCTGAGGATTTGGTAAGCTTGGCAGGAGTGATGCCAGAGCTCTTCGACGGCGCAGCCGTCGGCTCTCCGGCAGGCACGACGGTGCTCGTCGGCGGGATCGCGCGCTCGTACATACCCGCCGATCCTGCTGGCCACGAGCCGCGGCGACGACCGGGTCCACCCCGGCCACGCACGCAAGATGGCGCAGAAGCTCCGCGTCCTCGGCTGCGACGTCGCCTTCTACGAGCCCGCGACCGACGGGCACGGCGCCGGCAAGGACAGCGAACAGACGGCGGCGTTCAGGGCGCTGGGGCTGACTTTCCTACGCCGCGCCATCGGATGGGACGACCCGATCGCGTGAGCGTAACCTCGGCCAGATCTCCGGCAGCACCCAACTTCACCCTCTAACCTCATTGGCCATGTGGGCCGATCTGAGCCTGAGGATGATCCTCGACCGGGGGCTCGGGTACGACAGGAGCAATTCCTTGCGTCGTACCCTCGATGTATCCGCCTCGTTTCGGAGGCAAGTGCTCGTTGATGCCGAGCCTCTTCAGCTTGGCCCATTCCCCCTCGTCCCTCACGTGCTGCACGATCAGATTGCGCAACTCACCGGGGCACTCCCTGTGAAGCAAGCGCACGCAGCGATTGAGGAGCTTGGCGAGCTCGCTCGCCTCTTTGCCCCGCTCTCGTTTTGAGACGCTGTTCGAGGGGCCCGGCCACTCAAGCATGGGTTTTACGAACGGATCGGCTGGCGTCGGGATCCTCGACGGTCCGCTCGAAGCGCAGCAGACCGAAGCATCCCGCAGCGAAATGAACCATGGCGACGTGTTTCAGAATGCTGCGAAAGGCTCGCGAAGGCTCGAAAATGTTCTCTGCACACCTGTGCACCATCGGTGCGGACGTATCCTGAGGGACATCAGCTTCGATCCAAGCGACCGTTTTGAAAGTTCTCCGACAGGGTTGGCGGGGCGGCGCCTCTTCGAGGTGCCCAGAGCCCGTATCGGGTCTCCCTGACTATGTCTGTCGATTTGAGGCCATGAACAATCCTGGACGATATAGGCGGGGTACGACACGGGCGATTTCCGGCGTCGCACCCCCGCGAACATCCCCGCTGGAACCCACAGCCCCTGAGCGGAGCGCCCCTCAGATCAGGATGCGCTCGATCTCGTCCAGGTTCACCGCGTCGGCGCGGCGATCGTAGAGCTGGGTCGTGCGCGTCGAGGCGTGGTTGGCGATGGCGGCGGCCCGCTCCAGCGTGCCGCCGTTCTTTAGGTAGGTGGTGATCCCGGTCGCCCGGAAGGTGTGGTTTCCGATCTGCGTGGCGATCCCGGCCGCCTTCGCCCGTCGCCGCACCATCGCGTAGGCGTTGGCGCTCGGCAGGGGCGTGCAGGTCAGTTCGGCCGTCCCGCGGCGGATGGTGCGGAACAGAGGTCCGTCGCCGTCCGCGGCTACGCCGGTGCCGTCCAGGTAGGCGTGCAGGTAGGCCTCCAGGTTGTGGTGGCAGGGTAGGTCCACCGCCTTGCCGCCCTTCTCGTGCAGCCGCACCCAGAGGCGGCGGTTCTGCACGTACACATCCTCGACCCGCATGGCGGTGGCCGCGCCGATCCGCGCGAACGTGTAGACCATCAGGCCGATCAGCGCTCGATCGCGTAGGCCGATCGGCGTGGTGGTATCGATCGCGTCGAGGAGCGCGCGCGCCTCATCGGGGGCGAGCACGGGGGTCTTGCCGCGCTTGACCACGTGCTTGGGGCCGCGCACGGCGGTCGCCGGATTGAACGGCAGCACGCCGCCGGTCGCGAGCCAGTCGAACATCATCCGGATCGCCGCCAGGCGCTGCTTGACCGTGGGGGCGCTGTGGCTGCGCCCGAGATCCTCGACGTAGGCGGCGATGTGGACCGAACTGACGGCGGCGATCGACGGCAGGCCATACCGGTCCAGCCAGGCGCAGAACTCGGCTACGGACCTGGCGTAGGCACGCCGGGTGTGCGGGTTGCGGATCTGCGCCGTGAAGAACTCCAAGAAGCGATAGGCGGCACGATCGCCGGCAGCCGCGATCAACGCCGGAGCGTGGAGTTGGGCTGATGTGAGGACCGAACCCATCAGAAACGCCGCTGCGGCCGATCCTGGGTCGCAGCAAAGACGCGCTGCGCATCATCGACCCCTATGAACTGAGGCACTGGATCCAGTGCCGGGGTCCAAGAACCAAAGCCCGCCCTGCCGTTGAAGGATAACACTGAGGCAGGACCCCCGAACCGGATCGTCCCTCTCCCATTCGACTCCTCTTCAAGGCTCGCTTCCGGCAGCATATCCAAGTTGACGGCTGTGAAGTGCGGCCATGGCCCCGATCGCGTGATCAGAACACGTCGATTGGTGAGGACGTACATCGTGCGCTGCCGCAGCCAGCTATCGAACAGAAAGCGGCCGGCGATCAGGAACAGGCCGACCAGGACGAAGGGAACACCGAACAGCGCGAAGGGGAACGGAGCGCCGCTACGGAGCACGGTGGTTTCCCAAAAGATCGCGAACCCGCCCCAGAGTAAGCTGAACGGGATGAGCAGGCCGTCGCGCCGGGTCAGCCTGATGCCTTGGGCGGGCGGCCCCCACCAGATGACCTTCTCGTTTGGAAGCAGCCGCGTCCTGAGCTGCTCCGGCATCGTCGCGCTCGCCATCTCGGGCCCCAACCCATACATCTGATAAAGGACATTATCATATATAACGGGGTCGCGCGCCGGCTGCCTCGGCCCGCCCCGCCGCGTTCCACCGCGAGGCCGTCCCCGGGACGCGGACGCGGGGGACGCGATCCGGGCTGGATCCGGGCTGGTCGATCCGCAGATCCGGCCATGCACCTTCAGTGCGTGTGGTGTGATGCCCCCGTTCTTACCGTAGCCGCTGCCGTACCGTTGCCGTCGACTACCGACCCTGCCGTACGCTGCCGTAGCTCAGAGCCGTCGGGGACGAACCATGCAGGGACACGCATGGCTGGGCGACAGGGAGACTGATGCCGTACGAGCCGCGCATCTCAGTCCGAGGCCTCGGGGTGCCGCTTCAGCATGCCGGCGTAGTGCTTGGGGATCCTCGGGCAGCCGTCATGCGCCCGCTGGTGCATCATCGCGACGCCGCCC
>NZ_JBNNWO010000046.1:0-14086 GCF_050281105.1 Methylobacterium sp. NPDC080182
GTGCTTCGGGTTGAAGGTCTGTCTTGGTTGGATACGGGTTCGATGTCCGCTCCGGTGCCTTGTCGCTCGGAAGCGGACCAGCCGAATTCCACCCTAAGCGGTCGATCCGCATCCGACCCAACCCAGCCGCCGGAAGCGTTATCGGCCTTTCCCCGAAGCAGACATTCGTCAGTCGTCCGGCAACTTCAGCTCGAGGTGGGAAGGAGGCTTCGACGGAGCCCCCCCGCGAGCCAATGTTCGGTCTCCAATCCCAAGCATACCCTGACTGCTTTGCTTGATCTACCCGGAAGCGGATGCCTGCTCGGGCTCGCTATCACACATCGATGCTCGTTCCATCAGCCTTCCAACTTCGAATCTGAGCTCCTTAGCTACAGGGAGGCCGGAGTTTGATTTTATAATATCTTTAATATAGGAAGGCTTCATAGCGAGCGTAATCAATGCTCCCTTTTCTATTCACATCTCGTAGGGAAAAACCGTTTTTTTCGTAAAATAATCTCAGACGCTCGCGATTTGCGAAGCAATCTAATCGAACATAATCACACATCAATTCGCGGGCAAAAATTTTGGCATAATTTAAGAGGGCTTCTGAGACACCTTTTCCTGCCCACACACGTCGAACAGCAAGCTTATGTACATAGATGGACGTTCCAGGAGATATTTCTGGCCAAAAATAAGTATCTTCTTTTTCCAAGCGCATGACACCAGCGATTTGCATATTTTTATAGGCGGCATAATATTTTCCAGCATCAACATCTTGCGTGATACGCTCGAAACCAATTTCGTTGGCCGTCCATAATGATTGATTATTCCCAGAAAGCCACTCGTCTGCTTCTTTCAAAATAGACACAACCGCTGGAACATCGTGCCTAGATGATATTTCAATCTTCATAATTACTCCTTATGCATTTTTTGACTAATCGTAATGACATCGGCTCGACTAAGCTACACTGGTCGTTGTACCTAATGCGATCGTCGGCGTCTGCCTCAGCGACAGCCTGGAAGTGGACCTTATCGGGGTCTGCGCTGGGTCGTGAGCGGGCACGAAGGCGATGTCCGCTTCCATCGGTTACCGTCCGAAAGCGGACCGGCAGATATCCACCCCAAGCGGCCCTCCCGCTTGCGACCCGCAACGGACCCGGTGTGTAGGTTCCGAACGTCCGGATTTCGACCACTCGCTCGCGTGCCTGTCGTGCCGATCACACCCTGGTGATCGGCACCTCGCCATGGCACCTGTCCACCATGGCAGTTCCCGACAGAACCGAATGCGAGGTGCGGATCGACGGCGCGTGGCAGCGCGTGCCACTGACCGAAGCGCACGCCCACCATCGCGCCGCCAAGAAACGCTGTCCGATCTGTCACGGCCGGGTGCGCACTCAGGGGCTCTATTCGGGGGAGGGCGGCGTCGCGATGATGCACCAGCGGGCGCATGACGGCTGCCCGAGGATCCCCAAGCACTACGCCGGCATGCTGAAGCGGCACCCCGAGGCCTTGGACTGAGATGCGCGGCTCGTACGGCATCAGTCTCCCTGTCGCCCAGCCATGCGTATCCCTGCATGGTTCGTCCCCGACGGCTCTGAGCTACGGCAGCGTACGGCAGGGTCGGTAGTCGACGGCAACGGTACGGCAGTGGCTACGGCAAGAACGGGGGCATCACACCATACGCACTGAAGGTGCGAGCAGCAGTTGCACTCGGGTGGGCGATCTTGGGGGACGCGAGGATGTCGCCGCTGTCCGTGATGATCGACGGAATGGCATCCTGACCATCGATAGCCTCGGCTGCGGCGTCCAGGGCGGCGCGTAGGGTCGGGAAGCTGCGCATCTCGGCGGCGAGAGCCGGAACATGGCCGGGCCAGAGGGTGAGTTCGGCGGGCTGTTCGAGGTCGACATACGTCATGAGCCCGGCTGTCTTGACGGCGGGTCTGGCCCCTATGCCAAGGACGTGCCGCGCGGGTTCAGCCGAGCGTGAGAGCGGGCCGTGAGCCGGCGCGTGCAGTGACCAGTTCCACCGCGGCGCCGGCAGCACGACAGCAGGCGCTCGTGGTATGTCCAGAAAACGGTCGTTTTCTATACATGCACGCTCGCGTCAGGAGCCTCCCGTGAGTGGGATTAATCACAGGGGGTCATCCCCACCGGCAACGCCTTGTACAGACTCAGGCAACTGTCCTTCGGCGCCCTACACGAGGGCTCCTTGTCATTGTCGTGCTTCCACTATCCCAACTTGTAGGTGGCCTCGACCCAAAATTCGCTTATTCCTGCGAAACCACCCGCTCTGATACCGAATTTCTCGACAGTCAGAGCAACAAGAATATCAGCGCCTGCCTGCTGTGGCACCTTATCGAGCGCGTCCTTTATAGCCTCCTCTAAAGAAGTCCCTTTTCCTTCAATTTTGGTAGGATTTGGCACGGAACATCCCTCTTGCAATGCTGCATTTGCGGTGCAAATTCAGCATTGCGTAGATTTGCATTTATCAGAGATTTGAGCAACCTACGCCTTGCTCGGAGGTATTTTTGCCCTCCAGGCGAATAGCGAACTCATGCCAGAAATTTAGACGAGAAATATCATGTAGTTTTCCTTCAAATTGAATGAGGAGATAGCAATGCCCAAGCTAATCAAGGACAGCTTCAGCGCCTGGATCGATAAAATGCCTGGGACTCAGGAAAAGCTCATCCTGAAAGGCGAAGCCGAAGTGCCAACCGGTGGATGGAAATCATCGGTTCGCCCTGCATCACCGCCTGGAATAAACAAAGACATTCTGATTGTTGAGGTTGATCTCATAAAGCCGACAGGAGCAGTGACTCAGGTTATCTCTAAAATTGAGTGTCGTTATGAAGAGACGCCACCTAAAAACCGCTATACTGATGTTACGGTTCGATTCGATGGAGAAGAATTCACAATTCCCGTTGGAGAGACAAGTTAATAAAAATCTATATTAAAATACGCTCAATCTCATCTAAATTTATCTCGTCTGATCGATGATCGTAGCGTTGTGTCGTCCGAGTTGAGGCATGGTTGGCAATAGCGGCGGCGCGCTCCAACGTGCCGCCGTTCTTGAGGTAGGCGGTGATACCGGTGGCCCGGAACGTGTGGTTGCCGATCTTGGTGGCGATGTCGGCCGCCGCGGCCCGGCGCTGCACCATTGCGTAGGCATTGGCTGGCGGCAGCGGTGTGCGGGTGAGGATTCCAGTGCCGCGGCCAGCCGTGCGGAACAGCGGCCCGTCGTCGTCCTGGGCTATGCCGGTGCCGTCGAGATAGGCGTGCAGGTAGGTCTCAAGGTTGTGGTGGCAGGGCCGATCGACCGCCTTGCCGCCCTTCTCGTGCAGCCGCACCCACAGGCGGCGGTTCTGCACGTACACGTCCTCGACCCGCATGGTGGTGGCCGCGCCGATCCGGGCGAAGGTGTAAACCATCAGCCCGATTAGGGCGCGGTCCCGGAGGCCGATCGACGTCGTGGTGTCGATCGCGTCGAGGATGGCGCGGGCCTCCTCGGGGGCCAGCACGGGGGTCTTGCCGCGCTTCACCACGTGCTTCGGCCCCCGGACGGCGGTGGCCGGGTTGAACGGCAGCACGCCGCCGGGTGATGCGTTAGTCGGCTGTCACCCGGAGGGCGAAACCGCCCCCGGGCGGGTTCGGGGAGTCGCGTGAGGCGGCGAGTAGGACGCGGCCCGTACATCTGGGGTCTGGAAGGCGCGAAGGTAGGGCCGCTAAAACAAGCCGAATTGCGTGCTTCGGCCGGAGAGAACAAAATGGCACCGCCAGCGCCAAAATGGCGGCCAGGAGCCCAGCTCAGTTCATAAAGCAGCCTTCATGAACTGTTTCAGTACCTTATATGAACCCTTGTATTTTTATCTATCATAATGATTTGTAACGCTATTTTTTGTGAAGAGGGGGCCGCGCGCGCTGAACTGTCTCTAGAGCAAGAGTCCGAAGAGGCGTTTTTGGGTGCAAGTTTGAAAACGAGAGGCACCCATGTCGGACACCATCAAAGCACTCCTGGACGCTGCCAAAGGGCTGGCAGACATCGTCATCGGAATTCCTCCAAGCGTGTGGGGGCCATCATCATCCTGTGCGGCTTCGGACTGGCAGCATTCGCCATCTACGCCGTCCTTTTGGTCACCAGAGGGGGACTGTGATGGCACTGCGCGATTGGGTGAAGCTGCCTTCCGGCTGGATTGAGGCCAAAGGCTTGCAACAGTTGCACTGGGGGGCAAACGGCGAAGGGTCGGCCAACACGGCCGCCCTTATGGTGCTGGCCGCCATAGCCCACCACACCGACAACGAAAGTGGGATTGCGCGCCTGACCTACAATGCGCTTGGCCCGATCACCGGCCTGAGCCGCGCGAAGGTGTCGGCGGGCTTGGACGTGCTGCAAAACCACGAAGTCATCGAACGCACCCCCGTAGGCCGCAGCTCATTCAGGCTAGCGAACTACGACCCTGCTGGCGGCTGGGTCATGCTTCCTGCAAAACGGCTCTATGCAGGCGAGCGGATCGCGCCATTCGATAATTTTCATCTGCGTAGCCTGCATGAGCTGAATGCACTCAAACTCTATTTTCTGTTCGCATCGCGCCGGGGCCGCGACACCAATATGGCGAACATCAGCCTTGATAAGATCACAGAGTATTCCGGCGTTGAACGCGCCAGGATCAAACCTGCAACCAGCTTTCTCTCTGCCTCTGGTTTAGTCTATGTAGAACATACACCCTCAACGAAGAATGAGGATCGGATAGCAAATGGCTATCGTTTAGTCGGCCTATACCCGAAGATGCACATGGGAACCAGGGGGCAAGGAATGGATGCAGTCGATTTTCAAGAGTTCTGATTTCATATTATGGGGCTTTTCCACATCATAGCAGCAATTTCTTGTTCCTCGGCTCCCATCAAGTCCGCGTAGATTGCGGTGGTGGCGATATCCTCGTGTCCAAGCCAGCGTTGCAGCAGGTTGAGCGGCACGCCCGAGCGCACTGCATGGACCCCGAACCCACGCCGCAGGCCCTTGGGTGAGGCATGCAGCCCGATGATCCCGGCCGCCGCCATCACGGCTTTGACGTAGCGCCAGGCGGTGGTGCGGCCCCACTGCCAGAACGGGCCACCGAGGGTGGGGAGAGCCGTGAGCTGGGCCACCAGATCGTTCGGCACCGGCACCTCGCGCGCACTGCCTGACCGCGTTTCTTTAGGCTCCGGATCGCCACGCTCCCGGCGGCGGCATTGAGGTCAGCGGAGGCCAGCTCGAGGGCTTCGGACAGACGGCAGCCGGTCCAGGCCAGCACATGGCAGAACGCCCGCAGCTCCGGTGCCGTCTGGTCGGCCGCTGCGAGGAAACGGCGGCGCTCTACGGGGTTGAGGTACTTGCGGTGCCCCGTGGGGTGTGCAGCCGCCAACCGGCCGGAGCGGGATAGGCCATGGGCCGGGCGCTTTCCTTCGAGCCTGACCCTCCGCGCAGGCGCTCGCGGCGGGCGTGAACCCGTCTTCCCCATTCTGGGGTTATCGCTCGTCGGGCCACTCCGGAATTGGGAGCGGCGCGCTTATCCAAGCCCCGCGCCCGAGTCGACGCAGTTCACCGGCCACCGGATTCGCACGGCCGCGCGAGATCGGCCAGCTGGTGCCGGTGAGCCGAGGCTGCGCGGTGATGGTGTCCGGCGTTCGTCAGACCGTCCGGGTTCAGACCCTCAGCGCATGGCTCGAACCGCTCCACCACCCACGCGGATTCTCGAACGATCGCCTCGGTCGAGGTCGCCCGCTGCCTTCCGGCAGCCCTTCGACGGTTGGG
The DNA here is from genome assembly GCF_050281105.1 of Methylobacterium sp. NPDC080182. Classification (NCBI taxonomy): domain Bacteria; kingdom Pseudomonadati; phylum Pseudomonadota; class Alphaproteobacteria; order Hyphomicrobiales; family Methylobacteriaceae; genus Methylobacterium; species Methylobacterium sp. NPDC080182. The sequence continues at coordinate 5,768 of NZ_JBNNWO010000046.1, forward strand.
TTATGCGCGAATCTAACAGGATTGGAATCTGAGTAGCCGTGCGCTTCGCGGATTTGCACCCTCCCACCTCCGCAGCATCAATCCGCTGTGCCGCCAGGACGGGGGTGCTCTTGCGGGCCAGCTGCAGCCAAGCGGCCCACTCAGGCGAGACGATCCGGACGATGTTGGTGTCGTTGCGAAAGCCCGTGACGCGCCGCTCCTCGACGGTGATGAGCCCGAGCTTCTTCGCCTCGCGGATGGCGTTGCGCACGGTGGTCTCGGCCACTCCGACGATCGCCGCGAGGTGACCGACCGCGAGCCGGCAATCGCCCTGGCGGGCGGTCTCGGCCGCCACGAGCGCCAGCACCGCCTGCTCGGCCAGGGTGAACCGGGCCGCCAAACCCGGCGGCAGCCGTCCGGAGGCCGCCCAGCGGCGGCGGCGCTCCATCGACGCGTCCGTGCGCGGGCGTGAACCCACGGCCCTCCTAGCGCTCCCCAGGCGCCCCTGAGGGGCATCCGCCTCCCGGCCAGCCTGCGGCTCCGCCGGGCTTATCGGCTGGCCCACACGGGGCGCCTTACCGGTCAGCGTGCGGGCCTCGATCAGGCCGGACAGGCGCTCGGCCTCGGCCTCGGTGATCTGCCCCTCCCCGAACGCGCGCCACAGCTGCGCGGTCACCTGCGGCAGAGTGATTCGGCTCGCGGCCTCGATCGCCCGCCTCAACTGGTCGGCAAACATGGTTCTTCGGCCCTCGTCGGGCCGCGACAGGTCCTTCCGGGCCGCCGATCAGGGCGTCCGGTCCACAGGCAAAGGCCTCCCGTCGCGAAAGTTGGCGCTTTCGCTTGACGCCCGGGGGCGTCTCATGGCTTGTGGGGATTGGAAACCGGCCCCACAGGCCATCACGGATTTGACGGCCCTCCAGTTTGGCGACTGGGGGGCCGTTAGCCTTTCAGGGGTCGACTTGCGGCGGCGGTGTCTCCTGATGGTGCCGGCGACTCGCGCGAGGCGATGCGTAGCCGGACAGCGCATGTCGGCTGGCGCGCACGGTTAAGTCAACGTTGAGGCTTGGTTCGGATCGCTGAACGCTGTGACGGACGAGGCTGACCGGTCGTCGCTGCTGCGATGCTGAGCGGTGGTCGGCTCACGCTGTAGCCGTGAACGGGACCGATTCATCGCCTTGCCCGCAGTGTGGGTGTGGATCGGCGTCGAATGATGCCCCCCTTCCACGATCCTGCTTAAGTCATTGCAGATTCACCTGAAACGCGCTGATAGGTGGAGACATGGTTCGACGCCGATCCACACTCTCGATAGCGCGAAGGCAGTGCGTTAGAGCCGCCGGCTTCACGGATGGCCTCTCCGCGCCTACATTGCAGTATGACCCGACGCCCCCCGCGAGATTATACCAGCTTTACGATGGGCTTCTCTACGATCGACAGCAGGTCGCGTCGGGAGACCGGTGCGGCGCCTAGCCGTGTTGAGATCGACAACCGCCCACCCGAGACGATGACGGCCGAGGAACGTGCCGCCGCGGAGCGCGGTCTGACAGATGTACGCGCTGGCCGCTTCGCTTCAGATGAAGAAGTCGAAGCTGCGTTCCGTCGCTTTAGGTCGTGAAGGTCGCCTACACCCGCGCGGCCCTTGAAGATCTCAATGGCATCGCGGACTACCTTATGCCCCGCAGTCCAAGCGGTGCCGCCAACGTGGAGGCGGACATCCGCGCTGCTGTCGGCCGGCTGGGAGATCACCCCTTGAGCGGCCGGGCACAGGACAAGGCAGGCGTGCGCAAAGCGATCTCGCCCGGTTACCGCTACAAGATCCTGTATCAAGTCGATGAAACGGCTGGCGTGGTCTCGGTGCTCTCGATCCTGCATCCGGCTCAGCGAGGCTGAAGGCGGGACCACGCTGCATGGATGCCTTGGTGTAGGGCGTAAAGGGACTGTGGTGTAAGTAGCTGATAATTCGATGGTATCCTCCCAGATGCGCAGGGAGAAGTCCTTGCTCTCGTATTTAGCGTCCGGGCGGTTTTGACCACCGATAAGGCCCCAAATCGACGGATTTGGGCGATCGGCCGGCAACGAGCCGGCGTCAGCTACATGGACGGCTAGATCGATGTCCGTCTTGACGTTTTGCTATCAAGACGTCTTAATCGCTTGATCGCCCTAGGCGATGGGACCTGGTGCAACCGGTATCACTGGGGGCTCACTCCGACGCTACAGGGTCGGGCTTGAAGGGCCACCGGCTCTTCACGAGTTGCACTGGGCCGGAGTGATAGAAGAACTGCACCTCTAGGAACGGTTGGCCGAAGCCCGAAGCCTTCGGGGACCATGCGTAGGGGATAAGTTCGTTAAAGGCGTTCTGCGCCGATACGAAGCCGACCTGGAGGCAGGACAGGAGGTGGTTCGAGCCACTGTCCCGGAAGCGGGCGGTGTTCCCGTCCTCGATGGTGTCTGCGAAACTGAAGACCCGCGTCTCTATCTCTCCGGCCTTCACGGTGAACGGAGCGACCTTTGCGTAGGCCCGGCGAAATGCATTGGGCCCTACAGGCTCGATTTCGCAGTTCACTCGGTTCAGTTGGTCGTAGCCCTTCATCGTCGGTTGGACGATCAAGGCCACCTCGTTAATCGCGACCGGACGGTTGCCGTTGTTGATGAAGGTGAGGGTGTGCTGTGCCCTGATCAGCGGCGGGCGAGCTATGCAGGATTTTAGGTGACGGAGGCGGTCAGGCGGCGCGGTGATCTGGGCTCGCGACGACCTCGGTCCCATCGCGGAAGATGACGCCGGCCACGACCTTCGGCAATTGGTTTTCGCCCTTCAGCCGCCGCCAGGTCTTTGACGCCGCCATCACCAGCTTGAACACCATCAGCTTGGCGGTCGTGGCCGAGAGCGCCCCTTTGGTCCGCCCGGTCCGATGCCGCACCGTGGCGAACACGCTCTCGATCGGGTTCGAGCTGCGCAGGTGATCCCAGTGCTCGGCCGGGAAGTCGTAGAACGCCAACAGCCTGTCACGATCCTTGGTCAGGCAGGCGGCGGCGCGGGGGTACTTGGCCCCGTACTTCTCGACGAAGATCGCCAGCGCCGCCTCGGCCGCCGCCCGGGTCGGCGCGCCGTGGATCTCGCGCAGGTCCGCCTTCATCGCCGGCTGGACGGACTTCGGCACCTTGTCGAGGACGTTGGCTGCCTTGTGGACCCAACACCGCTGGTGAGCGGTGCCGGGGAAGACCTCGTCCAGCGCCCGCCAGAAGCCGAGAGCGCCGTCGCCGACCGCGATCTCGGGCGCGATCGACAGCCCGCGCCGCTTCACGTCGACGAGCAGCTTGCGCCAGCTCTGGGCACTCTCGCGCACACCCACCTGGAACCCGACGAGCTCCTTCTTGCCCTCGGGCGTCGCCCCGATCAGCACGAGCATGCAGTCTGCCTGCTCGGCCATCCGCGCCTGCAGATAGACGCCGTCAGCCCAGACGTAGGCGTAGCGGCGCGCCGAGAGATCGCGGCCCTGCCACCGGGCGTACTCATCCGCCCACGTCGCCGTCAGCCGGGCGATGACGGCCGGCGACAGGTTCGGGGCGTCACGACCCAAGAGGGCGGCCAGCGCGTCCTGGAAGTCGCCGGTCGAGATGCCGCGCAGGTACAGCACCGGCAGCAGCGCATCCAGGCTGGGGGTACGCCGCGCCCACTTCGGCAGGATGGTCGAGGTGAACCGGACCCGGTCCTCAGACCCGCTCGCGCCGCGGTCCCGGACGCGGACCCGCGCGACCGGCACCGGGCCGATGCCGGTCTGGATCGCCCGCTCCGGCCCGTGACCGTGCCGCACCAGCCGCGCGCGTCTGTCCGGCAGCCGCAGATCCTGCATCGCACTCAGGAGCGCGTCCGCCTCCATCTCGACAGCCTGGGCGAGTAGCCGGCGGGCTCCGGCCCGCAGCACCTCGGTCAGGGGATCGTCGAGGTCTTCGGGATGACGAAGTCGGACGACGTTGGTAGGTGTCTCCATGGCGTATCGCTCTCGCTGAGAGGTTCTGGCAGGCTCGACACCCGCCTCGATACGCCGCCTTCAACTCACCGTCGTCACCCAATCTCCCGCATAGCTCGCGGCGGGCTGCTGGCGATTACCTCCGGGACGGCGAACGAAGACGCCATCCGGAGATCGTATCGCTCGTCTACCAGCGAATAGAAGGCCGAGAAGAGGGACACCAAGAGCGCCACGACGGAAAGGGCCAAGCTCAAGTTGGCCTTGAAGCGGCCCTCTGGCTTCGCGGGCTCGCGGTCACGGCGCCACCGCGCTTCGTCCAAAAGGCGTCTAGCGCTCATGATAGCAAGACGCCTCGCGGGCTAGAGATCATGCGCCGTGCCCATGCCGGCGTAGAACGTCCCGGATGGCCTCCTCCGCCAACGCCTGGGCCGTGGTGTCCTGATCGAGGGCGATCCGCCGGAGGGCCTTCCGCTCTGCGGCCGTCATGCGGACGATGATCTGCACCCGCTCATCCACCTTTCCAGCCTTCCGCGGGGCGTCCGGCGCGGGGGGAGCTGCGGGCGGCTCCGCGGCCGGAGGGGCGACCTTCCGGGCCAGCCGATCGGACAGGCTGGTCAGCTTCGGCCGTTCGGTCATGCCAGCTTCTCCTTCAGCTCGCGCCATAGCGCCATCATCTCGGCCGCGGCCCGGCCGTCCGGCTCATACTCATTGACCGTTTGGCCGCCGATCACGGCATGGGACATCGCGACCCGTTGGCTGATCACCGACGCGGCCACCGTGGCGCCCATGGCCTCCAGGGTTTCCCGAGCCTCCGCCACGATCGCGGGCTCCCCTACTCCAGTCCGCGGCGGAGCGTGGTTGATGACGGCCAGCGGCACCTTTCCGACTCTCTGGGCCAGCTCCAGCGTGGTCGCGACCGCCGCGAGATCGAACGGTCCCGGCCGGGTGGGCACCAAGACTAGATCAGCCGCGCGCATCGCATCCGCAATCGGGTTCTCGGCATGGGGCGGGGTGTCCACCACTGCAAAGGCCACGCCCTCGCTCTTAGCCGCCGGCAGCAGCTTCGCCAGCTCGCGGGCCTCGCACTCCACCAAGGCGGGGGTGTCCGCCTGCCGGAGCTGCCACCACCATGCCAAGGACTTCTGCGGGTCCGTGTCGAGCAGCAGGACCGGCTTGCCGCCCTCTGCGGCGATGACACTGAGGTGCGTCGCCAGCGTCGTCTTCCCGACCCCACCTTTCCGGGCCGCTATCGTGATGGTCCGCACGCGAGCCCTCCTGCCGTCATGCTCGCGACCATGCTCAACGTCTCCTTACTGAACCGTCAAGACGGCAACCGATCGAGCTATTTCGCCGAGGCTACGTCTAGCAAGCGCGCGGTCGAGCCCCTTTGCATGCATAATTTCAAGCTGTCCTGCTATCAAGCTATGTCAGAGCCTCGATACCGGAGGTACACGCCCCAGACCGGTTCGGTTTGGGTATGCCTAAATCGTACCACGCCAAGGTTGGTTCGATAGCTCCCATACGGCCATCCGAACTGAACCTAAGGCGCATAGCCAACCATAACGAACCGCGCAGGAGATGATGCTCGGAATTCCGGAACTGCCGCAACGCACAATCGTTGCTGCGCCGCACGTCTCAACATCGTGCAGCCCCTCGTGGGCATTTCCTCCCTTGACTGGCCGCTCCGTCGTGGAGCGGCCTTTTTTGCATCCGGTGCGAAACTCAAGATATTTGCACCGCTGGTCGGCCCTGGCCGGATCAGCCCCTTCCATGGTGCGAATGCCCGGTGCAGAATGGTTCGAGAGGGAACCCTCGAACGGCAGCCGTGGAGGCAATTAGCGCAGCGGCGGCGGAAAGCGCTCCAGATAGGCTTGGGCACGAGGCATAGCGTTGTGCAAGAATTGCGTCGGCTCCCTGAGATGCAAACCTTCATAGGTCAGCGACTCGGCCTCTGAAATGAGGGCTGCCGGCCTGATTTCGACAAGTGAGGCATCCCATCCTGACCACCACATCCCAGCCTTTTTCCAGGTGTGGTTCATATATTTTTCTGGATTGGAATAGCCATGATAGTCAAAAATCCAGCCATCACCCACCACGATTATATGGTTCCCAGTGAAGCCTTTCTTTGGTTTAATCCAAAACGATTTGCAGGAATACGCATTGTATTTCTCAATGAAGGCGTACGCCAATATATGACAAGCCCCACAAGCGAAGAACACGCGATCAGGTAAGGACCATCTCGCTGCTTGATCGGTTTTTCTGTAAATTTTGGTCCTGATCCTGTACATTGGGCAGCGCGGCCTATCGCTTCAACGTTCGCTGTAAGGTCCCCCGATCAACCCCATAGGCACGAGCGACCGTGTTGACAGCCTCGCCCTCTGCCAACCGAGCGCGGGCCTCATTGATTTGCTGGCCCGACATCTTCGGCGGTCGTCCCATATGCCTGCCTGCGGCCTTGGCGACGGCGATCCCCTGCTCCTGACGGCGGCGCGTCCGCTGCCGCTCGTGGGCTGCGAGCGCGGCCGTGATGTCTGCGATCAGGCGGCCATCCTCGTGTGTAATGTCGAGCGAGGGCGTGGCGAGGATGCGGAGCGCAACGCCCCGCCTGGTCAACTCGTCCAGCATCAACACGACTTCGCCTGTCGAGCGGCCCAAGCGGTCCAGTTCGGACACCACCAGCTCGTCACCGGCCTGCAAGCGACCTAGCAGGGCGTCGAGGCGGTAGCGGGCCTTTACCCCGCTGCCTGTCTCCTCGATGACCTCGGCGCACTCCTCGCGGGCAAGGGCGGCCCGTTGCCGTTGTAGGTTCTGATCGTCCGTCGAAATCCGGCTATAACCGTACCGCACTTTTGCAAACCACCTTTCGCCTCGCATAATGCCATGATTTTACAGGCGTTGGGAAGGTGCGGCGAAAGGTAGGCCTTTCGCCCCATCATAACGGTTTCCGCCTCGTCGGTGGTCATGCGCTTACGCTTCGCCAACGGCCGGACTGGCGCCCCGGTCCCGAAAGTCGCGCCGCAGCCCGAGGTGGATGGCGGGCTGTCGCCGATCAGACGCACTGCCCATCTCGATCACAACAAGGATGCGCCCGAAGCCCTTCATGATCCCCTCGGGGTACTCGTGCACGATCTGTTACAAACAGTCCCCGCTATCTGCACCTCGAAGCGGACGGTCCGCCCCCGACCCAACTCGGACGCCGGGACCGCCTTTCAAATTTACAGAAAGCGGTCGTTCGCTTGCTGTCAGATAATGCAGCACATAAGGGGTGCAATTTTTTATTTTGTGAGTTCTTGAAAAACTTTCCATCAAGAAGGGTGGGAGCGGACGGTGCCGACCGAAAAATTCAATGGTCTGATGTAGCCTGTGCGGTCATCGTCTCTCGGAGACTCCGACAGATGTGTGGCCAGCAACTCTCAATGTTGCACGCCCACGGGTCGAGCGTATCAGCAATGTTTGTCGAGCGCAGATCTTGCACTTTTATCACTGATGACTCGCCCTACCCGCGAGTAGTCCGGGTGCTGAGATGATCTCACCAGGCAGCCTGGAGGCCGGCGGAGACGACCTGCGCGGTGGCGTTCGGGCGCAGCTCGCCCGTGTAGCCCACCGACAGCTGCACGCCCTCCGCGACCGCCCCCGCCAGGCTCACCCCCAGCACCGCGCCGTCTCGGCCCAGCGCGCTCGTCCGGCTCGCGAACGCCGCCCCGAACAGGTTGGAGCGGATCACCGCCGCCGTGTCGGCCAGCTCGTGCGCCCAGTACGCCCGGCCCTCCAGGCGCAGGTCCGGGACGCCCGCCAGCGCCCAGCTCGTCACCCGCCCGCCGACCAGGCTGCGCGCCGCGTCGAGATCGGCCACCGCGAAGCCCTGGCCGCCGAAGCCCTGGTTGACCAGACCGCCCCGCTCGGACACCCGGCCCCGCGTCAGCCGGTCGTAGCTGAAGCCCACCTCCGGCACGAACTCTACCGGCAGGCCGGTCGCCAGCGCGTAGCCGGCAAAGCCCGACACCCCGCCGTTCCAGCCCGACGACAGCCCGCTCGCCTGCGACACCGCCGTGCCCAGCGCCACCGTCCGGTCGACCCGCCCGTCCGCGTACGACACCCCCGCCGTGCCGCGCAGGATCACCGCGCCGAGCCGCGTGCTCGCGTAGAGCGTGCCGCCGTAGCTGTCGGTGGTGAACCGGCCCAGCCCCGCGCCCCGGGACGTGCCGCCCTCGCGCAGGTAGCTGAACGCCCCGCCCACCTGCGTGTCCGCCCCGACCTGACGGTCGACGCCCATCAGCAGCCCGCCCGCGTCGAACCCGGCGCCCGTGGCCGCCCGGTCGCCGGCGCGCGCGCCGAACCCGTACAGCGCGTCGGCCCAGACCCGGCCCTCGCCCAC
>NZ_JBNNWO010000047.1:0-12699 GCF_050281105.1 Methylobacterium sp. NPDC080182
CCCCGCGAGAGAGCCCGCCTGCTACAGCGCTGTGAAGGGCGCGCAGGCGGGCTCTCCCGCTACCGGCGAGCTACACCACATCCAGGGACACGACCGTTCGTGGTGCGAAGAGGAGCGAAAATAGATCACGGCCGTCCAGATCGCCCGGCCCGTCGACGACAGCGTCGGCGGACACAGTGATCCGCACGTCGCCGACGCGAATGGCAAGGGGGTGACCGCGTTCCATGCCGAGTTCGCGGTAGAGCGCCTTCGACAGGACCGGCGCAGGTGCACCCATGTTGACCCAAGCTAGCGCGCGTCGCTCGCCGCCGTCCGGCCGGGTGAAAGCAAGTTCGACCATGGGACGGAGCGAAGCGAGTGTGATTGGCACGGTTACGATCCCTGCCCCCCGCTCCAGTACGTCGACCTTGGCCCGCGGGTTCGTCGGCGCATTGCAGCCACCCAGCGCTGCCATGAACAGGAGTGCGGCCGTCGCACGCGAGATTGCAGGGTACCAAGATCCCATCATGGCATGCGTCCCCGTTCCGCCGCCCTTGGCGGCCAGTGCTGAGTTTGGTCGAAGGAAAGTTGGCTCAGCCGATTTGGCGGATCAGCTCGGCGGCCTCATCGGGCTCGTATTCCAGCAGGTCACCGGGCTGGCAGGCGAGTTCCCGACAGATCGCCTCCAGGGTCGAGAAACGCATGCCTTGCACCTTGCCGGACTTCAGCAGCGAAAGGTTGGCCTCGGTGATGCCGACGGCGCGGGCGAGATCCTTCGAGCGGCGCTTCCTCTTGGCCAGCATCACATCGAGGCGCATGACGATCGGCATCAGACGAACCCATCCCGGTCGGTCTGGATGGCGTGGCCGACCCGCGCGACCTCGGCGAGTGTGATCGCAAAAGCGGCCAGCACGAGGGCGTAGAGCGAGGAGGCGTGCAGCCAGTCGAGATCAACGCCGTGTCCTGCGAGTAGGACGAGACCATGCCCGATAGCTGGGGTGAACGCACAGGCAACGAGGCAAAAGCCAACGCGGCGAAGACGCTTCACGCCATCGAGGCCGAAAGCGATACCCTCCGCGTAAGCGAGGGCCAGACAACGTAGTTCGGCCAAGACCATAAGGGCGGGCATAGAGTTCAGTGCGAACGTGGCCGCGTAGGCCCAGCGGGTTAGCGTGGGCAGATCACCGAACCGGACGAGGCCCGGTATGTCGGTAGGGGCCAAGCCGATGTAGGCCGCGCCAGGAGCGAGCCAGAGAAACACCCCTCCGCCCGCGAGCCCGAGGGTCAGTACCAAGCCAGCGAACGCTAAGCCGAGGCCAAGCAGGCCACTGAAAAGTAGAGCGAGCCACCGGCCCCATCGGCGCAGGGCTACGTGGTGCTCCAAGCAATTTGTAGGTGGTGCTGGCAAAGGCACAATTGGAATGATGTTCGGCATCGGGACGACCTGTGCTGATCGCCTTATCGCCTCTCAATAATTTTCTGTCAAACAATAATTTATGAGAAAAGCGATCGTCCGCTTACGAGCACCATGCTCGTCGCGTTGAGTGACGAGGTTGGGTCGACATCTGCCGGAGGCTCTGGTCCGGATAAGGTGCACGCTATTCAGACCGGTGCCTCTGGCCGGTCGCGACCCACCTGCGGCGTCCGACCCTATCCCGATCTGTCCGAGAACCAGACATCCCGACACACAGCGACGGCAGTGTCGTCTGGCGCTCGATCCTCGGTCAGCCACGCCGCGCTGATGGAACGGGCCTGCGGTAGGCTCGGGGCCTTGACGCAACCTACCGGGTCCGATGCGCCAACGCAGGGGATGAACCACGCTGGCCCCAGAAGCTGAACCTTGAAGCTCGCCTCGGCTCTCGTCAGCATCAGAGCGACCCCGAGCTGCTTCGAGGGCCGCCAGGGAAAGACGATCCGCCCGCCGGGCCGCAACGCCTTCAGCCAAGGACCGGGTGGTGAAGCGACGCCCGCGTTGACGTAGATCAGGTCGCAGTCCGGCAGGGGCAATTCCGTCGCATCGCCCTGGACGACGGTCACACCCTCGAACGGTGCGAGGTTGTCAGATGCTCGACGTGCCAGTGTCGGCTCGATCTCGAAGGCATGTACGTGGTCGTTCGGTAGGGCCAGCATCGACAGGAGCGCGGTGTAGTACCCAGTCCCCGCCCCGATGTGAACGATGGTCTCCCCGCCCTTCAGAGCAGCAGCGCCGAGCCAGCGCGCGTGCAGGAACGGTTCGCCGTTGTTGATGCCCTTGGCGGCGTCGAGGGCAACAAGGCAGTTCTGGTAGACGAAGACAGGATCGGCGCTCGGCGTCTCGACGTAGCGCTCGTTGACCCTGATCTTCCAGGGGGCGGCACCGAGGAACGCCTCTCGCGGGACGCTCGCGAACACACGTTCGAGCCTGTGGTCGTCGGAGCCGCTGGCGACCGCCATCAACCTCGCATGGAAGGCGCGTACCTCGTTGATGTTGGTATGCTGGGTCATGAAGCGGTCAACGTCTGCGACATCGCGAGCCTGCCCGAAACCCGACCTGCTGCAAACCACCCGTTGCAGCCAATCCGTGCGGTTTGGTTAGAGTGTACCCCAAGGAGACTGTCGCTTCCGGTAGGTCACGAACCCTTGCTGACTTGCACCCACTGCGATTTTGAGCGAGCCTTTGCAGCCGCTGCCGCATGATCCCTCCGCTCGATGAACGCTCGTGCACGAGGCACGGCATCGTGCAGATACTGATCCGGTCCTAGCATCTTCCGCTCGTTCAAGTCCGTTGTAGAGAGTAAGTCGAAATCAACCGGAACGATCTCGCATATCCAACTCTCACGCTGAGTGAGCCAGACCCGGCTGTGGTGAGACAGGAGGCGCTCACGCAAAGAGTAGCCGTGATAATCGAACGTGATAACACCATCCGTCACATAGATGTGGTTGCCCGGCTGCTCGCTGAAGGGGACGATACGTTCGCCGTAGAAATTCTTAAGCGGGGGGCGCTCCAAATAGGCCCCTGCGAGAATGTGGCATGCACCGTAGCCGAAGAAGATGCGATCAGGTAGTGCCCACCGTCGTCCCGGGTTTTTCTTGATACCTGACTTGAGGATATACATGTCCCCATACCCCTTGCGCCATCCAAGCCGTAGTCAGTCAGGTCCGGTTGGGATGCACTCCAACCAAACCGCACGGATCGGCCGCAGCGGGTGGTTTGCGGCTGCTCTGCATTCGGGTAGCGACGGCGCAGAAGCGGACCGCCCCAACCGATCGTTCACAATCTCGTATGAACGATGGAGCGGTCAGATCGTTGCTGATGTTCTCAAGCGCGATTACTGCAAATTTGCCAAGATAACATCGTTCAAAATGCGTGTTGGCGGCTTCCATTGTTCTTCTTGTCCATAATTTCCCGATGTAACTGCGATGGCCAGTTGCAGAGCCGGGATAATGAACATCCGCTGCCCGCCATAGCCCTGTGCCACCCACATGCGCTCCAGCCGACCTGGGGCCCAACCCTTCGGCCGACCAAAGGCAACATCACGGAGGAACCACTGGTAGCCGTAGCGACGTGCCTCATCGGCGCTGACGGCGGGCGTGACGCAGCGCGTCAACCATGCGGCGGGTACGACCTCGCGCTCGCCCACTCTCCCGCCGTTGAGCATCAGCATGCCAATCCGTGCGAGATCACGAGGCGTCATGCGTGCCCCGGAGGAAGCAAACGGTTCTCCATCGATGCCAGCGACCCAATTGGTCGGCCCCATTCCCAGAGGGTCGAACAAGGCCTCTCGGGCATACTCATGCAATCTCTTGCCGGTGCCCTTGGTAATGATGCGCGCGAGTAGAGCCGTCGCCCCGCCGCAGTATGTCCAGTGCGTGCCCGGCGTCTGGATCAAGGGGCGTTCGAGCACGTAGCGGTATCGATCCTGCGCGGCATCCATCGCATTTTCGCTGTTTCGCGGGTCCGGGTAGTCGAAACTGGTCTCGTCCCAGTCGGTCCCCATCGTCATCGTCAGCGCGTGGTAGATCTTGAGGCGGTCCCGGTCGTCCTTGTCTGCCAGGTCGGCATGTTCTGGAAAGGCGGAGAAAAGCGAGGCCTCCGGAGGGGGGACCTTCCCCTGATTTAAAGCGATGCCATACAGCAGGGCGACGATGCTTTTCGAACAGGACCGCAGGTCGTGGAGCGTCTGTGAGGTGAAGGCCACTCGTCCCACGGGGCCGCGACCGCGCTCGCGATCCTCGCCCTCGAAATAGCGTTCAAGGACGACCTTGCCGTTTCGGACCACAACGAGGCCGTGGACGTTCCATATCCGCTTCGCGGCGATAGCCTGATCGAGCACCACCCCGATGTCGGCCGCGAACCCCTCGTCCTGCGGCGAAGACATCGACAGTTCGCCGACTCCGGCTGCTTTCGCGCTCGGGACTTGCTGCCCCATCATCAACGCTCCCGCCCCCAAGAGCGTCTGACGACGGCTCAGATTATGGGCCAAAAGACAGATTCCTTATTTGGGGACATGAAAGAAAATTGGCTGCACGAATGCAAGTAAACTGATCGAGAGGATGCGAACGCAGCCGGCGAATGTCTGCTCTAGAAAAATCCCGCAGGACGTCCAAGGGTCCTATTTAAATCGACCGAGACTGTCCGCTGTGGCCGCACCAATCTTCGGCCGCTCTCGGAGTCGGCAAATAAGCGCCATTCCCTAAAATTTTTTGCAAAGAAAAAATCGATGCTGCCCAATGGGATGATCCTCAATCTTTCCGAATATCTCAAAACCCAATTTCTCGTAAAAACCGCAAGCCTGAAACTCGAACGTATCGAGCCAAATTCCAATACAATTGTTAGATATAGCTAGGCGCTCAGCCTCATGTAAAATCATTGTTCCGTAATCGCGACCTCGGTGATTTTCGTGTATTGCAAGAAATTCTATGTGCAGCCAATTATATGTGCATTTCCCCCAAAGTCCTCCCACATGGGCCCCGTCCTCGTCGACCAATAATATGGCCACGGGGCGGCGAAGAGGATTTGCCACTTGAGAAGCATTATAAGCGCGCAACGGCTCTAGGACGGCGTCGCGATCCGCCTCGCTCGGACTTTCAGGAATGACAACTCGAATCGCCATGGCGTAAGTTTATTCCAACCTCGCCCATTTTCAACGGCTGCTTTCGGGAAGCGGCAACGGCGCGGCGAACGGCTCAGTTGGGTCGCCAGCAGAATGACCGCTCGGGGTGGACCCCTGCCCGTCCACATAGGAGCAGCAATGCATGAGAGCAGCTATCGCCTTCCCGGTCGCTCATGATCCAGCGCTGACGCTCAAAATCTAGGCTATTTGCTTGGCTTTTGAAGGACAAGACGCTATGTTAACTGATCGATATGAGCACCTTACACATCGCTCCCAGTGACTCAGCGGGCGGTAGCATCAGTCAGGCGCTGCGCGACGCGGGTCTGGACAATGAGGTGCTTCGCTTCCGGGACGATCTTAGTTGTGGGCCTATCCACCCACTTGATCCTGCTGCGCGGGCAGCATGGTGGAGTCAGTGGTACGATGGGCCAGAAATTGAGATTGACCTTAATCGGTTCTGGGAGCGTATCGCCACAACGGACGACTATCCGGTCGTCTGGTTCAGTCGGCATTCTGCTTCAGAATATTGCTTTTTCCTCGCCTTGAATGACTGGCTTGGAGAACGCCCCTTTTATATCATTGACGTGACGGGACGGCAGGTTTCGGCGACAAGGCGCGACGGCTCAACGGTTATATACCAACCCCAATCGGTTTCGGTCATGGGAGCGGATGCTCTCAAGCCGCTCTTTGGTCAAGAAATTCTCATGACCGCGCAAGAAAATCATGAGAAGCAGAAGCAATGGCAGCATCTTCGATCTGACAACGCAGCGTTCCGGATCATCGCGGAAGCAGGCTTAAATTCAACGACAATTGACCACTTTGATCCGGTTATCGAGGCGCAAGTGACTACAGAATGGCAATCCGTTGCCAGCGTCATAGGTCGAGCCTTTGGAGAAATTTCCGAGCCTTACAGCCAAGTTGGCGACTTGATGTTGCAGGTGCGCCTTGTTGCCCTCGTCGAGCAAGGTCGGCTCCTTGCCGAGGGTGATCCCTGGGAGCGATCGTCTTGCATAAGGCTGCCGGCGGTTGAGTGATCAAGGTTTGAGGCGCGCTTACGTCCGCGGGCCGTTTCCTGTTTGATTTTCGGTGGGACGCCCCATGTGCTTTCCCACGCGAGTCGAAGTTGCCGCGTGGCCAACAATTGTCCGCTTGTGGGAAGCGCCGATGGCGATCCAGGCGGCCGGGTTGGGTCGGAAGCAGGATGGCTGATTGGGGTGGAAACGGACATCAATTCGCCGACACCGTGATCCGATACGGCGGCACCTTGAACGGCCCGACGCGGATGGGCATGCCGTCGTCCTTGTAGACCTCCAACTCGTGCAGGCGCCCGCCGACGACGTGCAGCAGCAGGTTAACCCCAGGCCCGGACGGGTCGTCGCCCTCCAGATAGCGGCCCTCGGCCGGGACGCGCCCGACCACCATGGCGAGTGCGCCTTTGACTCGAAACCGCAGGCTGCCCGTATCATCGATCCGGCGCACCAGGGCGGTCCGGGCCTGCGCGGCCAGCCTGTCCCGGCCGGGGAAGGCGGTGGTCAGCAGACGGTCGAGCACGGCCCGCTCCCTCGGATCCAGAGGGCGCCACTGGATCGCTTCGCTCCATGGGACCGCGACGGATGCGGAAGCCGTGAGGTCGCCACGCAGCCAGCCGATCACGGCACGCGCCTCCCTCCCGGCGGCCTCGGCCGTGTCGTACAGCCCGGACCGGCCCAGGCCCGTGCCGTCCCACCGCGACCACGGGCCGTTCTCATCGTCCTCGTGCCGCAGGACGCCTTCCTCGTAGGCATACAGCCCGCCGGGGGTCTCAAAGACCCAGGCGCAGCGTAGCCCGTCCGGACTCAACCACAGATCGGCGAGGCGATCGGGCTTGCGCTGGCGCGCCTCGCGCAGGCCGAGCAGCGCGCGGGACGCCCGCGTGCGCTTGGCGGGCGGGAGCGTCAGGCGCATCGCCTCGGCCTCGGTCCGCGCGAGGTGTGCTGCGAGCACGTCCTCAAATACCGTGGTGTTGCGCGTCAGGGTGACGAGGTCGGGCACGTAGGCGTCGTACTCGTCCTCCGGTCCGCGCGCGCCCAGGCCAATCGGGTCCCAGATCCAGCGCAGCACGCGGCCGATGTGCAACGCCAGACCGTCGTCGTCGCCCGCGTCAGGCATCCTGCGCTCCCGGCTCGCCGGGCTCAAAGGTGATCGCGACCGAGCGGGCGCGGATCAGCCCGTCGAGCCCGTAGCAGGGCTCAAGCTCTATCTCGATGTCGTCAGGGGTGGGGTCGAAGGCGAGGTAGTTCCGGCGCTCCGGCCGGTCGGGCGCGCGGCGCAGGATTAGGCCGCCGATGACGTTCTGACGGCTGAAGCCGTCGAGGCGCAGGTCCATGACACCGTGTATGGTGAAGGTAACGACGGCGTGGCGTTCGAGCACGAGCGTGCCGTCCGGGCCGACGCGGTCGGTGGTGATCCAGCCGTGCACACGCAGGGTGCTCGGTCCGTCGCGGTCGAGGTGCAGGCCGAGGATCTCGCCATCGTGGAAGCTCGGCATCTCCCCGAAGTGCTGGAGCAATTCGAGGCCGCCAAGCACCTCGGCAAAGATGCTTTCCTCCGCCAACGCGGGCGACCACGGGCGGCCGTCCCAGTGGCGCATCTCCAGCGTCTCCCCCTCGGCGAGCGCCTCCACCTCAAATTTGGGGTGGTCGATGACCCGGGCGTCCACGATCGCGCCACCCTTGCGCCGGACCCCGACGACGGCGACTCCGCACAGCAAGCGGTCGATGTACGCCCCCATGGCGGCCTCGTCGGTGGTCCCGTCTTCGCGGTCCAGCAGGCTCGGGTAGGTGTGCCACACGCCCTGCTCGAAGCCAAGCAGAGTTGCGCCGTCATCAAGGCGCTCGACGACGAAGGTCAGCATGCTGTCCGGGCTGACATGGCGCTCGATGATCATAACGGTCACCCTAAGTCGACGACGATGTACTCCATCGGATCATCATCGCCCCGATGCCACCGCAGACCTGCCTTGCTGAGTGTCGCGGCAAGGTCAATGCCGCACAGGCACAGGTCAAGATCGTGCCAATCCTTACCCTTCGGCCAACGTGCGAATGGGTTCACACCTTGCCAAACAAGACGGTCCTCGCCTCTCAGAAACGCTGCAAGCTTTCTGGGCGTCCCATACTCACGTCCTTGGGCAATGACCGAGTTGCACACGCCACCCTCTCCTCGACAACGCCACCATCTTAGGCCTGCTGTTCTGTGTCGGTAATGGGTGGTTTGCAGACGGTCAGCGGGCTGTCACACTTGACCCGATGGACGACGTGATCACGACTGCATTCGAACCCCTGATCGACCTGCCTTGCTGGGGCATTCAGCGGGGGCAAGGCAGCATGCTCACCTTCGAGTTCGGTCCGCCCTACCTCCGAATCAGAGAGCCCTACGTCTCGAACTCGCCCGCGGCCTGGATACGTGAGCGGGCTGCGCAGCGGCGCGTCCGACCCTGTGGCCTGACCGGTATTTTGGACCGAGCCGAGTGAGAGGCTACTGCATGGTAGCGGCCATGGGTAGCCGGAAGGCCAGATCCGGGTAGCTGACAGGCGCGGGCGGCCGATAGCCCAGGGACGAGTGCGGCCGGACGCGGTTGTAGGTCGTTTGCCAAAGACCGATCACGATCTGTGCCTCCTTCAGCGAGTAGAAAATCTCCTGTCTCACGCACTCATCCTGAAGCTTGCCGTTGAAGCTCTCGTAAGTTACCGTTCTCCCACGGCGAGCCCGGCGTGATGTACTGGATCTGTGCTCCGGCTTTGGCGGCCCATTTGCGCAACGCCTTGGAGATCATCTCAGGGCCATTATCGCAGCGGATGTGCTTCAGGATGCCGTGCAGGCACATGGCGTCGGAAAGCGCCTCGATCACGCCGACGCTGTTGATGCGTCGCGCCACCTTCAGCGCCAGACAAGCCCGGCTCTGCTCGTCGATCAGCGTCAGGACCCGGAGCGAGCGTCCGTCGTAGGTCCGCGCTTGCACAAAGTCGAAGCTCCGGACGTGGTTGCGGTGGAGCGGACGCAGCCGCACGCAAGAGCCGTCGTTCAGCCAAAGCCGGCTGCGCGGCCGGTGCTTCTGCGGGACCTTCAGCCCCTCGCGACGCCAGATGCCCTCATCCTGAGGTTCTCGAAGGATGAACCCGGTCCTTGCCCACCTGCCACCCTGCCGCCGCGCGGTGACGCGTCGGTAGCCATAGCGCCCGTACTCGCACGCAAGGGCGATGATGGCCTGGGTCAGCGCATCCTCGTCCGCCAGCACGGTCGGCACGTAGCGTTGCGTGCCGACCGTGCTGGCCGACGATCTGGAAGGCGTGACGTTCGGAAGAGGCCGTACTTCTTCCGGATCCCGTCGACCGCCTGCCGGCGTCGCTCGGGGGCTGCAAGTTTCCCGAGGCGACGTCCGCCAGCACCTGACCCACCAAGGATAGATCGGCTACCAGCCGCCGCAGCCGCACGTTCTCGCGCTCGAGATCCTTCATCTGCCTGGCCTGATCGACTTGGCGACCGCCGTACTCCTTGCGCCAGCGGTAGTAGCTCTGCTCGGAGATTTCCGCCTCCTTGCACGCCAGCGCCAAGCTCTTGCCCTGGGCTGTCTGCACCTCGATCTGCCGCAGCTTCAGCACCACCTGCTCCGCGCTCGTCTTCTGACCTCGCCGCATGTCCGACTCCTTCGGTCCTGGCTGATCCTCTCAATCAGCCCGGTCCAAAGCCAGCCGGTCAGGTCACAACCTCCCGCTGGACCTATCGAAACGATGGGTGTCCGATATCCGGTTCGACAAACAGTGCCGTGAAAGTCTCAGTTAGGCGGGGAGCCTGCCAGCCGCTCCGAGGTGAACGGTTCCTCAAAGCGGCGGATTGTCAGACAGTCGCTCATCCCAGAAACGACAACTTCTTAGCCCTCATGTCACGGAGTTACGTTTGGCCTCTTCGACGGTGCTAGGTCCCAAATTGGACCGACAACTCCTTTGTGAGCCCATCGAAAACTTATAATGACCTCCGTCGACGGTCGGCACGTTCCTCATGCCGCCTGAATGTCTTTCAGGAAGGCGTCGACCTCCTGTTTGACGTTCAGCGATTGCGTGGCCAGTTCAGCGGCTGCGCCCAGCACCTGTGTCGCGGCGCTGCCGGTCGCACCCGCCGAGGTCAGAACACGCGCTACGTTCGCCGACACATCCTGCGTACCGCGCGCCGCCTCGCCAGCGTTGCGCGAGATCTCGCCCGTCGCGGCGGTCTGCTGGACGACGGTCGACGCGATCATGCTGGAGACCTCGTTGATCGACGCGATCGTTCGGCCGATCCCCTGAATGGCCTCTGCCGCATGAACGGTCGCCCCCTGGATCGCCGCGATCTGGCCACCGATCTCCTCCGTCGCTCGAGCCGTCTGCGCCGCCAGTTCCTTCACCTCCGCGGCGACTACCGCGAACCCCCGGCCAGCATCCCCGGCTCGGGCTGCCTCGATTGTGGCGTTGAGGGCCAGCAAGTTGGTCTGGGCAGCGATCGATGAGATCGTGGTCACGGCTGCACCGATCTGCTCGGCCGCCGAGCCCAGCGCCGTCATCGCGGCGCCGGTGGCCTCCGCCTCGTGGGCCGCGGTGCCGGCAACTTCGTTAGAGCGGATTACCTGTCGTTCGATCTCCTGAAGCGAGGCGACCATCTCCTCCGCCGCCGCTGCCACAGTCTGCACGTTGGCCGATGTTTCCTCTGCGGCCGCGCTCGACGCCAAAGCCTGGCTGTTGGTGTTGTCGGCTACATCGGTCATTGACCGGGCGGTGGCATCCAGCTCTGTCGCGGCCGACGTGACGATGTGCAACGAACTTGCGACCTTCTGCTGGAAGGACTTCACAAGAGCGTCGACGCGATCGGCTCGACGCTGGCGCGCCGATTGCTCGGCAATCTGAGCGGCTTCGAGTTCGTCCCGAGCGATGGCATTCTGGCGGAACACCTCGACGGCTTGGGCCATATCACCCATCTCGTCTGTCGCCTCGCGAGACGGGATCTCCACGGCATTTTCCCCGGAGGCCAGTCGCTTCATGGCCGCAGTCATACCGGCGATAGGCTTGATGAAGCTGCGCGCCAGCAGGAAGGCCAAGACGCCACCGACCGTAAGAGCCAAGCCAACGAGAGTCACCAAAATGAGCCGGGCATTCGCCACAGATGTGGCCGTAGCGTCGGCAATCTCATCTACAGCGCTTTTGATGTTTTCACGAACATTTGTAGCGGACGTTGTGATGGCATCGGTGTGAGGCTTGATGCCGGCTTCGAACGCATTGTTCGAAGCCGCTATTGCTGCAACCGTAGCCTGAAAGTTGATTGAATAATTTGCGAGCGCAGCGTCCACGGCCTTGATTCGCAATGAGAACGACGCGCTGCCGTCAATATCCCGTAGCGCTCTCATAGCAGCTTCAGCCTTCGACACGTTAGTGGCAAACGTGGCCGGTCCTTTGGGGTCGAAGGTTGCCAGGAAACGCCAGTTAGCCACTCGGACCAGCAACATCGTGCTCTCGACGGTTTGAGCCCGGCTCAGCATCGTCTCGTCAGCGCGTGATCGCACCTCGGCTACCAAGGCGGCTGTAGCACGGGTGAGTTCGTCGCCACCAGTGAAGAGCTTGTCCCTCGCGTCCTTGAGGCTAAGCCCGGCGGCGGACAACCGCTCCAATTCCGGCTTCATAGCGCGAGCGTCATCGCGGATACCAGCATAGACCTTCCGGCGCTGTTCCGAGATTGCTCCTTTGATCAGATTATCTCCGGCCTCCTCAATGGCTTGCCGGGTGCGCTCCATAGGAGCAATCTGTTCGGGCTCGGGCGCGAGGTGGTATTTCTCGGCATCCCCGGTCAGCTGGGCCGCCAGAATATTGACCGAATAGACACTGCGCGCAACCGTCTCATACCTCCCGCGAACCTCATACTGATTGGAGACAGTATTTAGCTGATAGTACGAAAACCCGCCGATCGCGGCAGCGACAACTATTAAACTGCCGAACCCAGCATAAAGGCGAGAGCGAATTGAAAATGGCACGATCAGAACTCCGGCGGCACGGCTGTGTCTCCTGGAATATCCCTTCAAAATCCTATTTTTTCGTTAGTTAAAGGCTTGCTATCTGTGGTTGCTTATCGGATGAAGCGTTCTGGAAATACCAAAATAGTTTTTGAGGAGCAGTGAATGAGGGTCCGGACAACTTTCGTTTTGAGAAGCGCATTCAGTGAAGCATCCGATGTCTGATGCTGGCGAACTAGAGGGTGAACGGATGTCCGCTTCCAAGCGCATCCGAGCATAAACTAAGAGTCCGCGTTGTGTCGGCGAGCGACCCCGGTGCTTCCGCTCGAGTCGATAGTACAACAATTCGCGGACCTGAGACCGCCGCAGAACCGTAGTGGCGTCAAGGAACGGTCGGGACGGATCGCGTGCATGGGTGATCGCTATCTACGCCACCCACTCACGGTCAGCATGAGCAATCTGATCTAGAGCCGTACCCGATCATGTAGCAACAGCCACGTCGTCTACGTATCCGGCTGCGGTGAGGCAGTTGCGGCACTCTTGGGCCGTAACGCGGGTGAGCGACTGCCGGATGGCGGTCCACAAGTCGGCGACGGTGCGGGCTGCCCTGGTTCGGAG
>NZ_JBNNWO010000048.1:0-8971 GCF_050281105.1 Methylobacterium sp. NPDC080182
GTGGTCGCCCGTCCCGGTCCGGACGGGGGGCTGCGGCTGGTGGGCTACGCGGTGCCGGCGGCCGGCGGCGCGCTCGACGAGCCCGCGCTGCAGCGCGCCCTGGCCGACACGCTGCCCGACGCGCTGCGCCCCGCCCGCATCCTCGCCCTGCCCGCCCTGCCGGTCTCCGCCAACGGAAAGCTCGACCCAGGACGGCTCCCCGAACCCGACTGGGCGGGCACGGGTCGGCGCGGGCCGCGCACCGCGCGCGAGGCGGCCGTGGCGCAGGCCTTCGCGCAGGTGCTCGGCCTCGACGCGGTCGGGATCGACGACGGCTTCTTCGACCTCGGCGGGCACTCGCTGCTCGCCACGCGCCTCGTCAGCCGGCTGCGCGCGGCGCTCGGCGTCGAGCTGCCGCTGCGCGCCGTGTTCGAGGCCCCGACGGTCGCGGCGCTGAGCGGGTGGATCGCCGCGGGTGGCGGCGACGCGGCCAGACGCGCCGGCCCCGCGCGCCTACCCCTCGTCGCGCGCCCGCGGCCGGACGTCGTCCCGCTCTCCGCGGCCCAGACCCGGATGTGGCTGCTGTCGCGGATCGACGGCGCGCATCCCTACACCATCCCGATCGCGCTCCGCCTCACGGGCCCGCTCGACGCCGACGCGCTGCGCGCGGCCCTCGCCGACGTGGTCGCGCGCCACGAGAGCCTGCGGACCCGCATCGTCGCGATCGACGGGGCGCCGGCGCAGCAGGTCCTGCCGCCCGACGCGGCGCGGCCCGGCCTCGATCTGTGCGCGGCGGACCCGGAATCGTGGCCGGACGCGCTGTCCGCGGCGGCGCGCGCGCCCTTCGACCTGGCCGTTGACCTGCCGATCCGCGCGCGGCTGTACCGGTTCGGCCCGGACGCGCACGGGCTCCTCCTCCTGATCCACCACGTCGCCGCCGACGGCTGGTCGCTGACTCCGCTGATGCGCGATCTCGCGGCGGCCTACGCGGCGCGGTGCCGCGGCGCGGCGCCGGAGCGCCCGGCCCTGCCGGTGCAGTACGCGGACTACGCGCTCTGGCAGCGCGACCGTCTCGGCGACGAGGCCGACCCGGACAGCCTGATCGCCCGCGAGATCGGCTACTGGCGCGCGCAGCTCGCGGGGCTGCCCGAAGGCCTCGCGCTGCCCACCGACCGGCCGCGCCCGGCGACGGCGAGCCACCGCGGGCGGCGCGTGCCCCTCGCCCTCGGGCCGGATCTCCACCGCGCGCTGGCGGATCTCGCGCGGCGCGAGCGGGCGAGCCTCTTCATGGTGCTCCAGGCCGGCCTGTCGGCGCTCCTGACCCGCCTGGGCGCGGGCGAGGACATCCCGCTCGGGAGCCCGATCGCGGGTCGCACGGACGAGGCCCTCGACGGCCTCGTCGGCTGCTTCGTCAACACGCTCGTGCTGCGGACCGACACGTCCGGCGACCCGAGCGGGCGCGACCTCGTAGGGCGGGCCCGCGCCGTCGCGCTCGAGGCCTACGCGCACCAGGACGTGCCCTTCGAGCGCCTCGTGGAGGTGCTGAACCCGCCGCGCTCGCTCGCGCGCCATCCCCTGTTCCAGGTCATGCTGGCGCTTCAGGACGGCGTGCCGGATTCGTTCGATCTGGCCGGCCTGCGCGCCGTCCCGGATCCGGTCGGTGCCGGGGCCGCGCGGTTCGACCTCGCCTTCGACCTCGTCGAGCGGCGCGGGGCCGACGGGACGGAGGCGGGCGTCGTCGGCCACCTCGAATACGCCACGGACCTCTTCGAAGAAGCCGGCGCGACCCGCCTCGCGGACCGGTTCGCGCGGCTGCTCGCGGCCCTGGCGGCCGCGCCGGACCGGGCAATCGGGGATCTCGACCTGTTCGAGGCCGGCGAGCGGCGGCAGGTCCTGACGGACTGGAACGCGACGGCGCGGGCGGTGCCGCCCGAGACCCTGCCGGCGCTCGTCGCCGCGCAGGCGGCCCGCACGCCGGAGGCCGTCGCCCTGGTGGCCGGTTCGGAGGTGCTGCGCTACGCGGAGCTCGAGGCCCGCGCCAACCGGATCGCCCACGCGCTCATCGCCCGCGGGATCGGACCGGAGGACATCGTGGCGGTGGCGCTGCCGCGCGGGCCGGACCTCGTCGCGGCGCTGCTGGGCGTGCTCAAGGCCGGGGCGGCCTACCTGCCGCTCGACCCGGGCTACCCCGCGGAGCGGCTCGCCCTCATGCTGGCCGATGCCCGGCCCGCCGACCTCGTGACCGTCGACGGGTGGCCGCGGCCGGACGGCCTGCCCGCCCTGGTGCTCGACGCCCCGGACGGGCGCGCGGCGCTCGCGGCCGCGCCGGCCCGCGCGCCGACCGACCGGGACCGGGCGCGCCCGCTCGTGCCGGCCCATCCCGCCTACGTGATCTACACGTCCGGCTCCACGGGCCGGCCGAAGGGGGTCGTGGTCCCGCATGCCGGCCTGACCAACCTGCTGCACGACCTCGTCGATCGCCTCGGCGTGACGCCGGCGGACCGGCTGCTCGCCGTCACCACGGTCGGCTTCGACATCGCGGGCCTGGAACTGTTCGGGCCGCTGCTCCGCGGCGCGCGCGTGGTGCTGGCCGGGCGGGACGACGTGCTCGATCCCGGGCGTCTGGCGCGGCTCGTCCGCGAGGCGGGCATCACGCTCATGCAGGCCACGCCGACCCTGTGGCGCGGCCTCGCAGAGACGGACGCCCTGCGCGGCGTGCGGGTGCTGGTGGGCGGCGAGGCGCTGCCGCCCGACCTCGCGGGCGCCCTGAGCGCGCGGGCGGCGCGGGTCACCAACCTCTACGGCCCGACCGAGACCACGATCTGGTCCACGGCGGCCGAGATCGTGCCCGGCGCGGAGGCCGTCACCGTCGGCGCGCCCCTGTGGAACACGCAGGCCTACATCCTCGACGGCGGCCTGCGGCCGGTCCCGCCGGGCACGGTCGGCGAACTCTACCTCGCGGGCGCCGGGCTCGCCCGCGGGTATCTCGGGCGGCCGGGGCTCACGGCCGAGCGCTTCGTCCCCTGCCCCTTCGGGCCGCCCGGCGCGCGCATGTACCGGACCGGCGACCGCGCGCGCTGGCGCGCGGACGGGGCCCTCGACTACCGCGGCCGCGTCGACCACCAAGTGAAGATCCGCGGCGTGCGCATCGAGCCCGGCGAGGTCGAGGCGGCGCTGATCGCGCAACCCGGCGTCGCGCAGGCCGTCGTGACCGCGCGGCAGGACCGGCCCGGCGACGCGCGGCTGGTGGCCCACGTCGTCCCCGGCCCCGGGGCGGCGCTCGACCCCGCGGAGCTGCGCCGGGCGCTCGCCGCGACGCTGCCGGACGCGATGGTGCCCGCGGCCGTCGTGACGCTCGATGCCCTGCCGCTGACCCCCAACGGCAAGGTCGACCGCGCCGCCCTGCCGGCGCCGGAGCCGGTCGCCGACCCGGCCGCCGACCCGCCGCGGACCGGGACGGAGCGCCGCCTCGCCGCTGTCTGGGCCGAGGTGCTGAACCTCCCCTCGGTCGGGCGCGGCGACAACTTCTTCGCCCTGGGCGGGCACTCGCTCCTCGTCGCCCGGGTCGTCGCGCGCCTGAGCGAGGCGCACGGCATCGTCCTGCCCCTGCGCGCCGTCTTCGAGGCGCGCACCCTGGCGGATCTCGCGGTCGCGATCGACGGCCGGGACGCGGGTGGCGCGGACGCCGACATCGACGCGATGAGCGACCTCCTCGACGCGCTGGAACACGCCGAATGACCGACACCGGCCCCTCGCGGGACGACCAGCTGCGCGCCCTGGCGGCGCGCTTCTCCGCGCTGCCCGACGGCAAGCGCCGCCGGTTCGTGCAGGACCTCGCCGCGCGCGGCCTCGAGGCGGACCGCCTGCCGATCCTGCCCGCGGAGGGCGGCGACGCGGGACCGCTCTCCGACGCGCAGCGCCGGTTCTGGCTCCTCTGGCAGCTCGACCCGGAGAGCCCGGCCTATCACATCGTCGGCGCGCTGCGCCTGACCGGTCCGCTCGACCCCGAGGCGCTGGACCGGGCGTTCGCCGGCGCCGTCGCCCGTCACGCGGGCCTGCGCGCGCGCTTCCCCCTGCGCGACGGGGAGCCGGTGCAGCAGGTCGACCCGGCGGGCACGTTCGCGATGGTCCGCCACGACCTGACCGGCTGCGACGCGGCCGAGGCGCGGGCGCGTCGCGCCGCGATCGAGGCGGCCGTCGAGCGGGCGCCCTTCGACCTCGCGCGCGGGCCCCTGCTGCGCGCCGCCCTGGTGCGCGAGGCGCCGGACCGGCACGTCGTCTTCCTGACCCTGCACCACATCGTCGGCGACGCCGTGTCGATGGACCTGCTGATCGACGCGGTCGCCGCCGGCTACGGATCCGACGCGCCGGAGAGCGCGGCCCCTGCCATCACCTACGCGGATTACGCCGCCTGGCAGGCGCGGATGCTGGACGCGGGCGCCCAGGCCGCGAGCCTCGGGTTCTGGACGGACCTCCTCGGCACGGAGCACCCCGTCCTCGCCCTGCCCGCCGACCGGCCGCGCCCCGACGTGCCCAGCTTCACTGGGGAGACGCTGACCTTCCCGCTGCCGCCCGCGACCGCGGCGGGCATCCGCGCCCTGGCCCGCCGCGGCGGCGCGACCGCGTTCCACGTCCTGGCCGCCGGCTTCGCGATCCTGCTCCAGCGCCTCGGCGGCGAGCGCGCTCTCCGCCTGGGCGTGCCGGTGGCGAACCGCACCCGACCCGAGACCGCGGGCGTGATCGGCAGCTTCGCCAACACCCTGGTGCTGCCCTTCGCGTTCGACCCGCTGGACAGCTTCGCCGCGTGCGTGGAGGCGACGCGGGCGCTCCTCGTGGAGGCCCAGGCCCATCAATCCGTGCCGTTCGAGCGGCTCGTGAGCGCCCTGAGCCCCGACCGGCATCCGGGCCGCAATCCCCTGTTCCAGGCGATCGTCCAGCACCTGCAGGAGCGCCCGCTCGCCACGATCCGCCTCGGCGACCTGTCGGTCGAGCGCGTCCCCCGCGCCACCGGCAGCGCCCACGTGGATCTCGGCCTGACCACGCTGGAGGACGCGCAGGGCGGCTTCACCGCGCACCTCACCTACGCCCGCGACCTGTTCGACGCGGCCACCGTCGCGCGCTGGCGCGACCATTTCCTGACCCTGCTGGGCAGCCTCGTCGCGGCGCCGGACGCGCCGATCCACGGGGCGCCCCTGCTCACACCGGGCGAGATCGCGCGGCTGAACCCGCCCTCCGCGCCGTCCGAGGTCGACGGGCAGCCCGTTCACGTGACCATCGCGGGGTTCGCGCGCACGGACCCCGAACGGACCGCGGTGATCTTCGCCGATCGCGCCACGAGCCGCGGCGCGCTGGACGCCGAGGCGAATCGCCTCGCGCACCGTCTCGCCGAGGCCGGCATCGGCCCGGACACGGTCGTCGCCGTGATGCTGCCCCGCTCGCCCGGCCTGCTCGCCGCCTATCTCGGCGTGCTCAAGGCGGGTGGCGCCTACCTGCCGCTCGGGCTCGACCTGCCGGACGCGCGCATCGCCGCGATGGTCGCCGACAGCGGCGCGCGCGTCCTCGTCACGGATCGCGCCCATGCCGGCCGCGGGCCGGCCGCGGTCCCGCGGATCCTGATCGACGCGGACGCGCCGGACGCGGGCGCGGGGCATCCACCCCCGGTGGCGCTCCACCCGGAGAACCTCGCCTACCTGATCTACACCTCCGGCTCGACGGGGAAGCCGAAGGCGGTGGCGGTCGCGCACGGCCCGCTCGCGATGCACGTCCGCGCGACCGCACCGCTCTACGAGATGGACGCGGACTCCCGCGAGTTCCACTTCATCACCTTCAACTTCGACGGCGGGCACGAGCGCTGGCTGACGACGCTCGCCTGCGGCGCCAGCCTCGTGCTCCGCGACGACGCGCTCTGGTCGCCGGCGGAGGTGTTCGCGGCGTTCCGCCGGCACGGCGTGACCAATGCCGGCTTCCCGCCGAGCTACGTCCGGGAACTGACGCGCTGGGCCGAGCAGGAGGGCGGCGCGCCGACCCTCGACCTGCTCTCCTTCGGCGGCGAGGCGATGCCGCGCGACGAGCTCGCGCGCGTCAACCGCGCCCTCGGGCCGCGCCGCCTCATCAACGGCTACGGGCCGACCGAGACCGTGGTGACGCCGCTCGTCTGGAAGGTCCCCGCCGGCACGACCTGCGACACGCCCTACGCGCCGATCGGCAGCCCGGTGGGCGACCGGACGGCCTGGATCCTCGACGACGCGCTGCACCCGGTGCCGGTTGGGGTGGTGGGCGAGCTCTACATCGGCGGCACCGGCCTCGCCCGCGGCTACCTCGGACGCCCCGGCCTGACCGCCGAGCGCTTCGTGCCCGACCCGTTCGGAAGGCCCGGCGCGCGCCTCTACCGCACCGGAGACCGCGCCGCACGCCGCCCCGACGGCGCCCTCGACTACCGCGGACGCGCCGACGAGCAGGTCAAGATCCGCGGACAGCGCGTCGAGCCCGGCGAGGTCGCCGCCGCCCTGCGCGCGCAGCCCGGCATCGCCCAGGCCGCCGTCCTCGCCCGCCGCAAACCCGACGGCCCCGCGCGGCTCGTGGCCTACGCGGTGCCCGCGCCGGGCGCGCACCCCGACCCGCAGGAGCTGCGCCGCGCCCTGGCCCGCGACCTGCCCGAGGCCCTGGTGCCGGCCGCGATCGTCCTGCTCGACGCCCTGCCGCTCTCGACGAGCGGCAAGCTCGACGCCCGCGCCCTGCCCGAGCCCGACGCGGACGCGTCCGCCCGGGACGCCGACCCGCCGCGCACGGCGACCGAGCGGCGCCTCGCCGATCTCTGGGCCGCGGTGCTCGGCCTGCCCGGGCCCGACGCCGTCGCCCGGTCCGACACCTTCTTCGAGCGCGGCGGCGATTCCATCCTCGCCCTCCAGCTCGTCACGCGCGCCCGTCAGGCCGGCCTGACGCTCACCCCCCGCGACGTGTTCACCCACCAGAGCCTCGCCGCCCTCGCCGCGCACGCCGAGCGCCAGGACGCACGACCGGCGCTCCCCGCGCGCGACGCGGCGACCGATCCGGGCCTCGAGGCCGGCCCGGTGCCGCTGACCCCGATCCAGAGCTGGTTCCTGGCCGCGCCGATGCCGCGGCGCGCGCACTGGAACATGGCCGTGCTGCTCGTCCCGCGGGCGCGCCTCGCGGCAGACCGCGTCGCGGAGGCGCTCGCCGCGCTGACCAACGCCCATCCGGCCCTGCGGCTGCGCTTCGCGCAGGCGGCCGACGGCGGCTGGCGGCAGACCTGCACCGCTGCCGACGCCGTCGCGGCCGCCGAGTCGCTGTGGCGCCGCGAGGCCCGGGACGCGGCCGCCCTGGCGGCGCTGGCCGAGGCCGCGCAGACGAGCCTCGACCTCGCCCGCGGGCCGGTGCTGCGCGCCGTCCTGGTCGATCCGGCCCCGGACGGCGGCCAGCGCCTCCTCCTCGTCGCCCACCACCTCGTGGTCGACGCCGTCTCCTGGCGCATCCTGGTGGTGGATCTCGCCCTGGCCCTCGCGGGGCGGACCCTGCCGGCGCCCGCGACCTCCTTCCCCGCCTGGGCCCGGCACCTCGACGCCCTGGCCCGGGATCCGGCCGAGGCCGACCGCCGCCGCGCCTGGGCCGAGGACTGGGCGGCGCAGCTCGCGCCGCCCGCATGGTGCCTCGAACCTGCCCGGCCCGACGCCCCCAACGTCGAATCCGCCCAGACCGAGATCGCCGACAGCCTCGACGCCGACACCACCGACGCCTTCCTGCGCCGGGCGGGCCGGCCCTACCGCACGCGCCCCGACGAGATCCTGCTCGCGGCGCTCGCGGTGGCGGTGTCGCGCCGCTGCGGCGGGCGAGCCGTGCGCGTCGTGCTCGAGGGCCACGGTCGCGATGCCGACGCCCTGGCGGACAGCTTGGCGGACGCGGCCGGCGAGGCGGCGCGCCACGACCTGAGCCGGACGGTGGGCTGGTTCACCACGCTGGTGCCGCTGCGGCTCGACCCCCTCGGCGGCGAACCGGACCTGCCGCCGGACCTGCCGCCGGACGACGACGCCCGCGGCCACGCCCTCGGTCCCCTCCTCGGCCGCGCCCTCTGCCGGGTCAAGGAAGCCCGCCGCGCCCTGCCCCAGCCCGATCTCAGCCACGACCTCCTGCGCCACGGCCCCGCAGCGGACCTGCGCCACCGCATCGCCGCGACACCCGAGCCCGGCATCCTCCTCAACTACCTCGGCCAGATCGATGCCGACCGCGCCGACCCCGACGCGCCCTTCGCCCTCGCCCCCGAGAGCGCGGGGCCCATGCGCGACCCCCACAGCCCCGCAGGCGCCGAACTCACCCTCACCGCCCTCGTGCGCGACGGCCGCCTCCGCCTCGCCTGGCGCTTCAGCCCCGACCGCCACGATGCCGCCGCCATCGCCGCCATCGCCCGCGACACCCGGCACACCCTCCAGGCCCTCGTCGACCACTGCGCCGACCCGGGCACCCCGCGACGGCCCACCCCTGCCGACCTGCCCCTCGCCCGCCTCGACCAACCCGGCCTCGACGCTCTCCTCGCCGGCCACGCCCTGGCCCCCGACTGCCTCGCCGACCTCTACCCGCTCACCCCCCTGCAGGAGGGCCTGCTCTTCCACGCCCGCCTCGCCCCCGGGGACGCGGCCTACCGCAACCAGGTCCGCCTCGACCTCGAACCCCTCGACCCCGACCGCTTCGCCCGCGCCGTCCGCGCCACCCTCGAGCGCCACGACGTCCTGCGCACCGCCATCCTCGACCCCGCCGACGGGCCGCCCCTCCAGGCCGTCCTCGACCCCGTGCCCCTGCCCCTCGCACGCCTCGACTGGACCGGGGAGCCGTCGAGCCAGGACGCGCCGCACGAGGACGCCCCGGACGAGGATGCCCGCGCCGACCGCCTCGCCGACCGCCTCGCCGCCCTGGCCGACGAGGAGCGCGCCCGGCCCTTCGACCTCGCCCGGGCCCCGCTCCTGCGCCTCGTCCTGGTCCG
>NZ_JBNNWO010000049.1:0-8392 GCF_050281105.1 Methylobacterium sp. NPDC080182
CTGCTCTTCTTCACGGCTCTGCTCCTCCCATCAGGGTCTCACAAAACCGGAAAACTCGCACTCAGGCCGGACCAAAGCGATGGGGGGACGTCAACGGCTCGCCCGAGGTTCTTCGCTTGTCTGCCTCAGTGAGATCGCTTCTGAGGCGCATCGGCACGGCTGAGGCGGATGCGCGCCTCATCGAGGCGGAGGCGTCCAGTGCGGTTCACGCTGCGGAGGATCGCGTCAGACGTCTTGGAGCTGATCTGCACGCGATGCAGGTCCTGGCCGACACCGACGCTCTCACAGGTCTGCTCAACCGACGCGCGTTCGTCCCCCTAGCCACCGATGCGATGAGCTACTTCAGGCGCTACAAGCGTGCGATATGCATCCTGATGATCGACATCGATCACTTCAAGCGTGTCAATGACCTGTACGGCCATGCCGCAGGCGACGAGGTGATCCGTCAAGTCGGGCGCATCATCAACGAAGCGGTCCGAACCACAGATAAGGTCGCGCGCTTCGGTGGCGAGGAGTTTGTGGTCCTACTTCGCGAGACCGATCTGAAGGGTGCTGCCGTCTTCGCAGATCGGATCCGTCAGACGGTGGCGAGCACCGTGTTCGAGCCCGAAGGGCAATGTCTCAGAGCGACGATCAGCATCGGCATGGCCGAGGCTGAGCTCACTGACGGTGACGTTGACCACACGATCGAACGAGCAGACCGCGCGCTCTATGCAGCCAAGTCGGATGGGCGCAACTGCGTGCGATCGATTGAGGCGACAGCGTCGCCAGAACTTCAGGCGGCGGCGTAGTACGGACACGAGCGTGAAACGCACCGCACCGGAAGTCTGGTTCGGCCGCTGGCGGGAAGGCTGCGAAACTATCAGCCAACGGCAGCCCATTACCCCAAGACGAAGTTGCATGGCGGCTAACGAGCGGCCTCTTCTGGAAAGCGCTGGTGCCGTTCGCGCGACCGAGTTGGGTCGATAGGAGACGGCCCGCTTTTCCGGCCGCCTGCCTTGGAAGCAGATCGGCGGCTTTCGGCCCAATCCGGCCCACCGGAATTTGCTTCGGAATGACCTGAATGGGTGGATGAACGAACCCGCTCGCGCGGGTTGGGTGGCAGCTTCGAGGATGGCGGATTGACCGCAGCGTCCTGCGCCAATTGAACGCCGCCCAGCCCGGGCGGACGATCCCGGCTCCCTTGTTTCGAGCGGGGCCATCCCATGACCATCGTCGCAGTTCCCGCCGCTGCCGGCGGCTCGCTGCGTCATCGCCTGATCGACGACATGACCCTGCGCCGGTTCTCCCGGGCGACGCAGCACAACTACATCCGCGACGTCGGGCCGCTGGCCGCCTTCCTGCGGTGATCAGCCTATCGATATGGTGGAACCGCTGACGGACAGATCATATCATCACCACACAGGAGCGAACGGTGATGACCAGGAACGAGCAGTCGAGCAGGCTGTCGCGTCACAATACGCTACGATCCCTCATTCGCGAGCGCGCGCGCGCGCGCGATGACGGACGTACCCGCAGAGCGCTCGCAGCGCAGCACGCAGCGAGATGACACGGTGCGGATCGCCCTTACGAGCTTCGGGACACGCGGAGACGTCCAACCCTTTCTAGTCCTCGCGATGGCGCTGCAGGCTCGCGGCCACGATGTGACCCTCGCGGTCCCTCCCAACGTCCTAGAGTGGGCTGCCCAATGCGGCGTCCGTATCGAGCGTATCGGCTTCGACACCCAGGCCTACATGGACTCGCCCGAGGGCCAAGCCATGTTCGCGTCCGGTAACGTCCGGGCTATCATGAAACGCATGCAGGCCCTGATGCACGCGCATCAGGATCTGCTTCTGGCGGACCAGATGCGCATCTGCGACGGAGCAGATGTTATCGTGGCTGGTGTACTTACAGAGGATCACTCGGCGGTCATGGCCGAAGCGCAGGGTATCCCCCTGATCGCACTGCATCTTGCTCCTTTGATGCCCACCGGCGACTTCGCCCATAGCCTCGTCACCACGCGAGATCTCCGCTCGCGCCTGCTCCATCGCCTGACATATGCTGTGGTTGAACGCCTGTGGTGGGCGGCCCATCGCGACAGCGTTGCGCTTCTGCGCAGCCGCATGGGGCTTGCCTCTACCCGTCGGCCAACCCAGCAGCGCCTCGCCACGACGGGGTTGTGCTCCGTGCAGGCATTCTCGTCACACCTCGTCCCTCGGCCATCCGACTGGGGCCCGACGCAACGCATTGTCGGGTCCTTTCAGGTCCCGAAGGCTGCGCGGCGGAGCCTCGGGGAGGCTGCCCCTGCGCCGCAACTCGCCGCTTGGCTTGAGGCCGGTCCACCACCGGTCTACGTTGGTCTCGGCAGCATGCCGGTGCGAGAGCCTGACCGGATGCTGAACCTTCTCGGCCAGGTTGCGCGCCGCTGCAATTGCCGCATGGTCGTGGGCGCCGGCTGGTCGACCTTGGCGTCGCTGCAGGACCCATCATCGGAGATCCGCCTCGTCGGCGCGATCGACCATGATTGGCTGCTGCCCCGTTGCTCAGCCGCCGTTCACCACGGCGGCGCTGGAACAACCCATGCCGTCGTCAGGGCGGGGCTGCCGTCCGTGGTCGCATCGGTCTTCGCCGACCAGCCGTTCTGGGGCGCGCGACTGGCCCAGCTGGGTGTTGGCTGCCACATGCCCTTCAGAAAACTGACTTGTGACAGCTTGGAACGCGGACTGCGCCTGATCTCGAAAGCTGATGCGGTCGCGCATGCGGCGACGCTCTCGGCACGCATGCGATCCGACCCCAATCCCGTTTCAGCAGCAGTGCGACTCATCGAAGAGAGCCGCTTAGACACCATCTGCTATGCGCCCTGAGGGATCCGCGGACGTTTCCGGGAACGTGGGCTTAAATCGCCGCCCCGCTGGAAGGACCGAAACCGATCTTCGCTTCCGACATGTTGATATTGCGGAGTCCGCGTCGATAGGCCTCCTGCGACTACCTTTTTTTGGAGAATCGTCTTCGAAGCGGACTTGCAGCTTTCGGCCAGACTACGTCAGGCCGGATTACCATCACACGCAGGACCGGACATTCGGCTTGGCGCCCATTGCGGCCGCTCAGCCGACGCGGGCTGCCTCTCCGAAGCAGACGTCGCCGCAAAGCCGCCTCTCTCAATATGTGTCCGAACCCCGCTTCAACCGGCGAAGTGCCTGAGAGGTTGGCATTGAAGTCAAGTTCGGAACATAATCGCGCGCTGATCGGCGAGTCCGGGCAATCTCCGATGCGTTTCGGCAGCACTTCAAGGGGGGGGCGTTCGGGTGATCCCGGAGCGGATCGATGCGCCTTGGAATAGATCCGGCGATGGCTCGGTTCCCTTTCGCCACTCGGGGCTCGCTGTTCCGGCAATATTTCTTTGTACTGTTCGCGGCCGTGGCCGTTCCGTTGCTCGCCGCCGGCAGCAGTCAGGCATGGTTCGGATATAAGGACCAGAGGGCGCACCTGAACGACCTCCTCAGTGCCGAAGCCCGGACTGCGGCGGCGCGTATCTCAATATTTATTGAAGGGATCGGAAACCAGCTCGCCTGGATGGTCCACTTGCCCTGGACTGAGGGAGCCGACGAGCGGCGGCGCATCGATGCCCTGCGCCTCCTGCGCCACGCCCCCGCCGTAACCAACCTCAGGCTGATCGACGGCGCCTCGAAGGAGCGGCTCTCTGTCTCGCGAATCGGCCTCAACCGCGTCGAGAGCAGAGATGACGCATCGGCGGATCCGGCGGTCTTGGGAGCTCGGACCGGGCAAGCTTGGTTCGGCCCCGTCACCTACCACCGCAACTCCGAACCGTACATGACCGTGGCCGTGGCCGGGAACCGAGCCGCTGCGGGCATCGCGATCGCCGAGATCAATCTCAAGCTGATCCTAGACGTCATCGTGGGGATCCGGATCGGCGAGACCGGACAGGCCTTCGTCCTCGACCGGCCGGGCCGGCTCATCGCGCATCCCGACATCAGCCTCGTCCTACGCGGCACCGCGGACCGGACGGCCGAGAACCTTCAAGCACTGCGGGCTGCAATCCTCGCGCAGGATGGGCGCGCGGTCGCCGGCACGGACCCGGCGGGGCGCGCTGTGGTTGCCGCATTGGCGCCCGTCCAGGGTCCGGACTGGAGCGTGATTGTCCACCAGCCGGCCGCCGAGGCGTTCGGACCGATCCACGCCGCCTTCTGGCGCCTGCTCGGCCTGCTGCTCGCCGGCACGGGCTTCGCCGCCGCGCTCGCCTACTGGCTCGCCGGCCGAATGACTGGGCCAATCCGCTTGCTGGAGGACGGCGCGGCCCGTATCGGGGCCGGCCAGTTCGATCACCGCATCGACATCGCGAGGATCGATGAGCTTGGGCGACTTGCGACTCGCTTCAATCAGATGGCACGCGAGGTCGCGATCTCGCGGGAGCGCTCGGAGCGCATCGACCGGCTCAAACGCTTTCTCGCGCCGCAGGTCGCCGAGCTCGTGGACCGGGCCGGCGATGACAGCGTCCTCGATGGACAGCGCGTCGAGGTCGTCGTCGTCTTCGGCGACCTGCGCGGCTTCACCCCGTTCTCCGCCAGATCTCAGCCGACCGTGATCATGGACGTGCTGGGCGAATACCATGCAGCGGTTGGTGCGACCGTGAACCACCACGGCGCGACGCTCGTGAGCCTCGCCGGCGACGGCGTCATGATCCTGGTGAACGCGCCCGTGGCCTGCCCCGAGCCGGCGTTGCGGGCCGTTCGCATGGTCATCGAGATGCAGGCGACGGTGCAGGCTCTGGCCGCGACTTGGCGGGCGCGCGGCCATGCGCTCGGCTTCGGGATCGGGCTGGCGATGGGACCCGCCACGGTCGGGCGCATCGGCTCCGACAGCCGGATGGACTACACGGCCATCGGCACGGTGACGAACCTCGCATCGCGCCTGTGCGCCTCGGCTCAGGACGGCGAGATCCTCGTCGACCGCACGGCGGCCGAGGCGATCGAGGGCGGTGTCCCTCTCGTGTCACTCGGGACGCGGCGCCTGAAGGGTTTCGACGATCCGGTTGCCGTCTTCGCCGTGGCCGCTGGTCAGGGAACCGGCGCTCGCCCAACGTCGGGCGCGGCGGCGTGATGCTTTGCACTTGGCGAGGAGCGAGGGGATGAGGCGACGCGCCATTCTCATCGGGCCGGTCACCGCTCTGATCGGCGGCGTCATACCCCGTGCGGTGCGGGCGCGAGCGCCGACGCTTCCGGTAATCGGCTATCTCGGCTCCGAGACGCCCGAGCGCGTTGCCAGCCGGCTTGAGGCCTTTCGCGGAGGGCTTGCCGATGCTGGGTTCGTCGAGGGGCGCGACGTCGCGATCGCCTTTCGCTGGGCAGACGGGCGCTACGAGCGGCTGCCCGCGCTGGCGAAGGAGCTGGCCGGTAGCGGGATCGCGGTCTTTGTTGCCCCAGGCGGTGCGCCCGTGGTGCTTGCCGCGCGGACGGCGACCGAGACCATTCCGATCGTCTTCGAGATGGGCGGCGATCCCGTTGTCCTCGGCCTGGTGGACGATCTCGCTCGGCCGCGCGGCAATCTCACAGGTGTGTCGAGCCTGAGCGTCGAGGTCTCGAACAAGCGGCTCGAGCTCATGCGGGAGCTGTTTCCGACGACCGCCGCCCTCGCCGTCGCGGTCAATCCGACCAGTCCCACGGCCAGCTCGCAGGTAGCCGGACTCCAGGCGTCGGCGGGAAGCCTTGGCCTGCAGCTCCATGTGCTCGAGGCCAGCCGCGAGGATGAGTTCGAGGCGCTTTCCACGACGCCGCGCCGGCTTGGGGTGCCCGGCCTCGTCTTCACCTCCGACCCCTTCTTCGCCTATCGCAGCGCGCATCTTGCGATCCTCGCAAATCGCCATCGCCTTCCCGCGATCACCCAATCCCGCGATTTTCCCAATGCCGGCGGGCTGCTGAGCTACGGAGGCGACTTCACGCAGACGCATCGCCAAGCCGGCATCTATGCCGGCCGTCTGCTCCGGGGCGAACAGCCCCGCGACCTGCCGGTCCAGCTCGTCACGAAGGTTGAACTGTTCGCCAACGCCGGGGCGGCCACACGCCTCGGCGTGACTTTGCCGCCCTCAATCTTGAGCAGCGCGGACGTGGTGATCGAGTAGCGATCCGACGCCCACGGCCCGTCGGCGACCTTCGCGATCAGCGTGCACCGCGAAAGCGCGGCAAGAGCATGCCCGCCTCGCGCCGATAGCGTCGGTAGCGATCGCCGAAGAAGGCGACGAGGTCGCGCTCCTCCAATTGGATGCCGACGAAGATGTAGGCGGTCGCGACTGCGGCGAACAGCAGATGGCCGGCCGTCATCGTCGGCGTTGCCCAGAAGGCGACGACGAAGCCGAGGTAGATCGGGTGCCGGACGTGCCTGTAGAGAAAGGGTGTCTTGAATACGGCCTCGCCCGGTGCAGTCGAGCGCTTGCCATGGACGGCCTGCTTGAGCCCGAAGAGGTCGAGATGGCTGATCATGAAGGTGCTGGCGAGGACAACCAGCCAGCCGATCCAAAAGAGTCCTGAAAGGAGTTCCACCGCGACCGGCTCAGAGATCGACCAAACGACCGCCGGGAGCGGACGCCATTGCCAGAACAGCAGCAGCAGTGCGAGGCTCGCTAGAAGGACGTAGGTGCTGCGCTCGATGGGCTTTGGGACGATGCGTGTCCACCAGACTTTGAAGCGCGGACGCGCCATCACGCTGTGCTGGAGCGCGAAGAGGGCGAGCAGGGAGACGTCAACGAGGACGGCGAGTCCCGGATCGACGAGCGGCCCGTCGTCTACAGTCTTCGGAACGACGGCGCGTCCGAGAAAGCCGACGGCGTAGAGGAACGCCAGCAGGAAGATCGCGTAGCAAATCAAGGCGTAGGTCAGGCGGGCAGCGCGCGACATGGAACATCTCCAGCGACAAAGGCGTGATCGGCCGTGCTCCGAGGCCGGTCACGACCCGGTGCCTTGCGGCCCGAACTTTCATCCGGCCAACCACCCACCTGCGTCCGTGATCGCCGTCACAGACGCGGAGCGGCGCCCCGGTATGTCGGCCTACTCAGCCGAGGAGGATCAGGTGACCGCTGCGTTCTCTCTCTTAAAACTGTGGTTCGATTGCCGCCGTACACAGCGCGAACTCGCCTTGTTCAGCGAGCGCGACCTCGCGGACCTCGACCTCATCAGATCCGATATGACGCGTGCCGCCGCCTTCAGGGCCGCACGATAGTCGCCGCGGCCGTCCGCGGTGCATACTGCACTTCTCCGCCGCTGCGCCGACCTTCCGGGCGGATGGCGAGTTCGCGGTCACTCTAGTATGATTGCACCGCCGTCCGACCTCACGGTTCGGTCGGGTCCGCAGCTCCAACCGGAGCCAGTTCTGTGGGCGATCCGGCGCAGTTCGAGCGTTTGCTGTCCGCCAGCCCCTTCTTCGGCCGCCTCGAATCCGACAAGCGGCGGGCCGTCGCTGCCCTTTGCGTCACCCACAGTCTTGCCCGCGGCGAAACCCTGTTCCTGAAGGATGACCCGGCGGACGCGTTCTACGCGATCCGCCGCGGCGAGATCCGGATCACGGCCGGCACCGGCGCGGGCCGGCGCATAACGCTCAACATACTCGGTCCGGGCGACATTTTCGGCGAGATCGCGCTATTCGATGGTCGGCCGCGTAGCGCGGACGCCGTTGCGGCCGAGCCGGCGGAGCTGTTCGCGGTCCGCCGCCGCAACATGCTGGACCTCGTTGGCCGGCACGCCGACTTGTCGATGCGGGTCATCGAGCTTCTGTGCGAGCGCCTGCGCTTCGCCAGTGCGCGACTCGAAGAGGCGGTGCTGATGCCGTTGCCTGCGCGGATCGCGCGACGCCTGTTAGGCTTGGCGGAGGATTTCGGCAGCGAGATTCATATCTCGCAGGACGACATCGCTGACTTCGCGGGTACGACCCGCGAAACGGTCAACAGGCAACTCCAGTCTTGGCGTCGCCAGGGCATGCTCGACCTCCACCGCAATCGCGTCGTCGTACGCGATCCTGCTGCCCTTGCTTTGGCCGCCTTGTCATTTTAAGTCCCTCGGCTGAGTCGCTGTGAACGTCCGCTCCCTGAGCTTCAAAGCAGACGCGCTGCTTACGGCGAAACTCTGTCGGCCGCTTAGTCGACTTTCGCGGGTTCTCCGAACCAGCCGCTATAGCAGCTCAGCTCGCGGGTCTCAGTTGCGTCAACATCTGACCTCGGGCCAATAGCCGCTGAACCGCCGCTTCCGACCCTTCGCGGACCCGCGGAAGGTCCGCTTCCAGGCTGCTTGACGACAGAGGGTTACGACCGGGTTGGGTGGATAGCGGTAAGGCAGCTTTCGGAAGATCGACCCCAAAAGCTGCCCGCCACGACCCCATAATGAGACTGCTGTTTCAAGATACCTATGTC
>NZ_JBNNWO010000050.1:0-8311 GCF_050281105.1 Methylobacterium sp. NPDC080182
GGTCCGGCGCGAGACGGTCGAGCACCCCTTCGGCACGCTGAAGGCGCGGATGGGGGCGACGCACTTCTTGACCAAGACCTTGCCGCGCGTCTCGACCGAGATGGCACTCCAGGTCCTGGCCTACAATCTGACGCGGGTTCTCAACATCATGGGAAGCCGGAAGCTTCTGGCAGCGATCCCCGCCTGAGCAAGGGCCTTAGATCGCTCGCTGAGAGGCTGAAGAGCCGTCCAGCAGCACCTACGCTCAAACGGATCGTCGCTCGACCACAAAAAGTCGCTCCAAGCGACGGAAAGCCCATTTTCGCAAGATCGGAGCGTCATCCGAGCGCAGCGCCTATTCCCGGCGTTTTGACACGGCCTGGACCCAAACCAGTCGAAAAGCTTCACCTGCCTTGGCCTCCAAAGCAGACACCAGCACGCCGCGGGCCGTCGTCGACCTGAAGCCTCTCAGCTAAAGTGGTCGACGATCTCGACCGAATCAGGCCTACGCCACATGATCGTGAGGACTGCGATCGTCTGGGGCTTACTGGTCAATAGATGAGTGACGAACCGATATATCGCGATAAAACCGCTACTGGATGTTAATAAGTAAAGATACTGCGGAAACTGAATGGCCGTCAAATGACATTAAATCACATTTAATCGTGGTATCACCAGATCTTATTGCGCTAATTATAAATGTCCTGCTCTGTCTAAAACCTACCATACCGTCATTTGCTGGAGTATTTCTTGCCACCCCAAGGTCCTTGACATCGGCAATGCTGTCATTTGCTGAAGCGCATTGCCACGAGAATGGAGTACCAGCATTGTATTGCAATTTAATAGGTAATGTATCTCCTACAGAAGCAGACGTTTCGCTCGTTATAACTCGCTCATCGTGCATTGGCGTAAGGTCGCTGATGTCATAATCTTTTGACAATGGCGAAGAAATATGAACGCATGACAATATGATCACAGCGATGATATTATGCTTTTTGAAAAATATAGACATTCCTGCTTCGGGCTCACCAATTTAAGGGGTGGTTTTATTCTAGTCAGATCTCTATTGATAAAAACGGAAAACCACCTCGAGCAGACAATCCGACAGCGACCCAAGATAGCTGTGCCCGGCGCGTCACGCCCTGCCTGAAAGCAGCCAAACAATACGGCCTAATACTCAGGGTGCATCACAAGTGCCATCGCCGTACGCTGCATGATAATCGCGAGGCGATGAGCCAAAGCGTCTCCTAAAACTCCGATTGAACGTAGGAATGTCAGTGAAACCGCACGCATAGGCAACTGTAGAGATTTTCATCCTCTCATTCCCAGGTGCCGCCAAACACCGCTGCACCAGATCAAGACGCGCATCGCGGATTGCTGCTGAGATGCCGCCGGTTTCTGCAAGAGCTCGATACAACGATGTCCGAGAGACCTTGAGAGCGTTGGAAATAGAAGCTGGGTCTAGTTCGGGATCTCGAAGGTGCCGGATGACATACGCTTGGGTCAACGAGGCAATTGTTGCGTGCGGGAGATGGCTCTCCCGTGCAGATGCGGAAGCATCAATGGCGCGGCCTATCAGGTGCAAGGTTCCTTCGAGCGCAGCCTGCGCTTCGCATTCTGTCATCCAAGCCAGTGACGACGCCAATCTTCGCAAATTCGCCCGGGCTTCAGCTGTCGTAGAAAGCTCGCTGATGGAATGGCCTGCCAACGCGTCGACGCTGCCGACTTGGCTTTCGAAGGTTGCTCGTGGCACAGCCAGCCGGATCTCTTCGTATGGGGTCTGGGTGCCTGTTACTAAGGGCCGGCTCCTCGATAGGAAGCTCAGATCACCAGCACTAAGGCGGCCGCCACGATCGAGCTGCGTCTGGTAGCCGAGCCCAACCAAGCCTAGCCGGATGACCACCATATCCTGAGCGTTCCGGTCGATGTGGCGCGACCTGATCTCTAACGAAACCGGACTGCTGACCGTATGCAAAAGTATACAGTCGCCAATTGTTACGGTGAGGCGTTTGGCGGAGAACGGTTCCCGAGGCCTTACTGGTTCAACGTCACCAAATCCAGCCAACGCGCTGTAGCGCCAGAACTCAAAGGCATGCTTATCGTCGATATGGGCGGTTGTTTCGACCAGGCTTGGCACAACTGATAGTTTCGACACGCAGAACTCTCTGCCGAGATTTGACGAGTCTGGAGTGCACCCTGTTTGACCGGACAGGCAGCGGGGCGGGTTTAGGCAGTCCGGCTGAGGTACTCTCGGGGCGAGAGCATGCGCAGGCCGGAGTGCGGGTGGATCGTGTTGTAGTCCTCGAACCAAGCCGGCAGAAGCCGCATCACGGTCTCGGCGTCGGCCAAGATTGCCAAGCGGGCATAGTCGCGCTTGAGCGTCTTCACGAACGCCTCCGCGATGCCGTTGCTCTGCGGCGAACGCACCGGGGTGAACAGCAGCCGTAGGCCGAGCGCGGCGGCCGTCTGCGCTGTCTCCTTGGCAATGTAGGCGGAGCCGTTGTCGGACAGCCACTCGACCGGGTGCGGGGTCTTCGTCGCGCCGAACCGGCGCTCGCAGCAGGCGATCATCAGGTTGCAGACCATCTCGGCCGAGACGCCGGTCGTGGTCGCCGACCACGCGATGATTTCACGGTCGCACGCGTCGATGGCAAACAGCACGCGGACGACCGCACCGTCCCGGCAGCGCAGTTCGAGGTGATCCGAGCACCAGCGCACGTTCGAGCGTAACGCCACCACGGTGCCGTTGTGGGTGCGGCCGGGACGACGGGCGGTGTGCGGCGCGAGGGTGAGCCCGTTCGCCCGCAGGATGCGCAGCACCCGCTTGGCATTGACGCTCGCCTCGCCGCGCGAGTGCAGTGCCCGGTTCACCAGTGCGGTGACGCGGCGATAGCCGTAGCTCGGGCGGGCATCGACGATCGCGCGGATCGTCGGCAGCAGCAGCGCATCCTCGGGCTTGCGGTAGGGACCGCGCGGCTGGGCGGGGCGGCTCAGGCGCTCGGCCAGGTGGGAGCGGGCTACACCGAGCGTGTCGGCGACCGCCTTCACCGCGAACCGCCCGTCGAACCGCCCCAGGAGCCGAGCGGCGAGGTCGGTTTTTTTGTGCGGGCGAGGTCGAGCGCCTCCTTCAGGATCTCGACCTCCATGGTCTTGCGCCCGAGCAGACGTTCGAGGTCGCGCACGCGCCGCTCCAGCTCGCGAACCCGGCTGGTGCCGACGACCTCCTCGTCGGCGTGCACGGCCTGATGGCCGCCCTCCAGCATGCGCCGCTTCCACGAGAACAGCAGGCTGGGCGAGAGGCCGTAGCGGCGGGCGACGAACGACACGGACGAGCCGGGCTGCTGGCTCTCCTCGACGAGGCGGATCTTCTCGGTGGTGGACCAGCGCCGTCGACGCTGAACGCCGGACAGGATCTCGCCGTGCACCGGTGGGGCGGTCGGATCGGATGACATAGCCTTACCCATAGGCCAACGCCTATGCCTTCGTGAGCTATGCCGCCTGTCCGGTCAAAACGGGGTGCGGTTCAGGAGGTCGCGCAGGCTGTCGGAGGCAAGCCGATAGAGATCTGGTTTTCCGACGAGGACCGGGTCGGTCAAAAGAACTCGATCACACGTCGTTGGGCCCGCCGCGGCACACGGCCCGCAGCCTCAAAGGACCAGCGCACCGCCTCCGCCTATCTCTTCGGTGCGATCTGCCCGGCTCGTGGCACGGGAGCCGGGCTCGTTATGCCCCGCTGCACCACCGAGGCGATGAACCTGCATCTGGCCGAGATCGCCAGGGCCGTCACCGCTGGTGCGCACGCCGTGCTGCTGCTCGATCAGGCTGGCTGGCACATGACCCAGAAGCTCATCGTGCCGGCCAACATCACGCTGCTGCCGCTGCCAGCGCGCTCGCCCGAACTGAACCCGGTCGAGAACCTCTGGCAGTTCATCCGTGAGAACTGGCCCGGCAACCGGATCTTTGCGTCATACGAGGCCATCCTCGATCAGTGCTGCGACGCCTGGAACAAGCTCATGGACCAGCCCTGGCGCATCATGTCCATCGGCCTGCGGGCCTGGGCTCATGAGTTCTGATCAGTGAGAGTTGGTATAACGCTGAGCACCCTTTGATCCTAAATTGACGATTTCGATTTCTAATTTTCTGCAGTCGGTCAAAATTTAGAAATAATTAACCAATTTCGAATGCTTTGCCTAACGATTGCAATGACTGCCGACAGCAGCATTCATGAAGGCGTGGGCTTGGGTCATGTCAATTCTTCGCAATATCAGCATACTCACAAAATTATCGATACCAGCACTGATCTTAGCGCTAGTCTCTGGAGCCGTTGTGTTCGTAGCGCGGTCCAACCTCAGCAATCTGGAGGAAAATACGCGCCAAGTCGTCGATGTCCATGCGTTTCGGGCAATTGCGGCTCAAAGAATTGAATTAGCTATCGATAGGGCTGTTATTGAAGAAAAGAACATCACCATTGAGACGGATGATGCCGTCATGGCGAAGCATCTCGATCTTTTTAAAGCAAGTAAAGAACGCGCTCTTTCCGGTATCGATCGGCTAATTGACTTGGCCGATGATGAAAAACGCCGAACAGACAATGAAGGCATCAAAAAGAGCCTGCTGGACTTCTTTACTGCAGCTGAGCGGTCAATTGCACTCGGACTCAAGAACGAGACCGAGGCCGCCGCCCGGATTTCGAGAACTGAGGTTCGTCCCGCGCAGATTAGAGTGGGTGAAGCGCTGACTAAGCGGGTGGAGACGAACATTCAAGGCTTGAACGACGCGAAGGTCAATGCGGCTGAGACTGCAGATAGGGCTCGCCTGAGCCTGACGCTCGGCGCGGCAATCGGCTTGGTGATCGCCTTCGGCCTACTCGGTGCCATTGTCATTGGGGGCATCAACCGTCCGCTCGCCAACCTCGTAGCCGTACTGCAACGGATGGCGCAGGGCGAGATCGACTCCCAGATCAAGGAAGCCGTTCGGGGCGACGAGATCGGTGCTGTCGGCCGGGCCGTGGAGGGCATCAAGGCCATGGTGGCCCGTAAGGCTGCCGAGGAGGCCGAGGTCAAACGTCGGGCCGACGAGGCCGCCGCTGCCGAACGCCGACGCACCATGATCGAACTCGCCGACGGCTTTGAGCGCGCTGTCGGCGGCATTGTTGGCATGGTATCGTCCTCGGCCACGGAGCTCCAGGCAACTGCTCAGCAGATGACTGCAACCGCCCAGGAGACTGCCGCGCAATCCACCGGCGTAGCAGCCGCTGCCGAAGAGGCTGCTACCAACGTCAACACGGTTGCGGCAGCGGCCGAGGAGCTTGGCTCGTCGGTGCAGGAGATCGGCCGGCAAGTGACCGGTTCGGCCCATCTCGCACAGGCGGCGGTGGGCGAAGCCGACCAGACCACGCACCTCGTCCAGGCACTTAGCCAAACCACCGCCCGAATCGGCGATCTGGTTGGGATGATCTCAGGGATCGCAGGTCAGACCAATCTGTTGGCGCTGAATGCTACGATTGAGGCGGCGCGGGCTGGTGCGGCCGGCAAGGGCTTCGCGGTGGTGGCTTCCGAGGTAAAGGCGCTGGCCGAGCAGACTGCGAAGGCGACCCAAGAGATTGCGCGTCAGATCGGCGAGGTCCAAGGAGTGACTACGCAGGCGGTGACGGCGATCGGCGGGATCACCGACCGGATCCGGGAAATTAATGGCGTGGCGACGTCGATTGCGGCGGCGGTGGAGCAGCAGGGCGCCGCCACGCAAGAAATTGTCCGTAACGTCGCGCAGGCCTCAGCGGGCACGAACGAGGTCACCGGCAATATTGCGGGCGTGGCACAGGCGTCAGAGGAAACGGGAGTTGCTGCCAGCCAGGTTTTATCCGCGGCTTCCGAGCTGTCGCGCCAATCCGAGCATCTCGGTTCCGAGGTCGCCCGCTTCCTCGCTACTGTACGCGCGGCCTAATCCCGGATCTTTGGCTCGAATGTCCGCTTCTGTTGACCGACGTCGCAGAAGCGGATTGGCGGGATACCACCCCCGAGCGGACGGCCTGCAGCCGATCCGTAGCCGCCATCGCGCGCGCCTCGGACCCGGTTGCTCGTAGCTCATGATCAGGCGCAACGGCGAGGTCTTTCCAATAGGGCTAGCTCTAATGGAACAGGGACCGCTGGAACGATCACGCTCTGCCTCGACAGTCCAATAGCAGTCGTCTTGAGTTTTGGAACGGGATCGCGCTA
This sequence comes from Methylobacterium sp. NPDC080182, assembly GCF_050281105.1. Lineage (NCBI taxonomy): Bacteria > Pseudomonadati > Pseudomonadota > Alphaproteobacteria > Hyphomicrobiales > Methylobacteriaceae > Methylobacterium > Methylobacterium sp. NPDC080182. Next base: position 6,195 of record NZ_JBNNWO010000050.1, read on the forward strand.
AGGTTGTTGAACCTATTGGAACAAGAGACCGCTGCGTCTCATGCTCGTCGGTTACGCGCGTACCTCGACCCTCGAACAGGAGGCCGGTCTCGACGCCCAGGTCCGTGATCTCACCACGCTCAGGTGCAGAAAGCTGTTCCGCGAGCAGGTCTCCTCCGTGGGACGCCGCACCCAGCTTGAGGCGGCCATCGATTTCTGCCGCGAAGGCGACACCCTCGTCGTCACCAAGCTCGATCGTCTCGCCCGTTCAGTCACCCACCTCGGCACCATCATCACCGCGCTCGAAGCCAAGGGTGTCGCCCTGCGGATCCTGAACCTCGGCGTCGATAGCGCCACCCCGACCGGGCGCCTGATGCTCAACGTCCTGGGCGGCATTGCGCAGTTCGAGCGCGAGATCATGCTGGAGCGTCAGCGGGAGGGCATCGAAGGCGAAGGTGGCTGGCCGCTACAAGGGCCGCAAGCCGACGGTGCGGGCGCGGCAGGCCGAGATCGAGGCCCTGGCGGCGGAGGGGCTCAGCATGGCGGCGATCGCCGCGCGCCTTGGCATCGGCAAGGGCAGCGTTCACAGAGCCGTCGGCAAGCCACGGCCGATGGAAGCCGACCCGTCGCGCTGACGGCTGCTGGCCGACGATGACGGAACCGGCCAGAAGCCGATCAGAACCGATGCCTCTGCCGAGCGCCATGCCGATCAATCAGCACCAGCTTGCCGCGGCCGTGCTCGCGTCCGACCACATCGTCGATCGGCGGGTGATCGCGGCGTTCGTGGCCGATGCGGCGACACGGCCGGCGCCGAACCCGTTCCCGAACACCAGCGCCGGAGCCGTGCGCCAGGTCTGGCAACAGCGGGTCGTCGAGTTCCAGTCGTTCGGCATCCAGGTGGCGGGCCTCGCCTGTCTGCTCACGAGCCTGTCGAACATGAGCGTGGACGAGCCCCTGGTGCAGGAGATCCTGCGGGCCGGGCCGCATACCACGAACGTGTTCAGCCATGGCGATGGCTCCCGGATCGTCGGTGCCGTGCTCTACGGCAAGCCCGGCTTTCCTCTGCCGGCTCTGCCCGTGCCGCGGAGCCTCCACCGGACCTCCGGCCGTCGGACGCGCATCCCTGCAGGCCAACTCGACCTGTTCGCAGACGCCGGAGTCTGACGGCTGCGGATCAAGCGCGGATCCTGAACGCCCTCGTCGCGGCGGCCTCGCCGGCCTCCTCATCCATTGGTTGTGAGGCCGAGGCAGAGCACCTATCACGAGCAGCCTTCCAGCCGGGGCCCGCCCTGATGCCCGCTCTGACCGACCGTCAGCGGATCGAGCTCGCGATCCCCGCCTACCTCGTCTACGCAATCGCGAGCGCGCCGGGCGCCTTCGTCCCGGCCGATCTCGCCCTGACAGCGAGGGCTGAGGCGGATATCGCGGCTCTGTGCGAGAAGCTGCGGATCGCGTGCTTGGAGCCGTTTGCCGATCTGATCCCGTCCAAGCGGCAGGCGCTCATGCGCCGGCTCGAACGGATCAAGCGGTTGATGACCGCCGACTGGCATGAGCGTCCCGCGCTCAGCCTCATGCTGATGCTGTGGTGTTTCCTCAAGGACCTGACCGACCGTGAGGTCCTGGTCCTGTGGGAAGGGCTCGGCGATGGATCAGGCGACGCGGATGCTGCTGCCGATGTTCGAGCACGGCTTCCGCGAGCATGGAAGCGAAGCCTTCGCGCACGAGCAGGCCCACGTGTTGCTCGATGGCCTGCGAGCGGAGGGGCTGTACCGCTGAGCCGCGCCTGGGATCGGCAGGCCCCTGAGACCAGGCACCTCGATCCGGGCGCAGGTGGCCGTGCCGCCTCCAGCCTGGGGTGGCTGGGGATGAGATCTCGATCCCGGGGTCGAGCTGCGGCTCGGTGCTCGTACGCGACGGGGCGGTGGCGTATGGGCCGTACCCGCGGGCGCGAAGCTCGACGGTCAGAGGCAATGGCTCGTTCGGATCGGCGCGCGACTGCTTGTAGTGCTATCATGGAGAGACGCGGTTCGGATGTCACAGGATAGCACACTCGCAAACGCCCTGGCCGATGTGAGGCGGCAGCGTGCAGCCCTCGAAGCCGATTTCGAGCGGGTCGGCGCGGAGTTGACGAAGCTACG
>NZ_JBNNWO010000051.1:0-7646 GCF_050281105.1 Methylobacterium sp. NPDC080182
GCCGACACCTGGGTTCCCGCGGCGTCCCGCGTCCCTCGTGCTCGCCTCCCGGGCCATGCCCCCGGCGCCACACCGCGCGCGGGGACGATCACGCGCGTCCGGTGCCGGCACCTCGGGACGAGCAGGGGAGAGCGATGGTTCGCGCCCCGCCGGTCCTCAGGCCGGCAGCGGCTCGCGCGGCTCGGTGTGGTCGAACAGCCGGGGCGGCGCGATCGCGTCCCGGGCGCCCATCCGGGCGACGAGATGATCGGCGACCCGCAGGGCGTTGGCGATGATGGTCAACGTCGGGTTCACGGCGCCGATCGACGGGAAGAAGCTGGCGTCGGTCACGTAGAGGTTGTCCAGCTCGTGCGCCTTGCAGTTGGTGTCGAGCACCGACGTCCTCGGATCCGCGCCGAACCGCAGGGTCCCCGCCTGGTGGGCCGTCCCGCCGATCGGGACGTTCTTGCCCAGGTAGAGCGAGCGGTCGAACAGGTGCGGGTGGATGTCGGTGAAGCTGCAGATCTCGCGCAGCTTGTGCCGGAGCCGCTTGTGCGCCTCGACGTTCGTCTCGGTGAGGTCGAGATGGACCTTGCCGCCCTTGTAGAAGATCCGGTTCTGCGGCAGCGGCACGTCCTCGGAGGTCAGCCAGAAGTCGACGGAGTGCTTGGCGATCCAGTCGAACGGCTTGTCGGGGAACCATTGCAGGAAGCCGGGCAGGCCCTCGCCGTGGATCTGGGCGCCGTCCGACTTGCCGACCATCTGGATGTGGCCGAGGGGGAAGTCCCAGCCATCCTTCGGGTCCGGATCGCCGAAGTAGAAGTCGTTGAGGCCGAGCGTCTTCTGGAACCGGGTCGGGTTCGGGACCTTCGAGATCGCCAGCACCGTCGAGTTGTTGTGGCGCATGTAGTTGCGCCCGACCTGATCCGACCCGTTGGCGAGGCCGTTCGGGTGGCGGTCGCTGGCCGAGCGCAGCAGCAGCAGCGCCGAGGAGAGGGCGCCGCAGGCCACCACCACGATGTCGGCCGAGGCCTCGAACGGCGCGCCGTCGCAGTTCCCGACGACGCCCGTGACGGTGCGGCCGGAGGCGTCGGTGACGAGGCGCTCGATGTAGGTGCGGGTGAGCAGCGTCAGGTTCGGGCAGTCGCGCAGGGCGGGGTCGACCACCATGGTCTGCGCGTCCGACTTGCCGTTGGTGGGGCAGGGGAAGCCGTCGAACGATTCGCACTTGATGCAGGGCGAGGTCGGCACCGCGCGGCCGTCCTTCTCCACCAGCCGCACGCCCACCGGCAGGTGGAACGGGTGGTGGCCCGCCCGCTTCAGGTTGTCGAACAGCTCCCGGATCCGCGGCTCGTGCGCCACCGGCGGATGGGCGTAGGGCTTGGTCGACCAGGGCTCGGTCGGGTCCTCGCCGCGCAGGCCGTGAACGTGGAACAGCTCCTCGGCCGCCTGGTAGTACGGCTCGAAGACGTCGTACCCGACCGGCCAGGCCGGCGCGACGCCGTCCTGGTGGCGGATCTCGGCGAAGTCCTTCTCGCGGAGGCGGAAGAGGATCGAGCCGTAGAATTTCGAGTTCCCGCCGACGTAGTAGTGCAGGCCGGGGTGGAAGCTCTTGCCGTCGGACGAGTACCACGTCTCCTTGGCCTGGTAGTAGCCGTCGACGATCACCGCCTGACTGTCCCAGTTCCGCGGCTCGCGCAGCAGGTAGTCGCCGCGCTCGATCAGCAGGATGCGCTTGCCGGTCTGGGCGAGGCGCCACGCCATCGTGCCGCCGCCGGGACCGGACCCGACAATGATGACGTCGTAGTGCTCACCGGGCATGTACCGTCTCCGTCCGGACCTGCGTCCTGGCAGGCAACTCGCGAGCCGCTTCTCGGATCACCGCACGGTACCGTTGATCCCGCGCCGCGTCGCGGACTCCGCCGCGGATTCCGCCGCGGACTCCGCGAAGTCCGCAACCGGCGGTTAAGGGCCTTTCCCAACGCCGCCTTCAGCTTCGGCTGCGATCCTGCGGCGAACCGGCCCGATGCCGGGGAGGCCGGAATGATCGACACGCTGGCGCCTGTCCTGGCGCTCCTGACCGCGGCCGCACTGGCCTTCGCCCTCTGGCGCCGGCTCGGAACGCGGCGCGCCGAGCGCGAGGCCGAGCGGCTGCAGGACCGCCTCTGGCGGATCAGCGAGAGCGAGGACCGCTACCGCGCCCTGGTGGCCGCCACCACCGAGATCATCGTCCAGCGGGATGCCCGCGGGCGCATCACCTACGCCAACGAGGATTTCGCCCGCCTCCTCGGCCGCGAGCCGATCGCGCTGATCGGCTCCCAGGACGATCTCGAGATCCTCGACCGGAACGCCGTGGAGATCGGGCCGGACGGGGTCCGCCGCCTGGAGGCGCAGGTCCGGACGGCGGACGGGCGGGCGCGCTGGTTCGCCTTCGTGGAGATGCCGGTGGCGCACGGCGACGCGACGCACTGGCTGCGCGCGGGCCGGGACGTGACCGCGCGGGTCGAGGCGATCCGCAGCCGCGACGCGGCCCTGGAGCGCGCCGAGGCGGCGAGCGTCGCCAAATCCCGCTTCCTGGCGACCGTGAGCCACGAGATGCGGACGCCGCTCAACGGCATCCTGGGCATGGCCGACCTGGTGCTCGGGACCGCGTTGAACCCCGAGCAGCGCACCTACGTGGAGGCGGTGCGCACCAGCGGTCAGGCGCTGCTCGGCCTGATCGACGGGGTCCTCGACTTCTCGCGGATCGAGGCCGGGCGCCTGGACCTCGCGGCCGAGCCCTTCGACCTGCCGGCCCTCTCCGAGGGGGTCGTCGAGCTGCTGGCGCCCCGCGCCCAGGACAAGGGCATCGAGATCGCCCTCGACGTGGCCGAGGACTTCCCGGCCGCGATCCTGGGCGACGCCGACCGGGTGCGGCAGATCCTGATCAACCTCGCCGGCAACGCCATCAAGTTCACCGAGCGCGGCGGCGTCGGCGTCAGCCTGAGCTTCGCGCGGGCCGGGACCGGCGGCGAGGTCGTGCTCGCCGTGGCGGATACCGGCCCGGGGATCCCGGAGGAGCGGCTGCCGATCCTGTTCGAGGAGTTCGAGCAGGGCGACGCCAGCGCGAGCCGCAGCCACGAGGGCACCGGGCTGGGCCTCGCCATCACGCGGCGGCTCGTGACCCGCATGGGCGGGCGGATCGAGGCGGATTCGCGCCTCGGCCGGGGCTCGACCTTCCGGGTCCTGCTGCCGCTCGCCGAGGTCGCGGCGGCCGAGGATAGCGGGCGCGCGCCGCTGCCGACGCTCGCCCCGCGGCGCTGCCTGATCGTCGCCGACTCGCCGTTCCAGGCCCCGTACCTCGCCCGCAGCCTGTCCCGGGCCGGGGCCGCCACCGTGATCGTCGACAGCCTGGAATCGGGCCTCGACGCCCTGTCGGGCGCGGCCTTCGACGCGGTGCTGGCCGACCGGGCACTGGGCGACGCGGCGGTGCGCCAGATCGCCGACGCGGCCCGCGCCTGCGGGGTCCGCACCAGCCTCGTGCTCCTCTCGCCGTTCGACCGGCGCGGCTTCGGGTCCCCCGGCGCGGCGGGCTTCGACGGCTACCTGATCAAGCCGGTCCGGCCGCGCTCCCTGTTCGAGCGCTTGCTCGCGTCGACGGGCCCGATCGAGGCCGCGGCCGCGCCGGCGGCGGAGCCGGCGCGCGTCGGCTCCAGCCTGCGGATCCTGCTGGCCGAGGACAACCCGATCAACGCCCTGCTGGCGACCCGGGCCCTGGAGCGCCTCGGCGCCACGGTGATCCACGCCGTCGACGGCCTCGAGGCCCTCGCGCGGCTGGAGACGGACGGCCCCTTCGACCTCGCGCTGATCGACGTGCGGATGCCCCGCCTCGACGGGCACGAGACCGCCCGGCGGATCCGCGCCGCCGAAGCGGGCGGCGCGGACCGCCTCCACCTCGTCGCGCTGACCGCGAATGCCGGCCGGGAGGACGAGGTCGCCGCCCGGGCGGCCGGCTTCGACGGGTTCCTGGCCAAGCCGCTGAATCTGAAGCTGCTCCCGCCGCTGCTGGAGCGCCGATCCGCGCGGGCCGCCTGAGCGCGCGTTGACAGGCGGGCGGGTCCCGCGCCAACAGGACGCCCATGTCGACCGTCAGCCCTCCGTCACCCGCACCGCGCTCGTCGAGCGGCGCGCTTGCCGCCTGGGGCATCGCGGTCCTCGTGATCGCCACCGTGCTCATCGGCGCCCTGGCGCCGGCGCGGCACGCGTCGCCGGCGGTGTCGGCGGCCGACGATCCGACCTGCCTCGAGTGGACCGACGGCTGCAAGGTCTGCCGCCGCTTGGCGGAGGGTCCGGCCTGCTCGCTGCCCGGGATCGCCTGCCAGCCCGGCGCGCCGCAGTGCCTGACCCGCCGGGACGGGTGATCTGCCGGACCGGTCCGTGACCGCCGCGGCGCCGGTGCTGCGCTTCGCGCCGAGCCCGAACGGGCGTCTGCACCTCGGCCACGCCTACTCGGCGCTGCTCAACGCGGACCTCGCCGCCCGGATGGGGGGCGTCTGCCGCCTGCGGATCGAGGACATCGATCCCGCGCGCTCGAAGCCGGACTTCGTCGACGGGATCGTCACCGACCTCGCCTGGCTCGGGCTGACCTATCCCGAACCGGTGCGGCGCCAGTCCCGGCACATGGCGGCCTACCGGACAGCCCTCGACGGGCTGATCGCGAGCGGGCTCGCCTATCCGTGCTTCTGTTCACGCGGCCAGATCCGGGCGCGCGTCGCCTCCGGCGGCGACGGCCCCCGCGATCCGGACGGCGTGCCGCTCTATCCCGGCACCTGCCGCCACCTGGACCGGGCGGCGGCCGCGGACCGGATCGCCCGCGGCGACCCGCATACCTGGCGGCTCGACATGGCGGCCGCCCTGCGCCGCGCCGGCCCGACCCACGGCTACGTCGCCTTCGACACGGCCGGCGCGCACCGGGTCGCGGCGGATCCGGCACGCTGGGGGGACGCGGTGATCGCCCGGCGCGACGTGCCGACGAGCTACCACCTCGCCGTGGTCCACGACGACGCGGCGGAGGGGATCACCCACGTGGTGCGGGGCCGCGACCTCGAGGCGGCCACCGGCCTGCACGTGCTCCTGCAGGCCCTGCTCGGCCTGCCGGTCCCGCGCTACCGCCACCACGCGCTGCTGCTCGATACCGGAGGCGAGAAGCTGGCCAAGTCGCGCGGCTCGCGATCCCTCGCCGACCTTCGGCAGGCCGGCGCGACGCCCGAGGCTGTCCGCGCCCGGCTCGGCTTCGCCTGAACGACAGCGCGCTCCCTCAGCGGACCGCCGCGTCGCGCTGGGCGAGGGCGGTCGCGCTCTTCGACTTCTGCATGGTGGCGTCGATCTGCTCGCGCTGGCGCTTGAAGTCGGCGAGCAGGCGCCCGTCGAGTTCCCGGCCGCGGGGGACGCGGATCTTCATCGGGTCGACGAAGTGGCCGTTGATGATCACCTCGTAGTGGAGGTGCGCGCCGGTCGACAGGCCGGTCGAGCCGACATAGCCGACGATCTGGCCCTGCCGGACCTTGACGCCCTCGCGGATGCCGCGGCCGAACCGCGACATGTGGTTGTAGGTCGTCACGTAGCCGTTGACGTGCTGCAGCTCGACCCGGTTGCCGTAGCCCGAGGTCATCTCCGCGCGGATCACCACACCGTTGCCGGCCGCCATGATCGGCGTGCCGATCGGGTTCGACCAGTCGACGCCCGTATGCAGCTTGGCGTAGCCCAGCACCGGGTGGCGGCGGTAACCGAAGCCGGAGCGCATGATCCCGTCGGCGATGGGCTTGCGCAGCAGGAACTTCTTCAGCGACCGGCCCTGCTCGTCGAGGTAGTCGATCGTGCCGTCGTCCGGCGACTGGAAGCGGTAGACTTTGCGGGTCTCTCCGCCGAGCGTCAGCGCCGCGTAGAGCAGGTCCGGACGATCGGCGCTGGCCTCGTCGTCGGTGCTGTAGAAGACGTCGAGCCCGTCACCGCTGCCGATGCGGCGCTGGAAGTCGAGGTCGTAGCTGAAGACGCGGACGATGTCCTCGACCGTGGCCCGCGGCAGGTCGTGGCGCGCCGCCGTCTCGTAGAGGCTCTGGTACAGGCGCGGCCCGGAGCCGGAATCCTCGTCCTCGTCCTCGCCGGCCTCCGCCTGAGGCTGTCCCTTGGGGGAGGGGGCCTCCTCGGCGGGGGGCGCCACCGACACGAAGGCGCCGCGGTCGTTCAGGGCCGCGATGCCCTCGATGCCGTTCTCGCCGTACAGCACCACGCGCGTCACCTGGCGGGGATCGCCGGGACGGGGCCCGGGGGCGACCTGGACGCGCATCGGCTGCCCCTCGTTGAGGGCAGCGGTGCGGGTCTTGCCCCCGAGCGCGGCGACGATGCCGCGAACGGCATCGTCGCTCGCGAGGCCGGTGGCCTTGAGGGTGGTCTCCAGTGTCTCGCCGCGCTTCAGCGCGAGATCGCGCTCCTCCACGAGCGGCGCCTCGTTGGCCTTCAGCTCGACCTTGGCGACCTTCGTGACGTTCTCCGGGACGACCAGCACCTCGATGGACTTGAACGGGTTCGCGTCCTTCGGCACCGCACCGTCGCCGTCGCCGGCCGCGCCCTGCTGGAGCGTCCGCGACAGCATGATCTGCGGGGCGATCGGGATGGCGGCGCGGCGCCCTGCCTCGGCGGCGATCCGGCGCTCCTCCTCGACCTGCGCGGTGACGTCGTCGTCGCTGAGGGCCGGCGCGTTGGCGTCGACGGCAGCGTCGGCGAGTTCGCGCTTGACCACGGTGACCTCGGCGCTGGGGGCGTCGACGGACGCATCGGGCGCGCGCTCCAGTGGCTCGTCGGAGACGAATTTCATGGGGTCGAAGCGGGGCGGCTCGGCGGCGTAGACGCCCGTCGTCATCGACAGGGGCGTCGTCAGCCGCACGAAGGCCTTGGCCTTGATGATCTCGCGGTCGCCGAGGCGGACCGTGACCGGCGCCTTGAAGCTCTGCTTGGCCGAGGCGATCATGAGGTTGCGCACCAGCCGGTCGCCCTTGCGGGCGATGTTGGCGCCGCTCTCGCTCGGCTGGGGGCGGGGCATGATCGCCGCCTTCTCGGGAATGGCCGCGAAGGAAACGTCGCCCTGGAGGGACACGTGGAGCGCCGCAGCGATCAGACCGGCGCCGGTCAGGCCGGTGAGGCTGCTGGCGCAGAGCCAGCGGAGGTTGACGGCGCGTCGGTCGATCTGCGTCGCGGTCGCGCCGAGATGGTCAAGAGGCTCGTGCACCCCGCGTGCCGGGGGGAGGGCGGCCACGTCGCCGATCTTGAGTCGCTCGCGCTTCACTCGAAGGCCCTGAGAAGACGATGGCGAACGGGCGTTCCCGCGGGATCCGCGGCGCTGAGGCCGGGCTCGACCATACCGGAGGCGACATCCGCGCCCGGCAATCTCATCTCACGACCCAGCGTGTCGAGATTGAGGCGTGCTGCTCCCGAGCGCCAGCCCCGGCGCGGGAAAGACCGCGATCATCCACCGCCAGGCTTCCGGGTGGTTCGCCGCGCCGGCCGGCAAAAAGGGTGTTGACGGCCCGGATCGGCGGCTCTATACCCCGGCTCATCGGCGCCGGCCGCGGAAGTGGACCGGGCGCTGAGCCATCTTCTGACAAGCGGGCGGGCTGGCCGGCGGGATTGCC
>NZ_JBNNWO010000052.1:0-7462 GCF_050281105.1 Methylobacterium sp. NPDC080182
GGATCCTCGACAAGGCCTACTCGGCCGATCCCTACGCGCTGATGTTCCGGCGCGAGGATCCCGAGTTCAAGGCGCTGGTCGACGAGACCCTGGTCGGGCTGATGAAGTCCGGGGAGTTCAGCAAGCTCTACGTCAAATGGTTCGAGACCCCGATCCCACCGAGGGACCTCAACCTCAACTTCCCGATGTCGGACAAGCTTAAGGAGCTGATCAAGTCGCCGTCCGACAAGGCGAACTCCTGACCTGACACCGCGGCCGTCGGGTCCGGGAGACCTGACGGCCCTCGCGCCCTTGCCTCTCGTACGCTGTCCGAACAGTTGAGCCTAGGATGCAAGAAGATGGCGCAGCCGCTAACGCGGCGGACGCGTTTGCCTACGACGACAGTTATGGTCGTCTGCTTTCTGTCTTGTCGACGAGTGCCGCCAGCGACCGGGTCGGGTCGCGAGCGGTCCGTCCGCTTCCGGATGAAGGGCCGAGACCCGATCGCCATCTGCGGGGCGATCGTTCGTATAAGGGGATGACATGGAGCGGCGCGGCTTGGCACGGGTGCGCACCACCCGCAGGATCGACGGTGCTTCCAGTCTGCTCGCGCAGATCGGCTCCCCTTCGAACCGGCATGCTCAGGCGCGTGCTGTCTCGGCGCAACACCGGTCCGCCAGCGGACCGGCGGCTGCATGCGCTTCACAGTTTGGCTATAGACGGCCCCCTGCCGTCCTCATCTGCCCAAAACGCCAATGCCACCCTTGTCCGACCGCCAGCGCATCGAACTGGCGATCCCGGCCTACCTGCTCCTGACGTTCACCGGTGCACCCGGCATGTTCGTCCCGGTCGACCCGGCTCTGATCCAGCACGCCGAGGCCCGTGTGGGTGCGTTACGACAGGATCTGCGGGCCGCAAGCCTGGAGCCATTCTCCGACCTCGCCCCTAAGAAGCAGGGTGCCCTCATCAGACGGCTGGACCGCATCGCCAAAACCGTGATCGCCACCTGGAAAGAGCAGCCCGCGATCACCACCGTGCTGACGCTGTGGTGCTTCCTCAAGGATCTGGTCGACCGCGAGGTGCTGATCCTCTGGGAGAGAACGGCCATGGATCGAGCGATGGACAAGCTCCTGCCCATGTTCGAGCACGGCTTCGATCAGCCGGGGCGCCTGGACGAAGCCAAGGCCCAGGCCGCCCGTGTGCTCGATCAGCTCAGGTCCGAGGGCCTATTCGCTTAGAGCTGCGTCCGTGCCCCCGATCCAGGCGTCGGCGCTCACCCGCTCGCCGGCCGAAGACTACGGAGCTGGATCCCCCAGATTTCGGGCCAGCACCAAGCTTCTGGCGATCCTGGATCGCTGGGCCGCGTAGGCAGGGGCGATCATCGGATAGTCGCTCGGCAGCCCCCACTTCGCCCGGTACGTCTCCGGCGTCAGACCACAGGCGGTCAGATGCCGCTTGATCGTCTTGTACGGCTTACCATCCTCGAAGCTGATCAGTGCCTCGTGCGTGATCGACGCCCGGATCACCGACTACAAAGAACACCATCCCCATCGTGGGCTCGGCATGCGCTCGCCGCGCGAGTTCATCCGTGCTCAGATGCAACCAGCCCCGTGTCCGGTTTGATGGGGGCAACTCCAGGCGACGTCCAGCTCGAGCTTCGCGGCCCGCATCGGCGGGGAGGAGTTCGTAGTGCTCATGACCGGCGTTTCCCACGCGGAGGCACAGGCGACAGCTGAGGCGTTGCGGAGCGTCATCGCCCGCACCCCCGTCGTGATCGATCGCTGCCTTGTTGGGCTGACCGTGAGTATCGGCCTGCATTACGCGGTCGGCGGCTTCGTGAGCTTTGACGGGGCGATGCGTGCCGCGGACGCCAAGCTGTACTTGGCTAAAGCGACCGGTCGCAACCGCGTCGAATGGGCGGCATCTGCCTGATGGAGCTATGGGCGGAAGGCGCTCGCATTGGCTAAAGGCCCGCACGGAGGGGCCATACGCCACTGCTCGACTATGCGCGAGCATCGGTCTGCAACTCGCTCTCCAAGGCGGCATATCCCCTCCCGGCATTACCGCGTTTGTGAGCGGACAGTCGCAAATTGACCCAACCCAGCCGCTTCTGCTCCTCCCAGCGCTTCCCGAAAGCAGCCGTACAGCTGCTCTTCAAGCCGCGAGGCAGGCTTTCGCCACGCGCAGGTAATTGCCACCGAGAATGCCGACTGTCTCGTCGGGCGAGAAGCGTACGAGGAGGATGGCAGCCAGATCCGGCAGGCTCGTGTAGTCCGGCAATGCGCTCGGCCCGACCAGTCCCATCATGTCCGAGCCGATTCCGACATGGGCCGGACCGACCACGTCCGCCATGCGGGCAATGCCCTCCGCCAGCGCGTCGAGATCAGGAAACAGGCTCGCAGGCGGCCAAATACCGATAACGCCTCCCGTCCCCGCGACGATCCGGGCATGCTCCGGTGTGATGCGGCGGGTGCGAGGCGTGGGCTTGGTCGTGAGCGATGTGTGCGAGAGGACGAGGGGCTTGCGCGCCACCCCAGCCGCCTGACGCACGAGGGCTTCGGTGCCATGCGCCACATCCACGATGACGCCGAGCGCTTCGCAGCGTTGGATCACTTCGGCGCCGAAGGCGGTCAGGCCCCCGTGTACGGGCGGCTCAGTCTGGATGTCGCCGAGAGTGTTCACCCGGTAGTGCGTCAGTTGCAGATGGCGTAGGGCCGCCCTTCGGTAGGCTGCCTCCAGGCCGCCCAGGTCGCCTTCGAGGAAATCGGCACCCTCGGCCGCGACCAGCACCATCGGAGCCTCGGCGCGCGCAGCGTCGAGGTCAGCCGCAGTGCGGACGATCTTGAGTCCCTGCTCGCGCACAAGTGCGTGCAACCGGGTGAAGCCGCGCTCGGCATAGGCCGCGAGTTCCCCGGGCTCGGGATCGCGAAACGCCTTGATCCGCCCCTCCGGCGTTATCCGGTGCGTCGGGCTGTCGGAGACGATGGCGAGACATGTCGCGGCGAGCCCGCCGCGACGCATTGGTTCAGCCAGCGGCGCGAAAGGCGCATGTCCCTCATCCTGGCGCACGCGCAGGATGCGGCCGGCATGGCTGTGGCAATCGATGGTCGGCCGGCCCGCGAGAAATTCTGCGGCAGCGGCTCGCTGAGTAACAGTCACCTTGGTCGACGAGGAGGCCTGCGCGATGGCCTCGACGGGACGACAGAGGAGTGAGGCCCCTACCACGAAACCGCGGCGGGACAGGCCGAACGGCGATCCGTGTCTCGCGCGGTGGACGACCGTCGTCGTATCGAGCCTGTAGCGCCAGCCACAGGGATCTCCCTGGAGCAGGCGGAATACGCCCCGCAGGATCACCTCTCGACCATCTGCTGGGACCGGTTCAACGGCCAGGACCTCTATGCAGGTTGCAGGATCGCTCGGTAGGCAGCCTCGGCAACAGGCGGGCTCGAAAGTCAGCAGGCAGTAGGCTGCGGCTGGCGTCTCCGCTGCGGTGACGGCCCAGCCGGTGATCGTGACCGGTAGCCCATCGTACCGGTCCGCCGATCCGTCGAAGATCGCTGTCCAAGGGAGTTGAAGATCGCGCCCGCGCGGCGGCTTGTTGGGCCTCGCCATCGCTCAGAGCATCCTGCCGAACATGGGAAGGCGACGCAGGAACGCCGCACTGGCCCAACTCGCGGCGAGCGCGATAGTAAAGACGAGCGCACCCTTTACCGCTGCGTCGACGCTCACGGGGAGGAGGCCATACTGCGTCCAGGTCACGTAGGGGTAGTGCAACAGGTAGATGGCGAAGCTGTTCGCGGCGAGGCTGTCCCAGGCCGGCAAGCTTCCCCCTCCAAAGCGCAGGAAGAGGGCCGGAAGCGCAAAGCACGCGGCGGCACAGAAGGCCGCCTGCGCAATGCCCACGACGGCGAGTGCCCCCGCCGGCGGCAGAAACAATTCTCCACGGGCAATCGCCGCCACAGCCATGAAGACTGCTCCCGTAGCAGCGGCGAGCAGGCCCCAGGCTGCCCACTGGGAAGCCATTGCCCTCGCGAACTGCACGACAGCTTGCATACCACCATGCCCCAACGCGACGCCTGCAGTGAAATAGGCGGCGTAGAGACCGATGCGGCTGCCTTGTATGGCGAGAGGACCGAGGGCGAACCAGCGCGTCGGCCCGACTGCTACGAGTAGGGGCAGGAAGAGGAGCAGGGAGCAAGCGAGTAGCAGGACAAAGCCGCTGACCGGGCGCCGCGCGAGGCTGCTCACCAACGGAGGCACGGCGAGGCGGGGCGCGAGGGTAAAGATAAGGGCAGCGGCCGCGTCGAAGACCAGCAGGATGCCGATGAACCAAGGTGGCCCGCTCAGCCACGGCCCACACGTGACGGTAGCGATCCAGAACGACCCGAAGCCAAGTGTTCCGCCGGCCTGGAGAAAGGCGGGAAAGTAGGCCAGCGGGGACAAGATCAGCACGCCAATAACAAATGGCAGGCCAAGACGGCGCATCCGTGCGCCGAGGAACGCACGGGCGCCGCGGCGCCTCAAGCCGTCCCAGACGAACAGCCCTGAGAGCAGGAAGAGCAACGGCATGAAGAAGCCGTCGTTGAGGCGCACGAGAAGATCGAAACCGATCCAGCGTCGTGGATCCACGACGGGTGCCGTGGATAGCGCGTAGTTCACTCGATTGATGTGGCCGAAGGTACAGTACGCAAGCGTGGCATGGTGAAGGACCACGAGGGCAACGACGAAGCCCCGCATATGATCGAAGGCGACCAACCGTTCGCTTCGCCCGGTGGCGATGGCGGGATGGGAGGCATCCAGGGCACTGGCGGGGGTGGTACTCATCGTGCAGCCGAAGGACGCGCCGTCTGTTTGTACGACGCGTTAAGGCGAAGCTCGATGCAAAATCCTGTGTGCCGGGTCGCGGCGGACGCCATCGCCGATCTCGGCTAGGGGCATCGCTTCTTGGATCGGGATTGCTTGAATTGGGGAAGTCGGCGTTCCCACGATTGCCGCTTAGAAGCGGACAGGCGGGAAACCGCCCGACCCGGTCATTCCCAGCGCGCCCGTAACGGGATCCTGTTCAGCTCTGGCCAGGGCTTCCATCCAGCGCTGAAGCGCTATCTGCGATGCTCACCTCGCCAAGCCAGTTAGCTTCGCGTCGATCCAGGCCCAGAGCGCCCGGACCTCCTCGGCGGCCTGGCTGCCGGGGGCGAATTCCGTGACGCCGAGCCCGGTCGCAAGGGCGTCCTGGTGGTCGACCCGGTGGATGATCCCGGGCTCGGCCAGGACGCCCAGGGCGCGCAGCTGCGCCGCGTAGGCGCTGGTGCGCGGCGAGGGCGGCGGCGGGCACTGGTTCAGCACCAGGGCCAGCCGCTCCCGCAGGCCGAGGCCGACCAGCGCCTGGAGCGTCGGCCGGGCGGCCACGATGTCGAGCCGGGAGGGGCGGACCGGCATCAGGACGAAATCGGCGTCCTTCAGGGCCGGCGCGAGGCCGGACGCGCTGCCGGCGGTGTCGAGAACGGCGAGGGTCGTGCCCTGCTCGGCGAGGATGCCGAGGATCTCCGAGAGCTGGCCCATCTCCCAGGGCTGGACCCGGTCGACCGCGACGGCGTCGCTCTCGCGGTCGCTTCCACCGTCGTTCTTGCGCAGGGCGCCCCAGCCGGCCAGTGAGCCCTGCGGGTCGAGATCGAGCGCGGTCACCTGCTCGCCCGCCTCCGCGGCGGCGACGGCCAGGGAGGCCGCCAGGGTGGTCTTGCCCGTCCCGCCCTTCTGCACTGCCAGGGCGAGCACCCGCAGCGGCCCGGCGGCGGTCCGTGGGGAAGAGCGTTGCACCGGTGCGTCCCTGGTTCAGGCAGCTCCATCCTGTCCGTCAGCCTGGCGCATGGCCATGGCACCGGGTCGACCCAGGCCGAGTGCCTTGGCCAGGGCGGAGCGCCGCTCGGCGTAGCTCTTGGCGACCATCGGGTAGTCGGCTGGAAGGCCATAGCGGTCGCGATAGCTCTCAGGGTCGTGATTATGGGCGGCGAGATGACGCTTGAGCGTCTTGTAGGTCTTGCCGTCAATGAAGCTGACGATCCCATCGTGTCGGATCGACTTGCGGATCTGCGCCGGACTTGGCTTTGCCACGCCGTCAGGCGTGGCGACTGCACCCGATGTATCACCAGCAGTCAGGCCTCGAACCGCGTCGTGCACGCTCTGGATGAGGTTCGGAAGTTCGAGGGCCGGTATGGAATTGTTGGCAACGTAAGCGGCGACGATGTCGCTGGTCAGCTCAACAGGGTCATGAGCGTCTCGTAAGTTTTCTTCAGCCATAGCTTTTCTACTTAGAGTGGACTGATTTGTTCGATGCGTAAAAAATTAGATTTCTGGATCAAAATTGCAATATGGCCGAGCCAAATAACGTGACAGTCGCTCTCACTGCTTTGTGATCGGCGTGACATTTGGCGTTAAAGCCGCCATGCTTACGGCCTATTCGCAACTATCGACTGCCATGCGCTAGACAGTGCCAAGCATTACTGCCATTTTCCCGATATTGAGCGGAACCGGCCTGCGGTTGTGACCTTTATCGATAAGTGGCGCATTTTCTTCAGGGCTTGATGGCACGGTCGGCCTTGTCGACGTGAAGCTACGGTGATCAGGCCGGTACGGCTGCATCCCTGATCCGCAGGATGGTCTGCCGGCTCGTCTTGAAGGCTCGCGCCAGGGCCGACACGCTCGCACCATCCCCGAGCTGGCGCGCCACCGCCGTGCGCTGCTCGCCGGTGAGACTGGCCGGCCGGCCAAGCCGCGTGCCCTCCGCCCGAGCCCGGCTCAAGCCGGCCTGGGTCCGCTCAATCAGCAGATCGCGTTCGAACTCCGCGACCGCGTTGATCACGTTCATCGTCAGCTTGCCCGTCGAACTCGTCAGGTCGAAGCCGCCCAGCGCCAAGCAGTGAACCCGCACCCCGAGCTAGTCGAGTTTAGCCACCGTCGTGCCCACATCCATCGCGTTACGGCCGAGCCGGTCGAGCTTGGTCACGACCAGGACGTCACCCGACTCCAGCCGATCGAGCAGGCGCGCAAACCCGCGGCGCTGGCCGGCCGCGATGGATCCCGACACGGTCTCCGTCACGAGGCGGCGCGGCTCGATGGTGAAGCCGGCCGCCTGGATCTCGGTGAGTTGGTTGTCGGTGGTCTTCCGAACAACGACGTGCCCGGCCGCGTCGACGGCGTGAACCTGGAAGATGCTCTTGGCCAGATCGATGCCGACGGTGGTGATCTTCATGGGGATGGCTCCTGCATCCGCGTGGCTGCTGCTTCGGCAGCGACCACATCTTGGCACCGAGATGCCGTCAGTTGGAGCGGGAGCCATCCACCCCATCTGCTTATAGGGGTAGCCGGGTTGATCGTGAACGACTGCGTTGGGTCCTGGCTGTGTCAAAACCCCGATGGTGGTAGCCTTCCTCTGCACGACCGGAGGACGGCATGGGACGGTTCGTTGTCGGTGCCGAGCGCGATCAGA
>NZ_JBNNWO010000053.1:0-4190 GCF_050281105.1 Methylobacterium sp. NPDC080182
CGTGACCGGGACTGGCAGACGCGGGCTGGGACAGTCGAACTGCGCATCCCCAAGCTGCGTAAGGGCTCGTACTTCCCGGCTTTCTTGGAACCGCGCCGGATGGCTGAAAAGGCGCTCACGGCTGTGATCCAGGAGGCCTACATCCAGGGTATCTCGACCCGGTCCGTGGACGACTTGGTCCAAGCCATGGGTGGTACGGGCGTGTCGAAGAGCCAAGTCAGCCGGCTTTGCCAGGAGATCGACGAGCGGGTCGGCGCGTTCCTCGAGCGTCCGCTCGAGGGCGAGTGGCCCTACCTCTGGATTGATGCGACCTACGTGAAGGTGCGCCAGGACGGACGCATCGTCTCTGTCGCCGTGATCGTGGCGGTCGGTGTGAACACTGACGGCCGTCGCGAGGTGCTTGGCATGGATGTCGGCCCCTCCGAAGCCGAGACGTTCTGGACGGACTTTCTCCGCAAGCTGGCGCGCCGGGGCTTGCGCGGGGTCAAGCTGGTGATCTCGGACGCCCACGAGGGCATCAAGGCGTCGGTGGCCAAGGTGATGAACGCGACCTGGCAGCGTTGCCGCGTGGGGCTGTTGATAAACCCGTTCAGAGCTTTGCGGGCGAGCGGATCGGCTGATTCACTGCGGGAGCGGTGGTCGGGAGGCCGGCATGCTGGGGCACAAGGAACGCGATCAGGGCGAGCTGTTCATCACCGGCTCGCTGCGGCAGCTGCTTCCCGACGATCACATTCTGGTCCGGGTCGACCGGGTGCTCGACCTGTCATGGCTGCGCGGCGCGGTGGCCGATCTGTACTGCCACGACAACGGCCGGCCCGGCATCGACCCGGAAGCTGCCCTCCGCCTGATGCTGGCCGGTTTCCTCGTGGGGATTGTTCACGATCGTCGCCTACTGCGCGAGGCGCAGGTCAATCTCGCCATCCGCTGGTTCGCTGGGTATGGTCTCCATGAGGCGTTGCCGGATCATTCGTCGCTGACCCGCATTCGGCAGCGCTGGGGTGCGGACCGGTTCCGGAGCATCTTCGAGCGCACCGTACGGGCCTGCATCACAGCGGGGATCGCCAAGGGCGAGGTCGTGCATGTCGACGCTTCGCTGATCCGAGCCGACGTGAGTTGGGAGAGCTTGGTCGCTCGGCATGTCGAGGGTGTCGCCGAGGTCAACGGCGACGAAGCTACGATCAGCCAACGCAACACGAAGAAGACTGGCCGCTACAAGAAGGTTAGTACGACCGACCCGGACGCGACGATGGCCACCAATGGCCGCAACCGCCGCCTGGAGCCGACCTACAAGCAGCACGCGGTGGTCGACGACGTCCGTGGCGTCGTGCTCGATGTGGAGGTCACCACCGGCGAGGTGAACGAGGGACAGGTCATCCTGGAGCGCCTCGACGCGACCGCGGCGACCAGCGGGCAGGCCATCGTGACGGCGACGGCAGATGCGGGCTACGCATACGCCAAGGTCTACGGTGGCCTGGAGCGGCGCGGCATCGATGCCGTCATTCCGGCCAAGGCCGATCCGATGCGCTCGGCCGTGCCGCTGCGTCGGTTCCGCTTCGATCCGCACCGCGACGTGGTGACCTGCCCACAGGGCAAGATCCTGTCACCTGGCAAGGTTCACAATCACGGTCGCTTCTTCGTGGCACGCGCCCGTGACTGCAAAGCTTGCCCTATGGCAAAGCTCTGTCTGTCGCCGAGGCGCAGCGCGCGCACGGTAATGATCAGCACGGACTATCCCGCCTTGCTGCGCGCACGTCGACGCCGCGAGCGTTGGTCTGCCGACGAAAAGCACCTCTACCAACGGCATCGCTGGCGATCGGAAGGCTTCCACGGTGAAGCGAAGACTTGGCATGGTCTGGCTCGCGCAGTTCGACGCGGACTACAGAACATGCGCATCCAGTCCTTCCTGACGGCCGCGGCCGTGAACCTCAAGCGGCTCGCGGCCGCTCTGTGGATGCTTTTGTGCTGGCTATTGGGGCCCGTAGGCCGATCCAGCGGCAAAGAGCATCGATGCGACGGCTTTTTGATGCCGCGCCGGCGGCTCGGTCCAGCCTCGGCCTGACCGCATCTGCGCACGAGCGGAATGGCGGGTTCTTCAACAGCCCCCGCGTCCACTTCATGCGCAACGTGCTCGCCCATGCCGGGCGCAGCGGGCGGCGTGTCGTCTCCGCCTTCATCGCCACGGCGTTCGCCCAGGACGACGCCGAGGCGGCCCGTCAGCAGTGGCGGCGCGTGGCCGATCAGCTCCGGCCGAAGGTCCCCAAGCTCGCCGCCCTGATGGACGAGGCTGAGCCGGACGTGCTGGCCTACATGGGCTTCCCCACCCAGCATCGGGTCAAGCTGCACTCCACGAACCCGCTGGAACGCCTGAACGGTGAGATCAAGCGCCGGACCGAGGTGGTCGGCATCTTCCCCAACGAGGCGGCTATCACACGCCTTGTGGGCGCGATCCTGCTGGAACAGAACGACGAGTGGGCCGTCCAGCGCTCCCGCTACATCACCCTGGAAAGCATCGCCCCGATCGGCGATGATCCCCTCGTCAGCCTGCCCAACCTGGCAGCCTGATCAATCCGGCCCCGGCCGGTGATCGTGGTGGCCACGCCGAAGCTACACCACGCCAGGGGACACAACCTCAGCAATCGATGCGGTGTAGCCGCCGATTGGTGCTTGGCAGCGCCAGGGGTGGAGATTTGGTCAACCGCAGTCGGAGGCGGTTACAGAGAGCTGCAGGGCACCTCGATGGCGGCGCCGCACGTAGCCGGTGCTGCGGCTGTGTTGCGTCAGGCGTTCCCGTTCCTGACCGCGCCGCAAATCGCCCAGACCATGTTCACCACCGCCACCCATCTCGGTGACGGACCCGCCGACAGGCCCAACGATGTCTACGGCTGGGGCCTGCTCAACCTCGGCAAGGCCATCGACGGACCGGGCCAGTTCACCTCCGACTGGACCGTCAACACCGCCTACAACGGACAGGCCTATTACGGCCGCTTCGCCAACGACATCTCCGGCGTCGGCGGACTGACCAAGACTGGCCTCGGCACCCTCGAACTCGCCGGAAGAGACACCTATGCCGGACCGACCACCGTCGCCGGCGGTACCCTGTTCCTGTCCGCCACCGGCAGCCTGACCTCGCCGGTCTCCGTCCAGGGCGCCGGCACCTACATCAACGCCGGCTGGGCCCAGAGCGGCGTCAGCAATGCCGGCCTCCTGATCAACACCGGTACCGTCTCCGGCGGAGTCGCCAATTCCGGCCTTGCGCTCAACACCGGCGCCATCACCGGCGGCGTGACCAACACGGGCACGCTCGCCACTAGCGGCACGATCAGCGGTGGCCTGACCAATGCCGGCACCGTGCTCGCCAGCGCCGGCCGCATCGACGGCGCCATCGCCAACAATGCCGGCCTGCTCGCCGTGTCCGGGACCGTCACCAGCGCCGGCACCTTCGCCAACGCCGCCGGCGCGACCCTCGCCGTCACGGGCGGCGGCAGCTACAGCCTCGCCGGCCCCCTCGCCAATGCCGGCTTCGTCGCCGTCGCCCAGAGCGCCAGCCTCACCGCCTCCGGCGGCCTCAGCAACGCCGGCCTCGTCGCCAGCGACGGCACCCTCACCGCCGACCTGACCAACACCGGCGTCGCCCGCCTGTCCGGGCAGTTCAACGGCACGCTCACCAATGCCGGCCTCGTGCAGATCACCGGCCCGCTCGCCGGGCTGACCAGCCTGACCAACACCGGCGCCCTCGACCTCGGCGGCACCGCCCTCACGCTCACCGACCTCGCCGGCCCGGCCTCCGCCGTCCTGGGCAACGGCGCCCTCACGGTCTCCAGTGCGGCCGCCTCCACCTACGCCGGCGCCATCCTGGAGACCGCGAGCCCGACCAGCCTGACCAAGGCCGGCCCCGGCACGCTCCTGCTCACCGGCCCCGGCCTCTTCTCCGGCCCGACCACCGTCCAGGCCGGCACGCTCTCCCTCAACGGGCTCTGGACCTCGCCGGTCACGGTCGCGGCCGCCGGCACCCTGCGCGGCATCGGCACCGTCGCGGCCCCGGTCACGGTCGCCGGCGCCCTGCGGCCGGGCAACTCCCCCGGCACGCTCACCGTGCTCGGCCCGGTGGCGTTCAACCCCGGCAGCAGCCTCGGCCTCGACATCGACGGCCCGGGCACCGGCACCGGCGCGGGCAGCTACGCCCGCCTCCT
>NZ_JBNNWO010000054.1:1519-2641 GCF_050281105.1 Methylobacterium sp. NPDC080182
GCGATGGGTGACAGCCCCGTACGGGACGGACGATACACAGGACTCGAGTAGGGCGGGACACGTGAAATCCTGTCTGAACATGGGGGGACCACCCTCCAAGCCTAAGTACTCCTCAGCGACCGATAGCGAACCAGTACCGTGAGGGAAAGGTGAAAAGCACCCCGACGAGGGGAGTGAAACAGCACCTGAAACCGGATGCTTACAAACAGTGGGAGCCCAAGGTTCGTCCTGGGTGACCGCGTACCTTTTGTATAATGGGTCAGCGACTTAAAGTTACGAGCGAGCTTAAGCCGATAGGTGGAGGCGCAGCGAAAGCGAGTCTGAACAGGGCGTTCAGTTCGTGGCTTTAGACCCGAAACCGAGTGATCTAGCCATGTGCAGGATGAAGGTGGGGTAACACCCACTGGAGGTCCGAACCAGTGCCCGTTGAAAAGGTCTTGGATGACGTGTGGCTAGGGGTGAAAGGCCAATCAAACTCGGAAATAGCTGGTTCTCCGCGAAAGCTATTTAGGTAGCGCCTCGAGTGAATACCTCACGGGGTAGAGCACTGGATGGGCTAGGGCCGCCCACAGCGGTACCAAACCCAACCAAACTCCGAATACGTGAGAGTACTGCTCGGGAGACACACGGCGGGTGCTAACGTCCGTCGTGGAGAGGGAAACAACCCTGACCGACAGCTAAGGCCCCCAATTCGTGGCTAAGTGGGAAAGGATGTGGGACTCCCAAAACAACCAGGAGGTTGGCTTAGAAGCAGCCATCCTTTAAAGAAAGCGTAACAGCTCACTGGTCTAAATAAGGGGTCCTGCGCCGAAAATGTAACGGGGCTCAAGCCACGAGCCGAAGCTTCGGATTCATACCGCAAGGTGTGAGTGGTAGCGGAGCGTTCCCTAGGCCTGCGAAGGAAGACCCGTGAGGGCTTCTGGAGGTATGGGAAGTGCGAATGCTGACATGAGTAACGACAAAGAGTGTGAAAGACACTCTCGCCGAAAGTCCAAGGGTTCCTGCGTAAAGTTAATCTGCGCAGGGTTAGCCGGCCCCTAAGGCGAGGCCGAAAGGCGTAGTCGATGGGAACGGGGCGAACATTCCCCGGCCAGCGGATGGTGACGGATGCCGTGTATCGTC
>NZ_JBNNWO010000055.1:0-3865 GCF_050281105.1 Methylobacterium sp. NPDC080182
CGTAGCCCGACATGTCGGGCAGGTTCAGATCGAGGAGGATGATGTCGTAATCGTACAGCTTACCGAGATCGACACCCTCTTCCCCGAGGTCGGTGATGTAGGTGTTGAAGTTCTCGGACTTGAGCATCAGTTCGATGCTCTGCGCGACGCTGACGTCGTCTTCGATCAGGAGAACGCGCATAGGGTTACCTTCATGCTTCTGCACATCATACATACTCAACGATACCGAAACATTAACGATCGCATTTCGGAATACTCCGTCATGGAGCAGACACTATCGTCGGAAGAACTCCGGTTCAAAGGCCGTTTTTCCCTCACAAGGCACTCGCACAGGGCAGATTACGGGACCAGTGCTTGGCGAGGCCAGGGCGACGGCCGAAGGCAGGAAGGAAGACAACTGCAACAACGCATTCATCAATTTCTAAATGTAGATCCAGAATGCCGGTTGGGGGAATTTTTGGTATCATCCCTTAATTAGGATGTGGCACAGTTATGCTGTAGGATAGGCACATCGTAGTCGAGGACGACGTCGTGCCCTACCCCGATCTTAGGCTTGTCGCAACTTCTGATAGTCCAGACAGTGAGGTGATCTTGCGACATGCGGGCACGTTGTTTTCTGATCATGACACGGCCATAGGCGCGCATGAAGAATTTGGCGATAACTCTAGCATAGACACAACAAAACAGAGCCGTCTATTTGAGGCCGCTTTGCAGAACATGATCCAAGGCTTATGCATGTTCGACGCAGAATCCCGACTCGTCGTGTCGAACAAGCGCTACCGAGATATCTTCGGTATCCCGCAGGACATGATCCTCACGGGCATGACCCAGCACGAGATCTGCGCCTCGCTGGTCGCGCGCGGCCTCTACTCGCCGGGCCTCACTCTCGAGGAGATTGAGCGCAGCAGCCGGGACGCTCTGCAATCGATCGAGCCGGTACCGATCACGCGCGAACTTACCAATGGGCGCACGCTGGCGATCAACTATCGCGTCATGGACGGCGGCGGCTGGGTCTCGACATTCGAGGATATCACAGAGCAGCGCCGAAGCGCGGAGCGTATCGCCCACCTGGCCCATCACGACGCCCTGACCGACCTCGCCAACATCCGGGCGATGCGCCAGGGCTACCGTGACTTGGTTAAGGCGCGTGAGGAGGCGCGGCCGCTGCTGGCGATGTTCTACATCGACCTCGACCGGTTCAAATTCGTCAACGACACCTACGGGCATGCTGCCGGCGACGAGCTCCTGCAGGAGGTCGCCGCGCGGCTGCGGAGGAACACGCGGCGGGGCGATGTGGTGGGCCGCCTCGGCGGCGACGAGTTCGCGCTTGTGCAGCGTGTGAGTGTCGAGGCAGCCGCGACGTCGACCGCCCAGCGCCTCGTCGACGTCCTGTCGGAGCCGTTCGATCTCGCGTGCGGCCGCGTCCATACCGGCGCCAGCATCGGCCTCGCGATCCGCGCGGTCCAAGACCTGGACATGGACCCGCTGCTGCACGATGCCGACCTCGCCCTGCGCCATTCGAAGACCGAGGGGCGCGGCATCGTCAGCGTCTTCGAAGCCAGCATGTCGGAGGCCTTCGAGGCGCGTCGGCAGATCGAAGCCGACCTCCAGGCCGCGCTGACGGCGGAGCAGTTCGAGTTGCACTACCAGACCCTCGTCGATGCCCGCGACGGACACGTCGCCTGCGTCGAGGCGCTGGTGCGCTGGCGCCATCCCACGCGCGGCATGATCCAGCCGCTGTCGTTCATCCCCTTGGCGGAGGAGACCGGTCTCATCCTACCCCTCGGCCGCTGGATCCTGGAGCGCGCCTGCCGGGATGCCCTGGCATGGCCCGATCATATCGCCGTCGCCGTCAACGTCTCCAGCGTCCAGATGCGGCAGAAGGGGTTCGGCGCGGAGGTGCTTGCCGTGCTGGCGGAGACCGGTCTGGCCGCCGCGCGGCTGGAGGTCGAGATTACCGAGACCTCGCTGCTGGAAGAGAGCGAGGCGACCCGGGACAATCTCGCCGCGCTGCACGACGCTGGCATCCGGATCGCCATGGACGATTTCGGCACCGGCTACTCGTCCTTGAGCTATCTGCGTCGGTACCCAATCGACAAGATCAAGATCGATCGCTCGTTCACGAGCGAGGCCGAGACGAGCGCCGACGCGCGCGCCATCATCCGGGCGGTGGTGGGCCTGGGGGTCAGCCTGGGCATCACCACGGTGGTCGAGGGCGTCGAGACGGCGCAGCAACTGGAACTCGCCCGGGCCGAGGGCGTTGGGCAGGTCCAAGGCTACCTCCTGAGCCGGCCGCAGCCACAAGCCGCGCTGTCGCGAACAGGTCTTCCGAAGCACGTCTGGTAAGCCGTGCGGGCTTCGTCGGGACCGAAGTCGTCCACTGGCGGAGCCGGCGCTACCCCCGCCGAGAAGGTCGATACCGAAGCTGCTGTATTAGGGTGTGAACCCAACCAAGGCGTTGCAGGGTTTGTCGTTTTGTGATTCCAGGCGGCCATTTTGCGGCTTGGAGGTGGCGATGGCAGACCTGTTCTGGCTCTCGGATGGGCAGTGGGCGGTGATCGAACTGTTCATGCCCAAGGATCAGCCTGGACCCGAGCGCAAGGACGACCGGCAGATCATTTCGGGCATCCTGCACGTGCTGACATCGGGCTGTCGCTGGCGCGATTGCCCGGCCGCCTACGGTCCGCGCACCACGGTCTACAACCGCTTCAACCGCTGGTCGCGGCGCGGCTTCTGGAAAGCCATGCTCGCCGCGCTGGCCGAGGCCGGATGGGCGGGCGATGCGGCTGCCCTCGACAGCAGCTACGTCCGAGCCCACCGCTCAGCCCATGGCGGCAAAGGGGGGCAAAGGCACAGGCTATCGGCCCGTCGCGCGGCGGCCAGACCACCAAGATCCACGCGCTCACCGATGTCCTCGGCCGTCCAGGCGTCCTGCTGCTGACGCCGGGCAACGCCAGCGACGTGACCACCGCCCCGGCGGTGCTGGCCGAAGCGCCTGGCCGGATCCGGCGACTGGCCGCCGACAAGGGCTACGACGCCGACTGGCTCCGCGCTGACCTACGCAAGAGCGGCATTACGCCGATCATCCCGGGCAAACGCGGCCGAAAGCGGAAGATCCGCCATGACAGGCCCCGCTATCGGGAGCGGTGGCGGATCGAGGCTACCTTCAACCGCCTCAAAGACTTCCGCCGGATTGCCACCCGCTACGACAAACTCGCCCGCAACTACGCCTCGGCCCTCGCTCTGGCCGCCGTCATCGCATTCTGGTGCTGATCGAGTCCAAACCCTAGGGTGAACGTCTCGGCTTCCGGGTCGAGCTCTTCGAAGGTCGCAATCACGTGGCCCGCAGCCCCCTTCGTCAAATCGGCGACGAAGTCCCTAGGGTAGTAGCCTTTTTCCGATGGGAAGTGTCGGTGCCACCAATGAGCGCCCTCGATGGTCATGGGAGATGCGAATTTGACCCCGTCGCCATCGCGAAAAGCTTTAGGCCATCCTCTGGGCAAACACATACGCGTCCTTTGGTCTACCGACGCCTCACGCCATCTTACCGTGCATAAGGCAAGCGACAATCGGCGAAGGTGCCGATGCCCGATGTGACGGTACCCCTATTGAAGCAGAGCGGTGACCCCGGCTACGACTCCGCTCGCGACCACGCCGCCGCCAGCCTGCACCCCAAGATCCTTGATGGCCGCGAGAGTCCGGCCGAGTCGCCCCGCGTCGGGGGAGGGCTTGCTGGCCTCGGCCTGCGCCTCGTCCACGGCGCCCCTCATCATGAACTGTGCGCCACCCTGGCCGAGCAAGGCGTGACGACCAGCACGAGCGGCCTGTCACGCTTCTTCGCCCGCCACCGCATCACCCGCAAAAG
>NZ_JBNNWO010000056.1:0-3778 GCF_050281105.1 Methylobacterium sp. NPDC080182
GCCGACACCTGGGTTCCCGCGGCGTCCCGCGTCCCTCGTGCTCGCCTCCCGGGCCATGCCCCCGGCGCCACACCGCGCGCGGGGACGATCACGCGTGTCCGGTGCCGGCCGCCGCGGAGGATCGCCGTCGCGCCCGCAGGCGGCGACGGTTGCGTCCCGGCGCCGGCCGCGCGACAACGCGGGCAGCTTCCCGCGCTCATCCGGAACACCACAGACGTGACGTCCAACGCCCCGGCGAATCCCCGAAAGACGTTCGGTCTCTCGACCGCGATCTCCTACCCCAACGGCGCGCCCCATATCGGCCACGCCTACGAGGTGATCGCCGCGGACGCGATCGCGCGCTTCCACCGGCTCGACGGCTACGACGTGCTGTTCTCCACCGGGACCGACGAGCACGGGCTCAAGATCCAGCAGGCCGCGACCCGGGCCGGCACCGCCCCGCGCGCCTACGTCGACGGCACCGCCGCCCGGTTCCAGGCCATGGCCGACCGGATGGACTGCGCCTACGACCGCTTCATCCGCACCACGGAGCCCGGCCACTACGCCGCCGCCCAGGAGATCTGGCGGCGGATGGAGGCCAACGGCGACATCTACCTCGACAAGTATGCCGGCTGGTACTCGGTCCGCGACGAGGCCTACTACGACGAGTCCGAGACCCGGCTCCTGGAGGATGGCAGCCGCCGCAGCCTCGCCACCGACACGCCGGTCGAGTGGATGGAGGAGGAGAATTTCCTTTTCAGACTGTCCGCCTACCAGGACCGGCTGCTCGACCTCTACGCGGATCAGCCGGACTTCATCGGGCCGGACACGCGCCGGAACGAGGTGGCGAGCTTCGTGCGCTCCGGCCTCAAGGACCTCTCGGTCAGCCGCACCAATTTCGACTGGGGCGTGCCGGTGCCGGGGCATCCGAACCACGTGATGTACGTGTGGGTCGACGCGCTCACCAATTACCTCACCGTCACCGGCTTCCCCGACGCGGAGAACCCCCAAAAAAGATTCTGGCCGATGGACCTGCACGTGATCGGCAAGGACATCGTCCGGTTCCACGCGGTCTACTGGCCGGCCTTCCTGATGTCGGCCGGGCTGCCGCTCCCGAAGCGCGTCTTCGGCCACGGCTTCCTGCTCTCCAAGGGCGAGAAGATGTCGAAGTCGCTGGGCAACGTCCTCGACCCGTTCGAGCTCGCCGACACCTACGGGGTCGACCCGGTGCGCTACTTCGTGCTGCGCGAGGTGCCGTTCGGCGGCGACGGCAGCTACAGCCACGAGGCGATCATCGGCCGGATCAACGCCGATCTCGCCAACGACCTCGGCAACCTCGCCCAGCGCTCGCTCACGATGGTCGCCAAGAACTGCGACGGCGCGGTGCCGGATCCGGGCAGCCTGGACGCGGCCGACACGGCCCTGCTGGCCCTGGCCGACGCCCTGCCGGCACGGGCCCGGACCCTCATGGGCGAGCTCGCGCTCCACACCGTCCTGGCGGAGATCTGGGCCGTGGTGGCCGAGGCCAACCGCTACTTCGCCGCCCAGGAGCCGTGGAAACTGCGCAAGTCCGACCCGGCGCGGATGAACGCGGTGCTCTACACGACGCTGGAATCCCTGCGCGTCTTCGGCATCCTGACCCAGCCCTTCGTGCCGGGGGCGGCGGCCAAGCTCCTCGACCTGCTGGCGGTGCCGGCCGACCGGCGCGGCCTCGCCGATGTGGGGGCGGGGGGCCGGCTCGTGCCCGGCACGGCGCTCCCCGCCCCCGCGCCGATCTTCCCGCGCTTCGAGCGCCCCGAGACGCCCTCAACTTGACGGCCCTCCGAGACCCGATGCTCATCGACAGCCACTGCCATCTCGACTTCCCGGACTTCGCCGCCGACCTCCCGGGCGTGATCGCCCGCGCCAAGGCCGCGGGCGTCGCCGGCATGCTCACGATCGCCACCCGGGTCGCCAAGGCCGACACCTACCGGGCGATCGCCGAGGCCCATCCCGAGGTCTGGCACACGGTCGGCACCCATCCCCACGGGGCCGCCGAGGAGCCGGACGTCGCCGCCGACACGATCGCGGGCCTCGCCCAGGCCAGCCCGCGCTGCGTCGGGATCGGCGAGGCCGGCCTCGACTACCACTACGCCGACGCCGCCCCCGAGGCCGTGCAGGAGCGGGTGCTGCGCGCCCACATCGCGGCGGCCCGGCTCTCCGGCCTGCCGCTCGTGATCCACGCCCGGGACGCCGACGACCACATGGAGCGGGTGCTCGCCGACGAGATGGGCCGGGCGCCGTTCCGGGCGGTGCTGCACTGCTTCTCGTCGGGGCGGCGGCTGGCGGAGGCGGGGGTGGAGCTCGGACTGTACGTGTCCTTCTCGGGCATCGTCACCTTCCGGCGCTCGCACGACCTGCGCGACATCGCCAGGGCCGTGCCCCTCGACCGGATCCTGGTGGAGACCGACGCGCCGTTCCTGGCCCCCGAGCCCCACCGGGGACGGACCAACGAGCCGGCCTACACGGCCGACACCGCCCGGTCGCTGGCCGGGACCCTGGGGCTGACCGCCGAGGACTTCGCCCGGACCACGACGGCGAATTTCTTCACCTTGTTCGACAAGGCCGCCGAAACGCGCCCGGGCGCTGCGTGACGAGTCGGAGCGGGAGATCCGGATGGCGAGCCTGACCCTGCGCATCCTCGGTTGCGGCTCGTCCGGCGGGGTGCCGCGGGTCGGCAGCGGCTGGGGCGCCTGCGACCCGGCGGAGCCGCGCAACCGCCGGCGGCGCTGCTCGATCCTGGTGGAGCGCGCGTCGGGGGCGGGGCGGACCACGCTCCTGGTCGACACCTCTCCGGACCTGCGCGAGCAGCTCATCGACGCCGGCGTGACGCGCCTCGACGGGGTGCTCTACACCCACGCGCACGCCGACCACACCCACGGGATCGACGACCTGCGCCCGCTGGTGATCGCCATGCGGGCCCGCATCCCGGTCTACGCCGACGCCCTGACGCGGTCGCTGCTCACCGCCCGGTTCGGCTACTGCTTCGAGACGCCCCCCGGGAGCGCCTACCCGCCGATCCTCGACCTGCGCGACCTCGCCGCCGGCCGCGACCTGACCCTGGAGGGGGAGGGGGGCGCGATCACGGTAGAATCGCTCCCGGTGGAGCACGGCAACGAGGCGGCCCTGGGCTTCCGCTTCGGCGCGGCCGCCTACATGCCCGACGTCAGCCTGATCCCGGAGGCGAGCCTCGCCCGGCTCCGCGGTCTCGACCTGCTGATCATCGACGCCCTGCGGGACACCCCGCACCCGACCCACTTCTCGGTCTCGGACGCCCTCGCGCTGATCGAGTCGGTCCGCCCGCGCAGGGCGGTCCTCACCAACCTGCACACGGATCTCGACTACGGCGCCCTCGCGGCGCGCCTGCCGGAGGGCATCGTGCCCGCCTATGACGGCATGACCCTGAGCCTCGAGGCCTAGCGCGCCCACCGGGAGCGCGAATCGGGCGTCACACGGCTGTCGTCCGCGGAGTCCAAGAAAATCGGCTTTCCGGCCAACAAGCCTGTTGACGGCCGGGAACCGTGGATCTATACCCCGGCTCATCGGCGCCGGCCGCGGAAGTGGACCGGGCGCTGAGCCATCTTCTGACAAGCGGCGGGATTGGCCGGCGGGATTGCCGGGCGGTCTTCTGTTTGCCTCTGATGAGCCTCGGGCGACTGAGGCGTTCTTTGACAAGTTGGAATGAGGAAGGGAGACGCGGGCGGCGTTTGTCCTTGCGGCTGGGTCTTAGGACCTGGCGTGAGTAGACTTGTGCCGATCT
>NZ_JBNNWO010000057.1:0-3379 GCF_050281105.1 Methylobacterium sp. NPDC080182
GCTGCATCAACAGGCCGGACACACGGCAGCACCTGATCCTGCGCGCACAAATCTCTCCAACACCCCCTTGAATCCGATGGGGCGTCCACACACGGTCATTCCGCTGGCGACCCTACCCAGTCGTCCACGCATCGCCCTATGAACGCTGAAACCGGACACGTGAGGCTAGACCGAACACGCGTTGGCTGGCATCATCCGGGCATGACCTTCCATGTTCACAGCGCGGTTCTCGCGACCATCGGACGAATTAACCGCCCGGCCTGATGCGTCGGGCCGGGGCTGTCCGTGTGAACATCACGACGTTTTAGCGTCTTGCAAGGTCATTATGCATGTCTACAAATGAGACTACACTGCACCTCGTGTGCGGGAAGATCGCGGCTGGGAAATCGACACTCGTCACCGAACTGGGACGCCGCTTGAGCACGGTGATTGTTCGGGAGGACCACTGGCTGTCTCGCCTATATCCTGGAGAGCAGAACACCCTTGACGATTACGTTCGAAACTCGACACGCCTGCGAAGTGCCATCGGCCCACATTTGATCGATTTGCTTCGCAACGGGCTTTCAGTTGTCCTCGACTTTCCCGCTAATACTCCTAATAGTCGCGCGTGGATGCGCACCCTCTTCGAGGATGCGCGTTGCGCGCACCAGCTTCACTATCTCGACGTGCCCGATCAGGTCTGCAAGGCTCGTCTCAAACGCAGAAATGAAAGCGGGGAGCACGAATTCATTGTCAGCGATGAAGAGTTCGACTTAATCACCGCCTACTTCGTTCCACCCTCACTGGACGAAGGTTTCGAAGTATTCGTGCATCGAACGTAACGAAGCGCCGTCTGCTTTCGCAATTAGCAGTTCGATAGCGGACGGGCAGGAACCCACCCTGAACGGTCGTTCCGCGTCCGACCCATACAAGTCGGTACGGAGCCTATCCCAAATCCCAGAAAGCGGACATAGACAACGCATCCATAAGTAGTGTTTCTGCTGACATCGACACTTTTAAGATGCAAAGATCCGCCAGAAAATCAGCTCCGTTACTCGACGGATAGATCTTTTAAGTGGAAATTAACCGAGGTTGCCCTGTCTCATTAATAGGCAATCTGCCTATTAATTGGGGGATGGAATGCAATTTTTCCGGGACACGAGAATAATCGTTAAAATATCATTACCGCTCGTCCTTACAATCATGATCAGCGCAGGTCTGATCGTCTATGCACAATCTGTGATGCAGGGGCTTGCAGATCAGACAGCCAGGATCGTCGACTTCCAGGCCAGCCGTCTGGATGCGCTCCTGCATATGCGCGGCGGCATCACCGAAGCCACCGCTATGGACCGGAATATGCTGCTGGAGACAGATCCAACGAAGAAGGCACGCTTCCGGACACTTCAGCAAACCGCAATGACCGAAGCCCGTGAGGCCTCGGATCGGCTCGTGACTTTGGCGGACACACCTGAGCGACGGAGTGGCAACGCGGCCGTGCGCGAGGCCGTCGAGGGCTTCTTTAAGACGCTCGATACCGTGTACGACCTCAGTATGCGTCAGCAGGGTGACGAGGCATTCCGGCTTGCCCGTGACGTTGGCATTCCCGCCCGGCTCAAGATCAATGAGTGGATGCAGGCGCGATCCAAGCTCCTGGCTGAGGAACTCGCCGCGGCGAAGGCTCAGGCCGCTCAGAATGCCGATCATGGGACCTACATGCTGGTTGGATCTGCTGCTCTTGGTCTAATAGGTGCGTTGGTTCTGGCAGGGCTGATCGTGATCTTCGGGATCACCCGTCCGCTCGGTAGCCTGGTCGTGGTGCTGCAGCGGATGGCGCGCGGCGAGGTCGATGCCGAGATCCGAGAGGCCGGCCGCGGCGACGAGATCGGTGCCGTCGGCCAAGCGGTCGAGGGCATCAAGGCCATGGTCGCCCGCAAGGCCGCCGAGGAGGCCGAGGTCAAGCGCCTGGCCGACGCGGCCGCCGCTGCCGAGCGGAAGCGCACCATGGTCGAGCTCGCCGACGGCTTCGAGCGCGCCGTCGGCGGCATCGTCGGCCTGGTCTCGTCCTCGGCCACCGAACTGCAGGCCACCGCCCAGCAGATGACGTCCACGGCCACTGAGACCGCCGCGCAGTCCACCGGCGTGGCTGCCGCCGCCGAGGAGGCGTCGACCAACGTCAACACGGTCGCGGCCGCCGCCGAGGAACTCGGCTCGTCGGTGCAGGAGATCGGCCGGCAGGTCGCCGGCTCGGCCAACCTCGCGCAAGTCGCCGTCGGCGAGGCGGATGAGACCGCTCACCTCGTCCAGGCACTGAGCCAGAGCGCGGCCCGGATCGGCGACATGGTCGGCATGATCTCAGGGATCGCCGCCCAGACCAACCTGCTCGCGCTCAACGCCACGATCGAGGCAGCGCGCGCCGGCGACGCAGGTCGCGGCTTCGCGGTGGTGGCGACGGAGGTAAAAGCTTTGGCGGACCAGACTGCCAAGACGACCGAGGAGATCGCGCGCCAGATCGGCGAGGTCCAGGGTGTGACCGCGCAGGCGGTGACGGCGATCGGCGGGATCACCGGCCGGATCCGGGAGATCGACAACGTGGCGACGTCGATCGCGGCGGCGGTCGAGGAGCAGGGCGCAGCGACCCAGGAGATCGTGCGCAACGTGGCGCAGGCCTCGGCGGGGACGAGCGCGGTGACGGGCAACATCGCCGGCGTGGCGCAGGCCTCGGAGGAGACGGGGGCGGCCGCCGGCCAGGTCCTGTCGGCGGCCTCGGAGCTGTCGCGGCAATCCGAGCATCTCGGTGCCGAGGTCGCCCGCTTCCTCGCAACCGTGCGCGCCGCCTGACCCAATCCTGTCCTAGCCAACGTGGGGCGGGTTGACTGTACCCTCGCGACGTCCGCTTCCGCCTCATCTTTGAGCGGAAGCGGACGGGCAGGAAACCACCCTGAGCAGCCCTCCCGCTCCCAACTCAACCCGGTCGCTGGCGGCACTCGTCGACAAGACAGAAAACAGACGACCACGACTGTCGTCGTAGGCAAACGCGTCCGCCGCGTTAGCGGCTGCGCCATCTTCTTGCATCCTAGGCTTAACTGTTCGGACAGCGTACGAGGGGCAAGGGCGCGAGGGCCGTCAGGTCTCCCGGACCCGACGGCCGCGGTGTCGGGTCAGGAGTTCGCCTTGTCAGACGGCGACTTGATCAGCTCCTCAAGCTTGTCCGATATCGGGAAGTTGAGGTTGAGGTCCCTCAGCGGGATCGGGGGCTTGAACCATTTGACGTAGAGCTTGCTGAGCTCCCCGGACTTCATCAGCCTGACCAGGGTCTCGTCGACCAGCGCCTTGAACTCGGGATCCTCGCGCCGGAACATCAGCGCGTAGGGATCGGCCGAGTAGGCCTTGTCGAGGATCC
>NZ_JBNNWO010000058.1:0-3096 GCF_050281105.1 Methylobacterium sp. NPDC080182
CGCCGCTTCGTTTGAACCGGGTGTGTCGACCTCGGATGTCGCCCGCCGGGCCGGTCTCCACGTCAGTCAGCTGTTCCGCTGGCGCAAGTTGCTGTGCGAGCGTGTCGGTGCTCCCACGCCAGCGCTGGTCCCCGTCGTGATCACTCCCACGTCCGCCGCGATGACGGTCGAGCCTGGTCGAGCGCACAACCGCGGCCGTCGCTCCGGCGGAGTGATCGAGATCGATCTCGGCAGAGGCCGGCGCGTTCGGGTCGGCTCCGACGTCGATGCCGCGGCGCTTCGGCGGGTGCTCGACGCCCTGGAGGGCCGATGATCCCGCTGCCGGCCAACGTGCGGGTGTGGCTGGCCACCGGCCACACCGACATGCGCAAGGGCTTTTCCAGTCTCGGCCTGATCGTCCAGGAGACGCTCAAACGCGATCCCCATGGCGGGCATCTGTTCGTGTTCCGCGGACGGCGCGGCGACCTGATCAAGGTGATCTGGCACGATGGCCAGGGCGCGTGCCTCTACACGAAGCGGCTCGACCGCGGCCGTTTCCTGTGGCCCTCGGTGGCGGACGGAGCCGTGACGATCTCGACGGCGCAACTCGGCTACCTGCTCTCGGGGATCGACTGGCGGATGCCGCAGGAGAGCTGGCGTCCGAGCGCTCTCGGCTGAGGATAACGCGTTACAGCGCTTGAAGAATATGCTCTTCTCTCAAGCGTGCCGAACGCGCCCGAGCCCCCGCCGCTTCCCACGGATCTTGCCGCCGCCCATGCCATGATCCTGGCCGAGCGGGCGGCCCGGCTCGCCTCGGAGATCGCGGTCGAACGGCTGAAGCTGGAGGTCGCCCGGCTGCGGCGAGAACGGTTCGGGACCTCCTCGGAGCGCAGCGCCCGGATCGACCAGCTCGAACTCGTCCTGGAGGATCTGGAGGAGACGCTGGCCGAGACCCAAGCGCAGGCGGCCGCCGAGCCCGAAGCGCTCTCCGGTGCGGCCTCCTCGCGGCGCAAGCCCGCCCGCCGGCCTCTGCCCGAGCACCTGCCGCGCGAGCGCGTCGTCCATCCCGGCCCGACGACCTGCGCCTGTTGCGGCGGAGCGCGCCTTCGTCACCTCGGCGAGGACGTCACCGAGACCCTGGAGCGGATCCCGGCGCGCTGGGTCGTGATCCAGCACGTACGCGAGCGCTTCTCGTGCAGCGACTGCGAGACGATCGCGCAGGCTCCGGCCCCGTTCCATCCGATCCCGCGCGGACGCGCGGGCCCGAACCTTCTGGCCGAGGTGATGATGGCCAAGTTCGGCCTGCACCTGCCGCTGCATCGCCAGAGCCAGCGCTTCGCCCACGAGGGCGTACCGATCGACGTCTCGACGCTGGCCGGCTGGGTCGGAGCGGTGACCACCGCCCTGTCGCCCCTGGTCACCCGGATCGAGGCCCATGTTCGAGGGGCTGAGCGCCTGCATCTCGACGACACGCCCGTCCCGGTCCTGGCCAAGGGCAAGACCCGCACGGGCCGGCTCTGGACGGTGGTGCGTGACGACCGTCCCTTCGGCGGCCCCGAGCCGCCGGCTGCAGCCTACTTCTACTCCCCCGACCGCTCCGGCGCGTATGCCGAGACTTGGCTGGGCGACTTCCACGGCATCGTGCAGGCGGATGCCTTCTCCGGGTTCGGTCGGCTGTACGAACCCGGCCGCAAACCAGGCCCGCTGCGCGAGGCGGCCTGCTGGGCGCATGCCCGACGCAAGTTCTTCGAGCTGGCCGAGCTCAGGAAGGCTCCGATCGCGATCGAGGCGGTGGCGCGGATCGATGCGATCTTCGCCACCGAGCGCGCCACCAACGGTCTTGCCGCCGATGAACGCCGCGCGCACCGTCGCACCCGCTCGGCCACCCTCGTCGCCGAGTTGGAAGCGTGGCTACGGGAGAACCGCGCCAAGCTCTCCGCCAAGGCTCCGGTGGCGCAAGCGATTGACTACATGCTCAAGCGCTGGAGCGCCTTCATCCTTTTCCTCGACGACGGGCGTGCCTGCCTGTCGAACAACGCCGCCGAACGGGCGATCCGGCCGATTGCGGTAGGCCGCCGCAACTGGACCTTCGCCGGCTCGGATGCCGGCGGCCATCGCGCGGCCGCCCTCTACACGCTGATCGAGACCGCCAAGCTCAACGGCATCGATGCGCAGGCCTGGCTCGCTGATGTGCTCAGCCGTCTGCCCGACTATCCGGCCCGGCACATCGACGATCTGTTGCCGTGGAACTGGTCCCAACATCAGCCCAGGCCGATCGCTGCCTGACACCCCATCGGGAGAACGACCGCGGCCTTCACCGCAGGCGTACGCTGGGCGCACACCCGGCGCAAGTTCTTCGACGGTCATGCCAGGACCGGTTCGGCGGTCGCCTTCAAGGCTCTGGAACGGATCGGCGCGATCTACGAGGTAGAGCGCTGCGTCAGCGGCAAGCCACCCGACGAGCGCCTGCGGCAGCGCCAGGCCCGATCCTAACCGCTCGCAGCGGCCCTGAAGGCCTGGGCCGAGACGATCCTGCCGCAGCTCTCCGGCGGCTCCGATCTCGCCAAGGCGTTCCGCTACATGCTGGTGCGCTGGACAGCGCTGACCCGCGTCTTCGACGACGGGCGGATCGCGCTCGACAACAACCCGGCCGAGCGGGCGCTGCGGTCCGTCGCGATCGGGCGCAAGAACTACCTGTTCGCTGGCTCGGCGCGCGGCGCCGAGCGAGCCGCGGCGTTCTACACGCTGATCGAGACGGCCAAGCTCAACCGGCTCGATCCGGAAGCCTACCTGCGCGACGTGCTCACCCGCCTCGCCGACCATCCAGCCAAACACTTGGCCGAACTTCTGCCCCGGAACTGGTCGCCGGTCGCCGCTGGTGCTCAGGCCGCCTGATCACCCGCCGAAGCGCCGCGGCATCGACGTCGGATCCGACCCGAACGCGGCGGCCTCTGCCGAGATCGATCTCGATCACCCCGCCGGAACAACGGCCGCGGTTGTGCGCCCGACCAGGCTCGACCGTCATTGCGGTGAACGTGGGAGTGATCACAACGGGGACCAGCGCTGGCGTGGGAGCGCCGACACGCTCGAACAGCAACTTGCGCCAGCGGAACAGCT
>NZ_JBNNWO010000059.1:0-3070 GCF_050281105.1 Methylobacterium sp. NPDC080182
CAAGGCGAGCGTCATCGTCGCGGCGAGGCGACACGCAGGTTCGCGTTGATCTGGCGGTGTAGGATGCGGGTCATTGCGATCTCCTCGCGGGAGGGGGTGACCAGTGGATGCCGAAGGCGGTGAGCTGCGCCTCGCTGCGCTTGATCGCGGCGAGCGAGGCGTCGCCGCCCCGACCGGCCACGAGGGCGGCCAGGATCTCGCCGACGACCAGGGCCGGGGCGATGGTGTGAAAGAAGGAGGGGCTGTCCGCCGGGACCAGGATAGTCTCCCGGGCAATCGACGCGAGCGGCGAGACGAGGCTGTCGGTCACGGCCACGACCGGCACGCCGGCGTCATGCGCATAGCGCGCGGTCTCGACCGTCGCCCGAGTGTAGGGGGCAACCGAGGCCACGAGGAGCACGTCCTTCGAAGAGGCCGAGCGTATTGGGTCGAGTCCGGTACCGGCCCCGGTATCGAGCAGGATCGCGCGCTCGCCGAGGAAGGACATCACGTAAGCGAAGTGCGCGACGACCGGGTGGCTTGCCCGCAGGCCCAGGCAGTAGACCCTGTCCGCGAATGCCAAAAGATCTGCTGCCACGACGAGCCGGTCGAGGGCTTGCGGCTCGGTGAGCCTCTGGAGCTGCGCGCCGATCGACGTGACGATGTCGACGGCTAACGCCCGCTCGCCCTTGGCCTGCTGGGCGGAGACCTGCGCACCGGCTTTGCCGGAAAAGCCGAGTGATCCTTCTCGAACGGCCCCGGCGTAGAGCGCACGAACGTCGTCGTATCCAGCAAGCCCCAGGCGCTGGGCAAGGCGCGTCATGGTGTGGGGCTGGACGCCGGCGCGCTTGGCCTGCTCGCGCATCGAGAGCAGCGCGACCTCATTGGGCTGGTCGAGAACGAAGCGTGCGGCGGCCTTCAGCTGAGGCCCGAGGGTCTCGAAGGCTCCGACGATCTGTTCCGTGAGCGGACCGTGTTCCATGGCGGCTTGTGTACCCTTCTTCACAAATATATGCAACAAACGTTGCAATTATGAATGCATGCAACGGATGTATCTTAGTGAGGCATCCTGGCTATCGAGGAGGCATCGATGTCGTTTCCAGGCCCAACCGCCATCGCCGTGACGCCGACCGGCGGACGCCGCACGAAGGACGACCATCCGGCAATTCCCCTTACTCCGGCGGAGCACGCCTATACGGTCGCCTCGTGCGTGGAGGCCGGTGCCTGCATGGTGCACCTCCACGTGCGCCAGGTGGACGGTCGACATCTGCTTGATGCGGGCGCCTATGCCGACGCGACGCATGCGATCCGAGCCGCCACGGGCGACAAGGCGGTGATCCAGATCACGAGCGAGGCGCTGGGCCTCTACCAGCCGGCCGAGCAGATGGCGGTGGTGCGGGCGGTCCGGCCGGAGGCCGTGTCCCTGGCGCTGCGCGAACTCGCCCCTGACACTGCTTCAGAGAAACCGTTCGGAATTTTCATGGAGTGGCTTCGCCGTGAGGGCATCATGCCTCAGGTCATCCTCTACGCAGCTGATGAGGCCGTCAGGCTCGCCGCGCTCCAGGCATCCGGAGTGGTGCCATTCGACGCCGTGCCGGTCCTCTACGTCCTTGGGCGGTACACGGCAGGCCAGACCTCGGCCCCGTCCGACTTGCTGCCGTTCCTGGCGCCGGACCGGCCTCGGGCGAGTCATTGGATGACCTGCGCATTCGGTCGGTATGAGAACGCCTGCGTCACGGCTGCTGCCTTGTTCGGCGGACACGTCCGCGTCGGGTTCGAGAACAACCTGCTCACCCCGGATGGAAGGACGGCTCGGGACAACGCGGAACTCGTCGCCGCCGCGTCTGCAACGGTTGTTGCATGCGGTGGCCGGCCGGCTACCGCGGCCGAGCTTCGCTCAGATTGGGCCGTGAGCTGAACCCCAGTGAGCGGGTGGCTACACGTCAGAGAAGAGGTGCCTCCGTTAGGCCGATTTGAGGTGGCCAATGTCCGGTGTCGAAGCTTCGATCTCCCGAAGCGGACAGGCAGGAAACCACCCAGAGCGTAGGGGTGGACGCCCCCTGACGGCATCGATGTGCCAGAGTGGAGGTGTTGCAACACCTGGAGTGCACCCTGTTTGACCGGACAGGCAGCGGGGCGGGTTTAGGCAGTCCGGCTGAGGTACTCTCGGGGCGAGAGCATGCGCAGGCCGGAGTGCGGGTGGATCGTGTTGTAGTCCTCGAACCAAGCCGGCAGAAGCCGCATCACGGTCTCGGCGTCGGCCAAGATGGCAAGGCGGGCATAGTCGCGCTTAAGCGTCTTCACGAACGCCTCCGCGATGCCGTTGCTCTGCGGCGAACGCACCGGGGTGAACAGCAACCGTAGGCTGAGCGCGGCGGCCGTCTGCGCTGTATCCTTGGCGATGTAGGCGGAGCCGTTGTCGGACAGCCACTCGACCGGGTGCGGGGTCTTCGTCGCGCCGAACCGGCGCTCGCAGCAGGCGATCATCAGGTTGCAGACCATCTCGGCCGAGACGCCCGTCGTGGTCGCCGACCACGCGATGATCTCACGGTCGCACGCGTCGATGGCAAACAGCACGCGGACGACCGCACCGTCCCGGCAGCGCAGTTCGAGGTGATCCGAGCACCAGCGCACGTTCGAGCGTAACGCCACCACGGTGCCGTCGTGGGTGCGGCCGGGCCGCCGGGCGGTGTGCGGCGCGAGGGTGAGCCCGTTCGCCCGCAGGATGCGCAGCACCCGCTTGGCATTGACGCTCGCTTCGCCGCGCGAGCGCAGGGCCCGGTTCACCAGTGCGGTGACGCGGCGATAGCCGTAGCTCGGGCGGGCATCGACGATCGCGCGGATCGTCGGCAGCAGCTGCGCATCCTCAGGCTTGCGGTAGGGACCGCGCGGCTGGGCGGGGCGGCTCAGGCGCTCGGCCAGGTGGGAGCGGGCCACGCCGAGCGTGTCGGCGACCGCCTTCACCGCGAACCGCCCGTCGAACCGCCCCAGGAGCTGAGCGGCGAGGTCGGTTTTTTTGTGCGGGCGAGGTCGAGCGCCTCCTTCAGGATCTCGACCTCCATGGTCTTGCGCCCGAGCAGACGTTCGAGGT
>NZ_JBNNWO010000060.1:0-2543 GCF_050281105.1 Methylobacterium sp. NPDC080182
GATGCGTGGCGGCGCCTCATCGACCAGCCCTGGCGCATCATGTCCATCGGACTGCGCGCTTGGGCTCATAGGTTCTGATCAATGAGAGTTGGTATAAGTTGTTGGCGAAGGTCACACGCGGGTCGGCACCGAAGCGCGCGGCATCGTCGGCCGAGATAGTCTGCTCGGTCATAGGGATGAGCACTCGATCTATCTCGGGAGCAGTCCCAGGCGGTATCATGCCCGGACGAGCGTTGCGGCCTCGCGCTCGGAGGCTCGCTCGCTCTCGGCAAGGCCGGCGATCACGCCGGCACGATCGGCCTCACTCCGGTTCTGGCTCATCTTGCGCTTGCCCTCCAAGCGGGCGATCGGCATGCGCAGCCCGACAATTCCTCGTAGCTGAGCGGCGATGAAGTCGGCCGGTGCCTCGTCCACCGTCCAAGGCACCGTGCGCGGCTGTTCGTGAAGGCTGGTCAGCCGCGTCACGGCTGCGAGCAGGCGCTCTGTATCTTCGAAGAACTCGACGGCCCCATGCGCGTGGACCGCGACGTAGTTCCAGGTCGGCACGACCCTCCCCGTTTCCTGTTTGGTCGCGTACCAAGCCGGCGTCACGTAGGCGTCCGGTCCCATAAATACGGCCAAGCCCTCCCCGAGCGGCGGCACGCGCCACTGTGGGTTGGCCTTGGCGAGGTGGCCGTAGATCGTGCCGTACTCGCCTTCGGTCTCATCGATGAAGAGAGGCAGCGGCGTCACAAGCGGCCCGTCCACTGTGGCCGTGACGAAGTTCGCGAGCCGCGCTGCACGCATGGTCGCGAGTAGGCCCGATCGATCCTCATCCCGAAAGGCGGGCGGCGTATACATCGCGTAGCTCCTTGTCTCGCTGGTAGGAATGCCGCCAATCTGGTTCTCGTGGAACGACCAGTTTTGCGAGATTGTCGTGGGCCAGTTGATGGATGATGGCATCGCTCGCCGCATCGTTGCAGCGATCAAAGAGCGGATTCACGCCGGGGCCTATCAGCCCGGTGACAGGCTCCCGTCCACACGCGCCTTCGCGACGGAATGGGGCGCGTCGCGCACCACCGTGACGGCAGCCTACGGTCAGCTCATCGCAGAGGGCTATCTCATCACCCGGCCTGGTGCGCGGGCGATCGTCGCCGAAGGCCTGATCGTGCCGGGAGCACCCGTAAGTCGTGGCGAGATATCGACGCGTCGGATGGCTGCCTTCGCACGCCGTCTGCTCGCACTGCCTACGCCCGTTGCAGTGGACGCGCCTCCGATCGCCGACTTCCGATACGGTGATCTCTCGGCTTCCGACTTCCCAATCCTGGCGTGGCGCCGTGCCTTGAACACTGCCACGCTGGGGCGGGGGACGCGATTGCGCTACGACGACCCCCAGGGCTCGCCCGCGCTACGAACCGCGCTGCAGGGCTATCTCTGGCGCGCCCGCGGCATTCGCTGCACGCCAGACGACGTCGTGATCGTCAACGGGTCGCAGCAGGGGCTCGACCTCTGCGCGCGGCTCCTGCTCGATCCAGGTGACCACTTCGTCATCGAGAACCCCGGTTACGTCCTCGCGCGCCATGCCTTCCTGGCGGCGGGGGGGATCGCCGTTCCCGTCGCTGTCGATGGCGAGGGAATCAAGACAGACAACTTGCCAGCGGCACACTTGGCGTACATCACGCCCTCACACCAATATCCGCTGGGCGGGGTGTTGTCGGCGGCGCGACGGCGCGTGCTGGTGGACTGGGCTAACCGCACTGGAGCCTGCGTCGTCGAGGACGACTACGACGGGGAGTACCGGCACGATGTCGCGCCGATCCCACCCTTGCAGACGCTCGACCCCGAGGCAGTGATCTATGTGGGCACGATCTCCAAGACGCTTTCGCCGACGCTGCGGCTTGGATACTTGGTCGTACCCGCGAGCCTGCGCAAAGCTTTCGTCGAGGCGAAGCGGCTGACGGACCGCCATTCCCCGCTGCCCGAACAGGAAGGGCTCTCAACTCTGATTGAGAGCGGGGCCTACGAGCGTCATGTGCGCAGCGTTCGACGCCGGAATGCCGAGCGCCGGACTGCTTTGCTCGAAGCGCTCGCGAACGCGTTCGGCTCCGAGATTGCGGTAGCGGGCGAGGAGACCGGCCTGCACGTGGTGGCTTGGTTCCACGAGATTGCGGCCGAGCTCGAAAGCACCTTGGCGAGCACAGCACGCGTTGCTGGGATTGGCCTCTATCCGGTCTCGCCGCTGTACGACCCCGCAGGACCACAGCCGACCGTCGCGGGGTTCGTCTTCGGCTATGCAGCTCTTGAGGCCACGGAATTACGGCGTGGAGTTGCCGTCTTGGCAGACGTCGTTGCGAAGTTCCGCGGCGGAGTACCCTGAGTACGGTTGAAAGATAGGTTAAACAAGTGCTTGCCGAGCCCCGGCTATACCATGATAGGCGACGTTATCACAGGGCAGAAGCAGCGGATTATGGCGCAGACCGTTCCGTGGCCCGCGGCGCCCGCCGGAAGGGGTCATCGCAGCGGATGCTCAAAAACGTGCGCCAAGGGTCGATGCCTATGCAGGT
>NZ_JBNNWO010000061.1:0-2146 GCF_050281105.1 Methylobacterium sp. NPDC080182
GTGGTCGCCCGTCCCGGTCCGGACGGGGGGCTGCGGCTGGTGGGCTACGCGGTGCCGGCGGCCGGCGGCGCGCTCGACGAGCCCGCGCTGCAGCGGGCCCTGGCCGACACGCTGCCCGACGCGCTGTGCCCCGCCCGCATCCTCGCCCTGCCCGCCCTGCCGGTCTCCGCCAACGGGAAGCTCGACCCAGGACGCCTCCCCGAACCCGACTGGGCGGGCGCGGACGCCGCGGGCGGGAGCACCGGCTTCGATCCGCCGCGCGGCCAGACCGAGACGCGCCTCGCCGCCCTCTGGGCCGGCGTGCTCGGCCTCGACGCCCGACGCCTGTCGCGCCGGGACAGCTTCTTCGAGCGCGGCGGCGACTCGATCCTCGCCCTCCAGCTCGTCGCCCGCGCCCGGGAGAGCGGCCTCGCGCTGACGCCGCGGGACGTCTTCACCCACCCGCGCCTCGCCGCCCTGGCGGCGCATCTCGACGCGGCCCCGGACAGCGCGGCCGCGCCGGCCCCCCAGGTCGACCCGGCGCGCGAGGCCGGTCCGGTTCCCCTCACCCCGATCCAGCGCCGGTTCCTCGACGGCCCCGTCCCGAACCGGCAGCACTGGAACCAGGCGATCGTGCTCGCGCCCCGGGCACCCCTCGACCCGGGCCGCCTCGCTGAGGCTCTCGCGGCCGTCGAGGCCGCCCATCCCGCGCTGCGCCTGCGCTTCGCGCGGGACGCGCACGGGGCCTGGACCCAGACCTGCCGGGCACCGGGGCAGGAGCCCCCGCTGTGGCGGCGCGCGGCGGACGGTGCGCCGGCCTTCGCGGCCCTCGCCGCGCAAGCCCAGACGAGCCTCGACCTCGCCGAAGGGCCGGTCTGGCGGGCCGTGCACGTCACCCTGCCGGCGGACGGGACCGAGCGGCTCCTCCTCGTCGCCCACCACCTCGTGGTCGACGCCATGTCGTGGCGCATCCTGATCCAGGACCTCGCGGCGGCCCTCGCCGGGCGGCCGCTCGCGCCCCCGCCGACGAGCTTCCCGGGCTGGGCCCGCAGCCTCGACGTCCTGGCCCGGCACCCCGGACATGCCGGGCGCCGCGAATCCTGGCTGGCCGGCTGGCAGGCCGGGGGGCCGTGCCTCGATGCCGCGTTGCGGCCGGTCCGGCCCGACGCCCCCAACGTCGAATCCGCCCAGACCGAGATCGCCGACAGCCTCGACGCCGACGCCACCGACGCCTTCCTCCGCCGGGCCGGCCGGCCCTACAGCGCCCGTCCCGACGAGATCCTGCTCACCGCCCTGTCGATCGCGCTGGCGCGGCGCGGCGACGGGACGGCGGCGGGCGTGACCCTCGAGCGCCACGGTCGCGATGCCGACGCCCTGGCCGACGCGCTCGCCGAACCCCTCTCAGAACCCTTCCCCGAACCCCTCTCCGACGCGCAGGACGGCCCGACCCTGCCCCGCCACGACCTGAGCCGGACGGTGGGCTGGTTCACCACGCTGGTGCCGCTGCAGCTCGACCCCCTCGGCGGCGAGCCGGACCTGCCGCCGGACGACGCCGCCCGCGGCCATGCCCTCGGTGCTGCTCTCTGCCGGGTGAAGGACGCCCGCCGCGCCCTGCCCCAGCCCGACCTCAGCCACGACCTCCTGCGCCACGGCCCCGTCGCGGACCTGCGCCACCGCATCGCCGCGGCACCCGAGCCCGGCATCCTCCTCAACTACCTCGGCCAGATCGACGCCGACCGCGCCGACCCCGACGCGCCCTTCGCCCTCGCCCCCGAGAGCGCGGGGCCCATGCGCGACCCCCACAGCCCCGCGGGCGCCGAGCTCACCCTCACCGCCCTCGTGCGCGCCGGCCGCCTCCACCTCGCCTGGCGCTTCAGCCCCGACCGCCACGATGCCGCCGCCATCGCCGCCATCGCCCGCGACACCCGGCACACCCTCCAGGCCCTCGTCGCCCACTGCGCCGACCCGGGCACCCCGCGCCGGCCCACCCCCGCCGACCTGCCCCTCGCCCGCCTCGACCAACCCGGCCTCGACGCTCTCCTGGCCGACGCCCGCGCGGCCGGTACCCTCGACCCCGACTGCCTC
Source organism: Methylobacterium sp. NPDC080182 (assembly GCF_050281105.1). Classification (NCBI taxonomy): domain Bacteria; kingdom Pseudomonadati; phylum Pseudomonadota; class Alphaproteobacteria; order Hyphomicrobiales; family Methylobacteriaceae; genus Methylobacterium; species Methylobacterium sp. NPDC080182. Next base: position 2,065 of record NZ_JBNNWO010000061.1, read on the forward strand.
GCCGACCTCTACCCGCTCACCCCCCTGCAGGAGGGCCTGCTCTTCCACGCCCGCCTCGCCCCCGGGGACGCGGCCTACCGCA
>NZ_JBNNWO010000062.1:0-1998 GCF_050281105.1 Methylobacterium sp. NPDC080182
GGCGCAGACCGTTCCGTGGCCCGCGGCGCCCGCCGGAAGGGGTCATCGCAGCGGATGCTCAAAAACGTGCGCCAAGGGTCGATGCCTATGCAGGTGGCCAATCCCAGAGCGGACGTTCCGCGTCCGACCCAACCTTGCCGCCCTGGCCGCCAGCGGCGCTTCCGCAAAGCGGTCAGGAACGGACGGTGTTAAAAACCATCCCGGCCAGCCCTCGAACCTGCGCGATTAGAGACGGGGGCGATCATGCGGCCTACGAGGCGCGCGCGACGAGCGTCGCCGTCTCCAGGTCGAAGCTGCCGTCCGGCCCGACGACGAAATGCTCCCGAACGACGGCGGGCGCTCGGTCTTGCAGTGAGCGGATGGCGGCGGCGTGAGACGCGGGCGTCCGCGTCCGCGCGGTCCACACGGGGAACTCCATGCGCAGCCACCGCACCGTGACGCCTTCGACAGCGAAGTGCGCGCGCGACAGGGCCGAGATCAGTTCCACCGTGCTGTAGTTGCGGACGTGCGAGGCGTCGCGCAGCAACTCGACGGCCTGCAAGTGGCTATCTAGGACGCGGTCGGCCGGGGCGACTGTGTCTATGAACACGGCGCGCCCACCCGGCTTCGTCACGCGGCGCGCCTCGCGCAGCCCGGCCTCCAAGTCCTGCCAGTGGTGCGCGGTGAAGCGGCACAGTACGGCGTCGAACGACCCGGCCGCGAAAGGCAGCGCTTCGGCGGGCGCTTGCTGGACGGTGATGTTGGTCAGCCCCCGCTCGGCGGCGGTGGCCGCGACGGCATCCAGCATGGGCCGGGTGATGTCGCAGGCGACCACCTCGGCCACGTGGGGGGCCGCGCGATAGCTGACGTGACCGCCGCCACACCCCAGGTCGAGCACCCGCGCGTCCCGCAAGCCGCGCACGATCTCCTCCACTTGGTCGAGGTCGCCTCCACCGCTGTGCACGGCGCTTGCGACGTAGTCTTGTGCCCTGCCGCCATACTCTTGAGCGACGAAGGCGTGCTGTTGCGTTGTCATGGTCGGGCTCCGTGTGGAGCCACCACCCTGATGCTGCCGTCATGCTGGTACAAGTTGGCTGAATATCCTGGTATCCCCGCCACCAGCATGGCCCTGCCGCCCGACCAACGCCGTCTCCTCGGCGCCTTCCTCCGCGCCCGCCGGGAAGCGTTGACCCCCGCCGCCATCGGCCAGCCGCCCGGCGCCTACACCCGTCGGCGTACGCCGGGCCTGCGGCGTGAGGAGGTGGCGCAGGTCAGCGGCCTGAGCACGACGTGGTACACGTGGGTCGAGCAGGGCCGGGACATCGCCCTGTCGGCCGCCGCGCTGGCGCGACTTGCGGACACGCTCCGTCTGAACCCGGCGGAACGGGCCTACCTGTTCGAGTTGACGCGGCGGGGCGACCCGGCGGCGCCCGTGGCGAGGATGCCGCCCGCTGCTCCGGCTGAACTGTTGGAGACGCTCAGCACCCTGTCGGCCCCGGCCTACTTCCTCGATCGCCTTTGGCGGGCGGGTGGTTGGAACGAGGCCGCCGGGCGGCTGTTCGCGCCGTGGTACGATAGCGGCGAATTGTGTTTGCTGCGGTTCGTGTTTCTCCACCGGACCGCACGCCGCTTCATTCATGACTGGGAGCAGCGCGCTCGCCGTGTCGCAGCGGAGTTCCGTGCCGACACCGTTCGCAACCAGGACGACCCCGCCATGGTGGAACTGATTGACGAGCTACGCCAGGGCAGCGCCGAGTTCACGACATTCTGGAACGACCATGCTGTGCAAGCGCGGGAAGGCGGCGCGCGGGTATTTAACCACCCCGACGACGGCAGGGTGCGCTATGAACAGGTGACCTTCATCCCCGCCGCGCAGCCGGACCACAAAATGGTTGTGTTGCTACCTCGGTAGCCTACGCCTGCCGTGCTTCGGGTTGAAGGTCTGTCTTGGTTGGATACGGGTTCGATGTCCGCTCCGGTGCCTTGTCGCTCGGAAGCGGACCAGCCGAATTCCACCCT
>NZ_JBNNWO010000063.1:0-1269 GCF_050281105.1 Methylobacterium sp. NPDC080182
GAGGGTGGTCCCCCCATGTTCAGACAGGATTTCACGTGTCCCGCCCTACTCGAGTCCTGTGTATCGTCCGTCCCGTACGGGGCTGTCACCCATCGCGCCGGCCTTTCCAGACCGTTCCGGTAAACTCAACACAGGCACTGGCCTGATCCGCGTTCGCTCGCCACTACTGACGGAGTCTCGTTGATGTCCTTTCCTCCGGGTACTGAGATGTTTCAGTTCCCCGGGTTCGCTTCAAACCCCTATGAATTCAGGATTTGATACCTTCACATGACCAACCGTATGAGAGCCGCAGGCCGATCCGAAGATCTGTCTGCAGCCGCCATACGGAAGGTCGAAGGTGGGTTTCCCCATTCGGAAATCCCTGGATCAAAGCTCGTTCGCAGCTCCCCAAGGCTTATCGCAGCGTACCACGTCCTTCATCGCCTCTCAGCGCCAAGGCATCCACCGAATGCTCTTAAGGCACTTGATCGCTCTCGTGATCGATGTCCGTTCTTTTGTGACTGGGTCCAGTGGATCCAGCGCAAAAGTCTGACACGGTCACAAAAAGACCAGTGGCAGATCCGTTTCCGGACCCACCACCGTATGCTTGCCGAACATGACCGCCAGGGTTCACAGCTTTCGCTGCCCCAACGGCCACATTCCCTCTTCACGATGTCACTGATGTCTTCGCCAAACAGCACGTCCAACCGAACCTGACGGTCCTCGCTGATCATTGCTGCGGCAAACGCATGTTCCAGATAGCGGGCTCGACACCGTCTCATTGAGCGAAGCTGCAGGAGCAGCCTCAAGTCCCAAAAAGTGGTGGAGCCAGACGGGATCGAACCGACGACCTCATGCTTGCAAAGCACGCGCTCTCCCAGCTGAGCTATGGCCCCAAAGGGTCAAGCCGCAGGCAAAAGCCTCCCGTCCATGGTGGGCCTGGGACGACTCGAACGTCCGACCTCACCCTTATCAGGGGTGCGCTCTAACCACCTGAGCTACAGGCCCAGTACGATCGAGCTGTCGCGGACCGGACCATAGCCTGAGCCACGGTCGGACCGCTCCGGCGATCGCGCTATCTGGTGAGGAAGAGAAACGAGGGCGGCATCTGTCCCGCCAAGGGGCTCTGACTGAGCCCTGATATCCTAATGACGCCGTCCGAGGAGCGGACCGGAGACCGGTCATCCTGCTGTCAGCATCCTTAGAAAGGAGGTGATCCAGCCGCAGGTTCCCCTACGGCTACCTTGTTACGACTTCACCCCAGTCGCTGACCCTACCGTGGTCGCCTGC
>NZ_JBNNWO010000064.1:0-1191 GCF_050281105.1 Methylobacterium sp. NPDC080182
TCAGTCGTTGATGGCGGCGACGACGCCGGCGCCGACGGTGCGGCCGCCCTCGCGGATGGCGAAGCGCAGCTTCTCCTCCATGGCCACCGGCACGATCAGCGCCACGTCCATGGTCACGTTGTCGCCCGGCATCACCATCTCGGTGCCCTCCGGCAGCGTGCAGATCCCGGTCACGTCCGTGGTCCGGAAGTAGAACTGCGGCCGGTAGTTGGTGAAGAACGGCGTGTGGCGGCCGCCCTCCTCCTTGGTCAGGATGTACGCCTCGGCCTTGAACTTCGAGTGCGGCTTCACCGAACCCGGCTTGCACACGACCTGGCCGCGCTCCACGTCCTCGCGCTTCGTGCCGCGCAGCAGCACGCCGACGTTGTCGCCCGCCTGCCCCTGGTCGAGCAGCTTGCGGAACATCTCCACGCCCGTCACCGTCGTCTTGGTGGTCGCCCGGATGCCGACGATCTCGACTTCCTCGCCCACCTTCACGATGCCGCGCTCGACGCGACCCGTCACCACCGTGCCGCGGCCCGAGATCGAGAACACGTCCTCGATCGGCATCAGGAACGGCATGTCGATCGGACGCTCCGGCTGCGGGATATAGGCGTCCACCGTCGCCATCAGCGCCAGGACCGCCTCCTTGCCGATCTTCGGCTCCTTGTCCTCCAGCGCCATCAGCGCCGAGCCCTTGGTGATCGGGATGTCGTCGCCGGGGAAGTCGTACTTCGACAGCAGCTCGCGCACCTCCAGCTCGACCAGCTCCAGGAGCTCCTCGTCGTCGACCATGTCGACCTTGTTGAGGAACACCACCAGCGCCGGGACGCCGACCTGGCGGGCCAGCAGGATGTGCTCGCGGGTCTGCGGCATCGGGCCGTCGGCCGCCGACACCACCAGGATCGCGCCGTCCATCTGCGCCGCGCCCGTGATCATGTTCTTCACGTAGTCGGCGTGGCCGGGGCAGTCCACGTGCGCGTAGTGACGGTTCTGCGTCTCGTACTCCACGTGCGCCGTCGAGATCGTGATCCCGCGCGCCTTCTCCTCAGGCGCCTTGTCGATCTGGTCGTAGGCCGTGAACGTCGCCCCGCCCGTCTCGGCCAGGACCTTCGTGATCGCCGCCGTCAGAGACGTCTTGCCGTGATCGACGTGGCCGATCGTGCCAATGTTGCAGTGCGGCTTGGTGCGGGAGAACTTTTCCTTGCCCAT
>NZ_JBNNWO010000065.1:0-1165 GCF_050281105.1 Methylobacterium sp. NPDC080182
ATACCAACTCTCATTGATCAGAACCTATGAGCCCAAGCGCGCAGTCCGATGGACATGATGCGCCAGGGCTGGTCGATGAGGCGCCGCCACGCATCGCAGCAATGGTCGAGGATATCGGTGTAGGATTTGAAGACGCGATTGCCCAGCCAGTTGTCGCGCATGAACTGCCACAGGTTCTCGACCGGGTTGAGTTCGGGTGAGCGGGACGGCAAGGGCAGCAGCGTGATGTTGGCGGGCACGGCCAGTTTCTTCGTCATGTGCCATCCGGCCTGATCGAGCAGCAGCACGGCGTGCGCGCCGGGGGCGACGGTCCGGGCGATCTCGGCCAGATGCAGGCTCATCGCCTCGGTGGTGCAGCGGGGCATGACGAGCCCGGCCCCCGTCCCCTTGGCCGGGCAGATCGCCCCGAAGATGTAGGCGGAGGCGGTGCGCTGGTCCTTGGGCGCCGACGGGCGCGTGCCGCGGCGTGTCCAGCGGCGGGTGATCGTGTTCTTCTGCCCGACCCGCGCCTCGTCGGAAAACCAGACTTCTATCGGTTTGCCGCCGACAGCTTGGGCGATCTGCGCCAGGCGGGCGGGGAAGACTTTTTAAAAGCGGGGATGGCGTCCGGGTCTTGGGCGTGATGGCGCGGGCGCGCCGAGAGCTTCCGATAGCCCATGCCCCGCAGGACCCGGCTCAAGGTCTGCTCGGAGACCGACACACTGTGATCCTCGAACAAGATCTGGGCGAGGTCGACCAGCCGCCAGCGCACCACCCCGTGGGCGGCGGGCATCGGGCCCTGCTCGACCAGGGCACGCAGCGCCTCCCGCTGCTCGACGTTCAGGCGTGGGCGGGCGCCGGGGGCCTTGCGGTCGATCAGACCGTCCGGTCCCTGCGCGTTGAACGCCACGACCCAGTCGCGCACCGTCTGCAGACCGACCCCGCCGAGCGCAGCGGCGTCTGAGCGCGAGCCGCCCGCGTAGATCGCCGACAGCGCCAGCAGGCGCCGGGTCTGGGCGGGATCACGCGATCCCTTCGCAAGGGCGCGCAGGGCCTCGGCGTCAAAGTCCAACCGCAGCGGCACCGGAGCGGCCATCCCATCCTCCTGAGGCTCCAAACCCGAGGATAGAATCACCCCACAGCCGCCGACGCTACCCCATGAGTCGTGCTCAACAAGGATTGGTAT
>NZ_JBNNWO010000066.1:0-1148 GCF_050281105.1 Methylobacterium sp. NPDC080182
CCTGGCTGTGTCAAAACCCCGATGGTGGTAGCCTTCCTCTGCACGACCGGAGGACGGCATGGGACGGTTCGTTGTCGGTGCCGAGCGCGATCAGACGACGCTATTTCCGCCTTGCCTGGAAGACTGGATCGCCGAGGACAACCCTGTCCGCGTCGTCGATGCCTTCGTGGAGGCCCTGGAACTCGGCGCGCTCGGCTTTGCGGGCGTCGATGCGGCATGCACGGGTCGACCGGGCTACCATCCGGCCGCCCTGCTGAAGCTGTACGTCTACGGCTATCTCAACCGGGTCCCGTCGAGCCGACGGCTGGAGCGCGAGGCGGGCCGCAACGTCGAGGTCATGTGGCTGACCGGCCGGCTATCGCCCGATCATAAGACCATTGCCGAGTTCCGTCGGCAGAACGGCCCCGCCATCGGGCGAGTCTGTGCCCGCTTTGTCGCCCTGTGCCGCACGATGGGCCTTCTGACGGGGACGCGCGTCGCGATCGACGGCTCGAAGTTCAAGGCGGTCAACAATCGCGACCGCAACTTCACGCAAGGCAAGCTCGACCGGCGCCGCCAGCAGATCGAGGAGAGCGTGTCACGCTACCTCTCGCAGCTCGACACAGCCGATCGTCAGGATCCTACGCCGGAACTCGCAGCCAAGGTGGAGCGGCTGAAGGAGAAGATCGCCCGCCTCGGGCAGGAGATGGAGCGGCTGGCGGGGTTGGAGGAGCAGATGAAGGCCGCGCCCGACCGGCAGGTCTCGCTGACCGATCCCGATGCGCGATCCATGGCCACCAGCGGCCGTGGATCGGGCGTGGTGGGTTACAACGTCCAGGTGGCGGTCGAGACCGAGCATCACCTGATCGTCGCGCACGCGGTCACCAATGCCGGCTCGGACCGGGCGCAGCTCGGCGGCATGGCCGCGAGGGCCAAAGAGGCTCTGGAAGCGGACACGCTCAATGCCGTGGCTGACCGGGGTTACTATTCCAGTGAACAGATCCTAGCCTGCGAACGCGCCGGCATCGCCGTGACGCTGCCCCGGCCGATGACCTCGGGCGCGAAGGCCGTCGGGCGCTTCGGCAAGGATGATTTCCTCTACCGTCGTCAGGACAATACCTACCGATGTCCGGCGGGTCAGACGCTCTTCCATCGCTACACCTCGGTCG
>NZ_JBNNWO010000067.1:0-1106 GCF_050281105.1 Methylobacterium sp. NPDC080182
TGACGTCCCCCCATCGCTTTGGTCCGGCCTGAGTGCGAGTTTTCCGGTTTTGTGAGACCCTGATGGGAGGAGCAGAGCCGTGAAGAAGAGCAGGTTCACCGAGGAGCAGATCGCCTTCGCGCTGAAGCAGGCCGAGACGGGGACACCGGTCGCGGAGGTGCTGCGCCGGATGGGCATCTCCGAACAGACATTTTACCGCTGGAAGAAGCTCTATGGCGGGCTCGGCACGGGCGAGCTACGTCGGCTGAAGCAGCTTGAGGAGGAGAACCGCAAGCTCAAGCAGCTCGTGGCCGATCTGAGCCTCGACAAGCACATCCTGCAGGACGTGCTCGCAAAAAAGCTCTGACGCCTGCTCGGCGACGCGAGCTCGTGCACCAGGTTCAGGAGGCGCACGGGGTGAGCGAGCGGCGCGGCTGCGCCGCGCTCGGCGTCGGCCGGTCGGGCGTCCGCTACCGCTCGACCAAGCCCGATCAGGCACCGCTGCGAATGCGCATCTGCGATCTGGCCAAGAGCCGGGTGCGCTACGGCTACTTCCGGATCTACATCCTGCTGCGCCGAGAGGGCTGGCGGGTGAACCATAAGAGGGTCCACCGCCTCTACCGGGACGAGGGCCTCAGCCTGAGGCTCAAGCGGCCGCGCCGGCACGTCAGCGCGGCACACCGTGAGCGTCAGCCTGCTGCGCTCCGGCCGAACGAGCGCTGGTCGATGGACTTCGTCTCCGATGCGCTGTTCGACGGCCGCCGGCTGAGAGCCCTGACGGTCGTCGATGCGTTCACGCGCGAGGCACTGGCGATCGAGGTCGACCAGGGCATCAAAGGCGAACAGGTCGTGGCTGTCGTCGGCCGCTTGGCGCTGCTGCGCGGAGCACCGTGCGCGATTCAGGTCGATAACGGGCCTGAGTTCGTCTCGAAAGCCCTCGACCGCTGGGCCTACGAGAACGGCGTCACGTTGGACTTCTCACGGCCTGGCAAGCCGACCGACAACGCGCTGGTCGAGTCGTTCAACGGCCGTCTGCGCGACGAGTGCCTGAACGCGAACTGGTTCTTGTCGTTGGCCGACGCGAGGAGCAAGATCGAGACGTGGCGGCGGCACTACAACGAGAGCCG
>NZ_JBNNWO010000068.1:0-1009 GCF_050281105.1 Methylobacterium sp. NPDC080182
CGCTGCAGCGCGGGCTCGTCGAGCGCGCCGCCGGCCGCCGGCACCGCGTAGCCCACCAGCCGCAGCCCCCCGTCCGGACCGGGACGGGCGACCACCGCCGCCTCGGCGACACCCGGCAGCGCCCGCAGCGCGGCGGCCGCCTCGCCCGGCTCCACGCGCTGGCCGCGGATCTTGACCTGATCGTCCGCCCGCCCGCGGTAGTCGAGCTGCCCGTCCGCCCGCCACGCCGCCCGGTCGCCGGTGCGGTACAGCCGCGCCCCGGCTGGCGCGCCGCCGCGCCCGGCCTCCGGGTCGGGCACGAAGCGCGCGGCGGTCAGGCCGGGCTGGCCGCGGTAGCCCCGGGCGAGGCCGAGGCCGCCGATGTAGAGCTCGCCGACGACGCCGACCGGCACCGGGTGGAGGGCGTCGTCGAGGACGTGCAGGCGCAGGTTGGCGATGGGCGCGCCGATCGGCACGCGCGGCCCGGGGGCGGGCCCGGCGTCGCAGGCGTCGTCGCAGGCGCCATCCCAGGCTGCGACGTCGCAGGCGGTGACGTCGATGGCGGCCTCGGCGGGTCCGTAGAGGTTGTGCACCCGCGCGCCGGTGCGGGCGGCGACGGCGCGGGCGAGGTCGGGCGGCAGGGCCTCGCCGCTGGCGATCAGTCGGGTGAGGCTGGCGGTGTCGTCGAGGGCGCCGGCGGCGAGGGCGGCCGAGAGCTGGGCGGGCACGAAGTGCAGGAGGGTGACGGCGTGCCGGCCGATGAGGCGTGCGATGGCGTCGGGGTCGCGGTGGGCGCCGGGTGGCGCCAGGACGAGGCGTGCGCCGGTGACGAGGGGGAGGAGGATCTCCCAGACGGCGACGTCGAAGGAGACGGGGGTCTTGTGCAGGATGGTGTCGTGGGCACCGACGCGCAGATGGTCGGCCATCCAGGCGAGGCGGTTGGCGAGGGCGGCGTGGGTGTTGGCGCAGGCCTTGGGGGTGCCGGTGGAGCCGGAGGTGTGCAGGACGTAGGCGAGCGCGTCCGGGTGGG